>DATCZD010000155.1:0-31814 GCA_036526075.1 Pontiella sp. | reverse complement strand
TATCATTTTGTTTAATAACTTGTAATTCTGTCCCGTCTAGGTTTGAACAAAAAATACCCCGACTCCACTCTGCCCAGTAAATTTTCCTGTTTTTTGAGTCGAATGAGATATCTAGGATAGAGTGACGATCAGTAAATAACTCATTAATATGGATAAAGTTTTCACTTGCCCTGTAAAGCTTTGTGTTATCGGAGTAATAGAACTCTTTATAGTTTGTTTCGTAGGCGCATGCGATGATGTTGGTATGTATCAGTGTCAGGAATCGTTCCGATCCGTCTATATTCGCTCGTTCCAACTTGTTAGATACCACATCTGTCCAATAAATTTTATCAGCCGCCTTTGGTGGTGCTAAGCTTGTTTTATTGTCAGACATCAAATTACTTGCGGTTTTTAAATCCCATATTAACCATTTATCCACGGGAATATTAGTTGAGAAATTTTCAGGGATTGGAGAACAGGGTATTATTGGTGGAGCGACCACCCATAAATCAATATCTCTGGTTTGGACATAGTCATTAGAGGTATTGCTGAAGTCTATAGTGGCCCTATAATGGCCTGCGGATAATGATGGCGCGGAAGAGCTGATTGAAACTGTCAAGTTGGTCGACAGGGAGGTACTAAGTGTGCCGGAGGATGGAGCAGCATTAACCCATGAATGAGAGGGTGTGGCTTGCCAGTTGACAGAATCAGTTGTGCTTAGATTTTCCAGAGTAAAGGTGTTTTGTTTTGCGCTAAAGGGGCCGTCTTCCGGTCCTGAAAATACAAGTGATCTGTTAGGGATTATTTTCAGAAGGGAATTATAATCGTCCTTAGGGTCTGCTTGTTGCTCTTCAGGAAGTATTGGATCAAAACGTGCGGTTGAAACAGGAGGAGGCATATAGCCTGAAAGGATGCATATGCTGGATGCAGCGAACCTTTTAATCCGATGCTTCCGTTTGGGTTGAGGGTGGAGGTTTTTTTTAGGATCGGTATTGTTTTCCGACCTTATTACGACAGTCCTGTGTTTCATTTTTAACCTCCGGCCTGTGTATTTCTCCTCGCGGATGACGGGGTCATTGTAGGACTAATTTTTGAGATGAAAAGATATTTATAAGGTATTGTATATAAAATATTTGTGACTATTTTGCTTGGTGGGTCTCCGAGTGTTTTAAATAAATAAAGCGGTCATTTGACCGCTTTATTATTATTATTATTATTATCGACTCTTAAAACGCCGGATTAACCATCCGGTGGCAAGAAAGACCGCTCCAATCACTAGCATCGGAACCAGGTCGCTAGGCGGCGGTTCACAGTAGGGAGGGGTGAGAAGCGGCGGTTCCACAGATTGCAGGCACTTTAATTAATCTCAACCAGCTCCAACTCAAAGTTGAGATTCTGGCCGGCCAAAGGGTGGTTGGCATCAATAGTGATAGTGGTTTCAGCTACTGCAGTGATCTGTACAGGAATCGGCTGACCCTGAGGCCCCTGCATCTGAAGACCCATGCCGATTTCCGGCTTCAGACCTTCAGGCAGCTGGGAGCGCTCAAAGTCCATAATCATCTCGTCACGCTTTTCCCCATAGGCTTCAGCCGCAGGAATATTGATCGTTTTCTTTTCACCTACAGTCATGTCTGCAACGCCTTTTTCGAATCCTGGAATAACCATGCCGGCTCCCATTTCGAACTCCAGCGGATCACGTCCTACAGAAGAGTCAAACTGGTTTCCGTCATCCAGTGTTCCGGTGTAGTGAATTTTCACTTTCTGTCCGTTTTCTATCATTAAATTACCTTTCTGTTGGCAGTTAAATTGAAGTCGCACCATACAGACTGACTGCTTATTGTCCATGCATAAAACAGGGATTTACCTGCAGGGATACAGAAAATCTATTCTGCCCCCAGCGGCATAAAGTGCTCAAAAATAAGTTCGTATGTATTTTGTTTCCGTTATAGCGATTCTTGTATTTTTTGTGGTTAAAATATGACGGATTTCAGCGTCGTCGATGCTTTTGAGTAGGTTTGCCAATGTGTTTGCGTGGGGGTTCGGGACGGAGTAGGAGTGAATATCCCTTCTTTCCGCACCGTTTTCCAATCGCCTCAACAGCTAGGCGGGCGGTAGAAAACGCGGTCTGCAGATTATACCCGCCGGTCGGACCGTCCACATCCATCACCTCCCCGGCAAAATAAAGACCGGAAATCTTTTTTGATTCCATGGTGCGGGGATCGATTTCATTCAATGCAACACCGCCGATGGTGACCATGGCTTCTTTTACTGAACGCATCCGCAGAGGGCGGATTTCTTCGCTTTGGCCATCTATGAGATTTATCCGCAGGACAACATCCTTGAGTTTTCGTCGGGAAATAATACGACTGGCATCAGTAATTGCGGTACCTCCGATACCCCATTTTTCGATTTCATAAACCCCGCGAGTTTCGGCAACCTTTACTCCTTTTTCTAGCACATTGACCGAAACCTTTTCATAAACTTTTCCAATGCGATTTTTAAGAACGGAGGGATCTACCTCAAATCCAGCCAGTCCCGGCCGGTAGGGAAGTACGGTATGACCCATTTTTTTTGCCCACTCCTGACCGTCACCAACCGATCCGGTTTTAGGATAACTTACGCCTCCAGTAGCTATCAGAAGGTATTTTCCTTCAACCGTAAAGTTATCCGTGGTTACGCGGAATCCGGATTTGGTTTTTTCAATGGCCTGAACGGCAGAGGATGTTGCCATCGAGATGTTCCGGTCTCGCAACAGATCGGTAAAGAGGTTGAGCACATCGGATGCGCGTTCAGTATGTGGGTAAACTTTATTTCCGGTTTTTACCTCCGTTTTTAAGCCGTTTTTCGCAAACCAGCGCTGCAACATGGAAGGCGTAAAGGCCCGAATGGCCGGTTCAACAAATGGGGCGACTGGATCACCAAACATATGCAGCATCCGTTCCTCGGAAATGTTGGTAGTCAGGTTGCACCGTGAATTTCCGCACATCAGCAGCTTCCGCCCCGGCTTATGCTTCCGCTCGAGGATCAGTGCCTTCAGTTCAAGTTCGCCGGCCGCACATCCAGCCATCAAACCTGCCGCGCCACCCCCGATAATAATCAGATCTGGTTTACTCATAGACGCCCATCTAACCAGAACCTATATTGTTTTCCAATCGAGTTTCTAAATCATGTAGCTAACCCATGTTTTAATTTTGGCTCCGAATTAGTTAGCTTTAGTCTTTCTGTTCTGTGAGCTGAAAGGTGAGATATGACATTCTCCCAAAAGAGCCTCGGGGCGCTGGTCCTTGGCTTTTCGGGTCATCAGAAGCTTTATGTTTGTCATGATCAATTGGCCTTCAGCAATTTTGACATTCGTTGAGCGATTTGTACCTCTGTGTTGCTATTCAAGAGTAATTCCCTTCAACCCTACTTGGACCTAGTTGCAGGTGTAATGTTGAATTGTATTCTAGAAGGAACGTTGTTTTCAGTTTTCAAACGGCAGGTTTTTTCAATGTAGAAAATCCCCCTTCGGGCTTGGTTCAGGTTTGTCGGGTGGGGTATGTTTTCAGGCTCTAAAGAACAGGTATATTTTGATGAGTGCTGAGAATAGAGTTTTTATTTATGACACAACGCTGCGCGATGGAGCTCAGGCGGAAGGTGTTGTCTTTTCCCCGGTTTCAAAAATTCATGTGGCAAAAATGCTGGATTCGTTTGGAGTGGATTATATTGAGGGTGGTTTTGCGGCTTCCAACCCAAAAGACATGGCTTTCTTTAAGGAAATTAAAAAAGAAAACCTGAAGCATGCAAAGATTGCAGCTTTCGGGAGCACCCGTCGCGCCAACGTGAAGGTTGAAGAAGATAAGGGCTCCTTAGCTCTTTTGGAGGCTGATACCGAGGTCTGCACTATTTTCGGAAAGAGTTGGCTGTTGCATGTCACTGAAGTCCTGAAAACCACGCCGCAAGAAAACCTGGCCATGATTGAAGATACCTGCCGATTTCTGAAGGAAAATGGCAAGGAAGTGATTTATGATGCCGAGCATTTTTTTGACGGATATAAAGATTGTCCGGAATATGCGCTTCAGTCTTTGGGCGCTGCTGTAAAGGGAGGGGCTGATGTGTTGGTGCTGTGCGATACCAATGGAGGTTGCCTCCCGCATGAAATCTTCGAAGTGACTGAACTGGTACGCAAAACCTTTGATGTAGCTGTTGGTATCCATACGCATAACGACTCTGAAACCGCCGTAGCCAATGCCATGGAGTCTGTGCGCGCAGGTGCTAATCATGTGCAGGGCGTGATAAACGGCTTCGGTGAACGCTGTGGTAATTGTAACCTGATCTCGGTTATCGCCAACATTTGCATGAAAACGGATAAGCGTTGCCTTGCAGATGCGGAACAGATTTCCAACCTAAAACTGGTTTCGCAGTTTGTCAATGAGCAGGCGAGCTTGCGCGATAACCCACGCGCTGCTTTTGTGGGCGAGAGTGCTTTTGCACATAAGGCCGGCATGCATGTAGACGGCGTCCGGAAGGTTTCGCAAAGCTTTGAACATATTTCTCCGGAATCGGTAGGTAATGCTCGACGTATTCTAATCTCCGAGCTTTCCGGCGCAAGCAATGTGATGGAAAAGCTTCTTGAGATGGGACTCGATAGCATTGATCGGAAATCTCCGGAAGTACGCAACATTCTCCAGACGATGGAAAAGATGGAAAAGGATGGATATGTTTATGAGGCTGCCGACGCTTCATTTAAAATGCTGATTAAAAAGGTGCTGAAGGAGCATAAGAGTTTCTTTGAACTGGAAGGGTTCCGCGTGATCATCGAAAAACGAAGCAAGGATGAACCCTGTCTTTCCGAGGCGACGCTTAAGTTAAAGGTGAATAGCGAGCAGGCCTTCACGGTTGGTGAGGGGGATGGCCCGGTTGATGCGCTTAACATGGCTTTGCGGCGTGCGCTTAAAAAGTTTTATCCTAGCATCAGCGATGTGCATCTAGCCGACTATCGCGTGAGCATTCTCGATCCGGAAGAAGCGACTGCAGCCAAGACGCGCGTACATATTGAGTCAACTGATGGAGAATCCTCGTGGGGAACGGTGGGAGTCTCAGAAAACATTATTGAGGCTTCCTGGGAAGCCCTCGTCGATGGCGTTGAGTATAAGCTTTTTCTGGATGAGGAAGATAGTTAATTTCTCGCAATAATGCGGTGTGTAAAGTTACACAAACGCTTCATTGTTAAGTTTATATAGCCTTTATTGCTTTAATATTTAAGCAGGGCGGACACGGAAAAATACTTTAGAAGTTAGGTTTGATTTGGAGAACGTTATGAGTTTGTCAAAAAACTATGACCCAAAGGTGGTTGAGGAGAAATGGTATAAGCAGTGGATGGAAGATAAGCGCTTCCATAACGAGAGTTCAAACGGCGGCGATCCGTTCTGTATTGTAATTCCTCCGCCGAACGTAACTGGCATTCTTCATATGGGACATGCTCTCAATAATAATATTCAGGATGTACTAACCCGTGTGGCCCGTATGCAGGGTAAAAATACGGTTTGGGTCCCGGGCACTGACCATGCCGGTATTGCCACGCAGAATGTGGTGGAGCGTGCGTTGAAAAAAGAGGGTAAGAGCCGTGATGATCTTGGACGCGAAGCATTTTTAGAACGTGTTTGGGAGTGGAAGCATGAATATGGTTCCACCATTTCAAATCAGCTCAAAAAGTTGGGGGCATCATGTGATTGGGATCGTGAACGCTTTACCATGGATGAGGGGTTGAGCGAAGCCGTTCTCGAAATTTTTTGCCGGTTGTATGACAAGGAACTGATTTATCGAGGAAACCGTATCATTAACTGGTGTCCCCGGTGTGAAACCGCGTTATCGGATGAAGAAAGTGAACATGTTGAAGTTGAAGGTGCACTCTATCATCTGAAGTATACGGTGAAGGATAAAAAGAAAAAGCTGGTGGTTGCGACCACTCGTCCGGAAACTATGTTGGGAGATACGGCCGTTGCAGTAAACCCGCGTGACGAACGCTATAAGGATTTGGTCGGACAGACTGTGATTCTTCCGATCGTAAATCGTGAAATTCCAATTATCGCCGATGACTATGTAGATCCGGAGTTTGGAACCGGTGTTGTAAAAATCACACCGGCACACGATCCGAACGATTTTGAAATGGGGCTTCGTCATGATCTCCCGCAGATCAATGTTATGACCGATACTGGCATTATGAATGAAAATGCTGGACTGTATGAAGGCATGGATCGTTTTGAGTGCCGCAAGCAGTTGATGGAAGATCTTAAGGCTGGCGGCCTAGTCGAGAAAGTTGACAAGCATATGCATGCCGTTGGGCATTGTTATCGCTGTGATACGGTAGTTGAACCGCGCCTTTCTCCTCAGTGGTTTGTGAAGATGAAGTCGCTGGCTCGCCCGGCCATCGAAGCGGTGAATGATGGCCGTATTAAGTTTGTTCCGGAGCGTTGGAACAAGACCTACATGGGGTGGATGGAAAACATCCGTGATTGGTGTATTTCCCGCCAGATCTGGTGGGGTCACCGTATCCCGATTTTCTACTGCGATGATTGCAATCATGAATGGGCATCTAAGACGGAGCCGGAAAAATGCCCAGTTTGTTCAACCGGGAACTTCCGCCAGGATGAAGATGTTCTGGACACTTGGTTTTCCTCCTGGTTATGGCCGTTCAGTGTTTTCGGTTGGCCTGAGAATAGTGATGATCTGAATTTTTATTATCCCTCCAAGACACTAGTTACCGGCAACGAAATTATCTTTTTCTGGGTTGCGCGTATGATCATGTCCGGCATGGAAGTGATGGATAATATCCCCTTTGATACGGTTTATATTCACGGAACCGTCCGTGATGATCAGGGGCGTAAGATGTCGAAGAGTCTTGGTAACTCCATTGACCCGCTTGATGTTATTGAAAAATACAGCTCCGATGCACTGCGCTTTTCGCTGCTGATGATTACGGCGACCGGGCAGGATGTTTATATCAATGATGAAAAGTTTGAGATCGGTCGTAATTTTGGAACTAAAATTTGGAATGCAGCCCGGTTTATGGAGATGCACTCGGAAGAGTTTGATGTTTCCGAATTGACGTTCAATAAAACTGATCTAACACCGGACGATCAGCATCTTCTAGCGAAGCTGAATGAGGCGATTGATTCAGTGAATGATAATCTTAGCCGCTATCGCTTCAATGATGCGACATTGGCACTGTATGATTTTTTCTGGCACAGCTACTGCGACTGGTATCTCGAATATGCTAAGCCGGTGCTTTACAAGGGAACGCCGCAGGAGAAAAAACATACCCTGCAGGTTATGCACTTTTCCTTTTCCACGGCCTTGCGTCTACTCCATCCATTTATGCCGTTCCAGACGGAAGAGCTTTGGCATGGAATGGGGTATAATCACACGGATGAAAGCATCATGATTGCTCCATGGCCGGAAAACTCGGTGATCAAGGGAATTAATCCAGCCATTGTTAAATATGTAGATGGTAAACATGATCTGATTCGCGTGGGACGCATTCTGCGTGCGGAATATAATCTGACGAATAAACAGAATGCTACATTCAACATCCGGCCTTCCAACGAAATTTATGCGGAGCAGATAGCATCGGATTGCGGATCGATTATTGCGGCTCTTAAGGCTGATGCGATCAACGTCGATGTTAATTTTACACCGGAAGGCGCAATGCCGAGCGGGATCAGTATGCTAGGCACAGTTTATATGTCCATTGAAGGGTTGGTTGATGTTGAGGCAGAAATCAAGAAGTTGACGGCTGAGATGGATGAAGTGAATGGGTTCCTGGTTGGTGTAAAGAAAAAGCTCTCTAACCCTAATTTTGTGAACAAAGCGCCTCGCGAGGTTGTGGCTGTTCAGGAGAAGCGTCAGGAAGAGCTACTTGAAAAGTCTGAAAAGTTAGCAAAAATGATCGAGATGCTGAGAGGTTAAGCACGAAGGGATAAGACCTTTTTTTGCTGGTTATTCAATTAGGAATCAAAAATACGACCCTTCAATTTTAAAGGGAGTTCTCCGCGTTGTTATGACCTTTTAAGCGACGATATGCAGGTGCTTTTTTTACTGCTATCTATGGTTTTTTGTACGCTGCTGTTCCTTGTATCTGTCATGGGTAGGATGGGAGATATTTACTTCGTAAATTTAAACGGTTAAATAATCTCCTATAAACTACACAATATTTTCTTCACCCTAGCGTTATGTGCTCCTCATCGTAGGTTATGACTAACTAAAAACTGAGGAGAAATGTCATGAGTAAGTGGTTAACAAGCGCGATTATTTTGGCTCTTATGGTTTCAACACCTTATGTTGATGCTCGCGAAGGCGGAGGCTGTGGCAGAGGCGAAGGTCGACCCGGCAGAAACGGGGGAGAAGGCCGATACGGTAGAAACGGAGGCGAAGACCGGCGAGGGGGAGGCGACGGGTATTCCAAAGGCGAAAAGTCCAAGATCCAGAAGAAATATAAAGATTGTGATAAGCGGAGAAGCCAGGTGAAAGATCGGGATAAAAGCGGGGGCGACAAGGATGGGGCCCAACCTGATTCACAGGACCAAAAGGAAAATCGTGGACATGGTAATAATACAGATGGACAGGATGATAATAATCCAGGGAAAGGTTCTGGAGGACCCAATGCTGATCCTAAGGATGGGTTGGATACCGATGAAAAATAATACGTAAGAAACAGTAAAAACTGTTCTGTTATATTACTCGGATTTTTAAGACAAATAATATTTATATGCGATCAACTCGATGGTTTTCCGATTTAGGCTACTGTTCGTACGGTCTTGTGATGGTAAGGGGGTATCCTTGACAAAGACTTCCTGTTCCTCTACATACATCGCCCATGAAATTGTTTTTTTAGATGTTTCCCTAAATTAACTAAGAAGTAATTTGTATTGATTTTCGGGGTGTTACAGGGGTGAACTGGAGATTAATAAATGAGTGACACCGTTGATGCTGTGAGGCCCGATCGCATTCCAGAATGGATGCGTCGTCCGATTCAGACCGATAAAGAGTATGCAGAAACACATGCCGCTTTGAAAAAAAACGGTCTACATACCGTTTGTGAAGATGCCAAATGTCCGAACCGCCACGAGTGCTGGAATCATGGTACAGCAACGGTTATGATTCTAGGAAATATCTGTACCCGTGATTGTCGTTTCTGCTCGATTGCGACCGGAAAACCGGAAGGCCTTGATACCGAAGAGCCACATCGTGTAGCCGATGCGGTCGAAAAAATGAACCTGAAGCATGTGGTCATAACGAGCGTTACACGCGACGATTTGCTCGATGGGGGTGCTCAAATTTTTGCAGAAACCATTTCCGCTGTAAAAGAGCGGGTTTCGGGAATTACTGTTGAGGTGCTGACTCCCGACTTCTGGGGGCGGAAAGAGTCCCTCTACAAGGTGTTAGATGCCGGCCCCATTGTTTTTAACCACAATGTAGAAACTGTTAAACGGTTGCAACGCTCAATTCGTTCGGGGGCGACCTATGAACGTTCGCTTAATATTCTGAAATATGCATCAGAATATGGTGATAGATCGATCAAGGTAAAAACCGGTATCATGCTTGGACTTGGTGAAACCAATGAAGAGGTGCTGGAGTGCTTACAGGATATTTATGATCATGGAGTTCGTTTACTGACGATTGGCCAATACATGGCTCCAACTCGTGATCATGCACACACTAAGCGGTTTGTTACGCCGAAGGAATTCATTGATTTTGAAGATGCTGCGTACGAAATTGGATTTGATGCCGTCGCTTCTGGGCCTTTGGTCCGCTCTTCCTATCGTGCAGATAAAATGATAACGACCTGATTCAATATTTCAGGTAGTTTTTGTGGCCCGTTACTTTTTCAGTGACCGGATTCAAGCTATTTAGCTATTTCCAGAATGCTTTCCGGCCCAGGTTTCAATTAGAGCAATGATCACAATGGCGGTACCCATGATCGCAACAGCAATACCGGTTTCTACGTTGAATTCAGGTAGTGAGTAGTTGTAGCCAATAACCTTCACTTTGTCTCCAAAGGTTTGAGTTAGTTCTGTTTTCCATGGCCAGAGAATGGTCAGGGAGCCGAAAATGAAGCCGGTTAGCAACGATACCGTTTGGTCATGGAATTTCTTGAAAATCCAGGAGAGCAGTCGAGCGAATGCGGCCAACCCTGTTGCCGCTCCGATGCCAACCGGAATTAGAATTCTGAGGTCAAAGTTGGTGACGGATTTGACCATAATCAGCTCATAATTCCCCATCAGCAGAAGGATAAATGAGCCGGACAGACCAGGAAGAATCATACTGCACATGGCAACGGCACCACAGAACACAAGGTAGAGAGGGTTTCGACTCTCTTGGGCCGGTTCTAAAATAGCGATGCCCACGGCAATGGCTGTTCCGAGAATAAAGAGAGTAATAACAGAGCGCGTTCGGCGACTGATTTTCTTTCCCACAAAGTAGACGGAGGCGAGAATCAGGCCGAAGAAGAAGGACCAGATATAAAGACTATGATGTTCAAATAGATATTCGAGCAAACGGGCAAAGGTTAGGATGCTGGTAATGACACCAATGCCGATGGCGGACAGAAACCGCAGATCAACATGTTCAAACAGCTCTTTAAATTTAAAACTGAAAGCTAGTTTGATCGCCTCAAGATCAAATGATTTGATGGAATGGATCAATTTTTCAAAAATGCCGGTAAGAAGGGCCATAGTCCCGCCGGAAACACCTGGAATTACGTTGGCGGCACCCATTAGTGCTCCTTTAAAAATATTGAGAAGGTAATTGGTCATAAATAGTATTCCCCATGCTTGTTAAAGTCGGAAGAAAGTAGTAGGGATTAGCCATCTCGAAGTCAATTTTATCAACGAAAGGAATCAATCATGACAGATCAAGAAGTTTTGGATGCCGTTAATGTGGTAATGGAAGAGGAGGTTGCACCTGCCCTGGCCTCGCACGGCGGTGGTGCAACGGTGATTAAGGTTGAAGGCGGTGTTGTTTTTATTGAACTTGAAGGCGGGTGCAAGGGGTGCCCAGGTGCCCGAATGACTATGAAGAACGGTATAGAGACACTCCTTAAAGAACGAGTTTCTGATGTGACGGAAGTTGTCGATGTGACCAACCATTAAGCTTTGTTTAACGGTTTACATGGCGCCCTGTTTTGCAGGGCGTTTTTTTTTATCCCATGAACTCTTATGATTCGAAAATAATTGCATATTTTTCTTAGCTTTGTGATCATCAGCTCGTTGTGAAACTGGCGTGGAGTGCGGTAGATGAAGATTCTGATTGCTGAGGATAATGCGTTTTCTCGTGCGGTACTAAGGAAGAACCTCGAGAAGGATGGGTATGAGGTTGTTGAGGCTAAGAATGGTGATGAAGCCTGGAAAATTCTCCAGCAGAAAGATTCTCCAAAACTTGCTTTGTTAGACTGGATGATGCCGGGTCTTAGCGGTCTGGAGGTATGCCGGAAGGTGCGTGCAGTAGATGTCTGTTCAATGGTGTATCTTATTTTGCTGACTGCTAAGAGTAATAATGAGGATGTGATCGAAGGTTTTGCTGCCGGTGCGGATGATTTCATTAAAAAACCTTTTGATAAGGGGGAGTTGCTGGCGAGAATTCGAGTCGGTCGTCGTTTAGTTGAACAGCAGACTTTGCTTCATCGCCTGATAGATACGATTCCTGACCCAATTTATATGAAGGATGGGAGCGGATATTTTCTAGGGTGTAATACCGCGTATGCTGACTTTGTTGGAGTGGATGCGGATTCACTTTGTGGGAGGATTGCTTCCGATGTACTTCCGGCGAATATTGCCCTGCAGGCTCATAAGGAGGATATGGGGGTTTCTTCTTCTCGTAAAATCTTTGAGTGGGAAGGTTGGGTTGCGGGAGCTTCCGGTGAAGAAGTTTATCACAATACGATTAAATTCCCGATCGATGGCTCTGCAGGGGTCGTTTCTATAAGCCGTGATTTAACTCGGCGCATGAAAATGCAACAGGAAATGCAACGTCTGGCCGTAGTGGTTGAGCAGTCGGCCGAATCCATCATGATTACGGATGTGAATGGATTAATTATTTATGTGAATGCGTCATTTTCCACTATGACCGGTTATCATGCGGATGAGGTGCTGGGGAAAAGACCGACATTTCTTAAGAGCGGTACGCACAGTAAATCTTATTACGAAAAGCTGGATAACGCCATTAACTCAGGGGAGTCCTGGGCTGGAGAGATTACCAACCGTCGGAAGGATGGTAGCCTTTATGTTGAAGAACAGGTGATTTATCCTATCCGGGATGATCGGGGGAACGTCACTAACTTTGTTTCCATCAGTCGTGATATTACGCATGAAAAGGAGATCGAAAAACATTTCCGACAGCAACAGAAAATGAATGCCATTGGAGAATTGGCCGGCGGGATCTCCCATGACTTTAATAATATTCTGACGGCGATAATTGGTTATGTCTCTCTATGTATGAATTTGGTGGATGAAGAAAGCAGGGTGCATGGTTATCTTTCGGAAATTATGAAGGCTGGAGATCGGGCCACGAAACTGGTCCGCCAAATTCTCGCATTCAGTCGTCAGGATGAGCAGGTGTTTCAGTCGGTGTCGTTGCAGGAGGTTGTTGAAGACTCCCTCGGGATGATTCAGACTGCGATTAAGAAGAATGTTACTCTCGAAAAAAGGATTGATGAGTCCTGTGAAGATATTTTGGGTGATGAAACCCAGTTGACGCAGATTATTGTCAACCTTTGCACGAATGCGGTGCATGCGCTAGGTGAAACCAAAGAAGGAACGTTGTCCATTTCGCTGTCGCAGGTGGAGTTAAAAGATCCTACGTCAAAAGAGGAAACGATGGATCTCCCTCCGGGGGATTATGTTCGCCTTGTGGTACGGGATACGGGGCCTGGTATGACTTCGGAAGTACAGGAACACATTTTTGAACCATATTTCACTACTAAGAAAAAAGGTGAAGGTAGTGGGTTTGGCCTCTCCATTGTGCATGGAATTATGCGTAAGCATCGCGGCTCAATTAGTGTGAAGAGTAAGGCCGGGGAGGGATCGACCTTTTCGCTCTACTTCCCTGTGTTTCATGTTTCTGAGGAACAGAATGAAGAGGGGCCGGAAGGTTTAGATCTTAAAGGGAAGAGGCGCATCCTCTTTGTCGATGATGATCAGGCCGTCCTCTCCTTGGGGAAAGAGATTCTTAAGTCATTCGGGTACGGCGTAGTCACGGCACGGAATGGGGTGGAGGCTCTGGATATCTTCAAATCACAACCGGAGGAGGTTGATGCTTTTGTTACGGATTATGAGATGCCAAAAATGAATGGTCAGGAGTTGATTCGGGAGGTTGTTAATCTACAGCCGGAAATGCCTATAGTTCTCTGTAGCGGTTATATGAAGAAGGTCGAAGGGGAGGATATGGTTTCCAAGGGACACGCCGTCTTTATGACGAAGCCGATTGATTGGAAGGAACTGGATTGTATTTTGCAGAAAATGTTGGCCGGT
This sequence comes from Pontiella sp., assembly GCA_036526075.1. Taxonomy (GTDB): domain Bacteria; phylum Verrucomicrobiota; class Kiritimatiellia; order Kiritimatiellales; family Pontiellaceae; genus Pontiella. The sequence continues at coordinate 18,330 of DATCZD010000155.1, read as the reverse complement.
TAAACAAATTTTATTTTCGCCGAGTGGCATCGGATATGCTATCCATATCGCTTTTAATACCTTACTAGGGAGAACTCATGAACAGAATCGACGCATATCTTGAGGAAATGCTGGAAAAGGGGTCCAGTGATATTCATCTATCATCCAATCATCAGCCGTGTTATCGCGTAGATGGTGAAATGCAATTTCAACGTGGAACGGAAAAGCTTTCGACAGAAGAACTGAAAGATCTCCTTTATGAGTTTACTCCGGAGCGTAACCGAATTGAACTGGAAGAAGAGTGGGATACAGACTTTGCATATGAACTTCCAGGTTCTGACACCCGTTTCCGTGTGAATATTTTCTGGGATTCGGAAGGTATTGGCTGCGTAATGCGTCAGATTCCTTCCCGGATACCAACTTTTGAGGAGTTGAATATTCCGGACGGAGTGCGTTCTTTCTGCTTCCTTTCTAAAGGGCTCGTTATTGTTACCGGTCCGACCGGTAGTGGTAAATCTACAACACTGGCGGCGATGGTAGACCTGATTAATCGGACTCGCCGACAGCATTTAATTACAATTGAAGATCCGGTCGAATTTAAGCACCGTTCGCGCGGCTGTCTGGTGAATCAGCGCGAAGTACATGTTCATACAAAGAGTTTCTCTAATGCGCTTCGGGCTGCTCTGCGTGAAGACCCTGATATTGTGCTTGTTGGTGAGCTGCGCGACCTTGAAACAATTGAGATTGCGATTGAAACAGCGGAAACCGGCCACTTAGTATTTGGAACGTTGCATACGAATACGGCTGCAACGACCGTAGATCGTATTATCGATAAATTCCCAGCGAACCGTCAGAACCAGATTCGTTCAATGTTAGCAGATTCATTGAAGGGGGTTATTGCTCAGACACTTTGTAAACGTATTGGTGGCGGGCGAATTGCTTCCTGCGAAATTCTGATGGTTACGCCAGCCGTTGCGGCAAATATCCGAGAAGCTAAAACGCATCAGATTCCTTCGTCTATGCAGACCGGAAAGAATGTTGGCATGGTTACCTTTGCCGATGACCTTTTGAGCTTGGTAAAGCGGGGAATTATTACTCCGGAAGAAGCGTACGGAAAGGCGATTGACAAAGCCTTTCTTGAGAAAAAGTTTGGAGAGGAAGGTATTAAAGTCAATCTCACGCTGGTGGCGCTTGATGATGCTGACATGCAGATGGATGAAAGTGAGAATTCTTCCAAGGCCGAAAAAATTCGGCGTAAGCTTCATGTGAATCCGCGTGATCTCACCTCTCTCCGTGAAATGGTTCTAGTGCTGGCTACGGATGAAAGTCCGGAAGAACGTAATGGGCATGATGCATTGGAATATGCCAATAAACTACTCGAACTAACCGGAGAAGAAGATGCCTTGTCGTTGGTTCTGATGAGTGCCGCATATGCGGAACTGCAGCACTTTGGTGATGCGGTTGAGTGGGGTAAGAAAGCGCTGAAGGCGGCGAAATCCAGCAAGCAAAAAGAGCTAGTCGTAAAAATTACAAAATACATTAATCTCTATAAGCGCGGAATCCCGCTTCGTGGAGAAGCTGCTTAGCGTAGTCGCCTCTGTAAAACGAAGACAGGGTTAAGGTTGCAAACCGTGCTTTTCCGTGTAGCATGCTCCCTTTGTAAATTTAAAGGGAGTATTATATTTATGGCTAAAGAGGATGTAATAGAAGCGGAAGGCGTTGTAAAAAAAGTGTTGCCGGCTACGATGTATCGTGTGGAACTGGAAAACGGACATGAAGTCCTCGCACATATTTCAGGTAAAATGCGTAAACACTTTATTCGGATAGCTGTTGGTGACCGTGTAACTGTAGAGATTTCTCCTTACGATCTGGAAAAAGGTCGCATTACTTTCCGTCATCGCAACTGACTTAACTTTCTTCAACGAAGCCGTATAATAACACGTTTGTCGGTTTTTGTTATTCATCCTGATCCTTAGGATCGAGATCCGACTGGGAATGAATGTGCTCAGTCGCCCCCGGGGTGATGAGCACTTTTCGTATACACCAGAAAAACAGGCCGGTCATTCCGACTACACTGGTCGCCATGATAATCCATCCACTCACAGTCATGCGGATACCTCCTCTGAATTGCTGATATTTTCTTCAACCTTATCCCATCGTTTTACCGCAATGCGCACAAGGATGGAGAAGAAGATAAATATGCTTATAATAAAGCCCACTGTCAATTGAACGACAGGATCCTCTTTCAGCGCCTGTACGTAAGGCCCGCTAGATAGAATCTCCTTCCATAGCCAGCTCCCGAAAATAATCAGTAGAAATACCGGGGTGATATATTTTAGGACAAAAGGCAGAGCCTTAGGTAGTTGAATTTCCGCACCGTGAGCAAGTTCTGCGAGACCTTTATCTAGACCCATAATCCATGCAAAGAAAATCACCTCAATGGTGGCCAGCAAGAAGATGCAGAAGTTGGCTGTCCAAAAATCCATGTGGTCAAGAACGGTCAAGTTATTGCTAATCAGAGAAACAAAAAGAGCTCCGGTTGCGGTAATGAATCCGAGCAGGGTAACGGCGGCATGACGGCCCAGTCCTAATCCTTCTTCCAGAAAGGCAATGGCTGGTTGGAGCATCGATAGAGAGGATGTGATGGCTGCCATAAATAGCAGGAAGAAAAAAAGGCCTCCGAAAAAATGTCCGGCCGGCATATGTTCAAAAACGCCCGGGAGTGCAAAGAAACCTAGAGACAAAGAGCTTCCTTTCTCTCCGGCGGCAATAATGGATTCAGGACCCAGAAATATGAAGGCGGCTGGTATGACAATCATTCCTCCCAGAGCCACTTCAAAGAATCCGTTTCCAGAAGCCGCAGAGAGCGAGCTCAATGCAATATCATCATCATCTTTTGTATAGGAGGCATAGGTCATGATGATACCGAACCCGACAGATAGGGAGAAGAAGATCTGTCCGGCAGCAGCAAGCCAGGTTTGAGGATTAGACAAAGCCTCCCAGAATCCGACCTCAACAATTTTACCATCTACGAGATTATGTCCAATCGGGTTCCACATAAAACCAAGACCATTGATGATGGATGCATCTGGAAGGTCAGGGTTGGGGGTTCCCAGAGTCAGCACTCGAACAAGAATAAAGAGCGCGCATAACAGCAGAGCTGGCATAGCCCATTTGCAAAACCATTCAATACCTTTATTAATACCTCGGTAGATTAGTATGAAGTTGATGGCAAAGCAAAGGAGAAGAAAGGGCATTGTACCTTTGCTGAACTCCCTGAGAATCCGGAAATTACCACTGGCAGAGTCTTCTGATTCAGGAACAATACCTGCAAAATGAAGAAGGTATTCTTTGGTGGCGATAATACCGGCCTCTTTCTGTAGAATCGATAGATTATCTGTATTATCGACGGAGGTTACCGCCTCCTGTGCTTGTATAACCACTTCCTGCATGCCGCCTGTCCAGTATTTCCAGGCATAACCCAAGCACCATGACTCAATAGAAACATAGTACATATAAATAATAACGGGAACAATCAGAGCTAGGGTCCCGATCTGTGCTGTTCGGTTGCAACCGGTAATCGAGCGAAAAATACCTGGAGCTGATGAAAATCCTTTTTTCCCTCCATAACGCCCCATAGCCCATTCTACCCAGGCAATGGGAAGTCCCAACAGAATGAAGGCGATGATATATGGGATCATGAAAGCCCCTCCTCCATTGGCGCAGGCCACGCCCGGAAACCGTAGAAAGTTTCCAAGTCCGACAGCGCTGCCGGTAACTGCCAGAATAACTCCGAGTTTTGAACCCCACTTTTCCTTAGCCATCTGTAATGTCCCTTTTTTAGATTCAGCGCTTATCTGCTTAGCATCGTACGACGACCTTCCTTCTGGAGGCATCCTTCTGCGATCCACTGAAGTGCTTCCGGATAAGCAATGTGTTCCTGTTTATGAAGTTTTTCCATCATGCTTTCAAGGGTGTCAGAAGCTTCTATGGAAATAATTTTCTGGTTGATCACCGCTCCTGTATCTACTCCGGCATCTACAAAGTGTACGGTGCACCCTGTGTATTTAACGCCGTAATCAAAGGCCTGCTTCCCGGCATCCAGTCCGGGAAAGCTGGGAAGGAGAGAGGGGTGAATATTTATCATACGCCCCTCATAGGCTTTAAGCAGTCCGTCTTTCACAATACGCATAAATCCAGCTAGGGCGATAAAGTTAACATCATGCTCTTTTAGGATTTGGAGAACATTCTGTTCTGCATCACCGTCCAGTTTGGTTTTGAAGGGGGCACAGTCAAAATAGATGGCCGGAATATGATGTTTGCGGGCACGTTCAAGAATGAAAGCATCTTCTTTGTCGGCCAATACACATTTAATTTCTGCATTCAAGGAGCCTGCCTCAACCGCATCGATAATCGCCTGACAGTTGCTTCCTGATCCTGATCCAAAAATGGCTAACTTCAACATACACCTACTCCTTGTTGTTTGAAGCTTGGAAAGATACTATGCTCCGAATTTTTAAACAACCAAAGACAGGGAATTACCATGCATCTTAAGATTAAACCGCTGACAGATACCGCCCGAGAAGTTTACTCCGATCACGGCCATTTTCATGAAGGAGATGCCGGACTCGATCTTTATGTGCTTGAAGATATTACGATTGAACCCGGTGAAACTAAGCCGATTAAGCTCGGCATTTCCTGTGAACCGGAAGATGGCCGCGCCTATTATCTGATGCCGCGTTCCAGCATCTCCAAGACTCCGCTACGTATGTCCAATTCCATCGGTCTGATTGATGGTGGATATCGCGGGGAACTGATGGCGATGTGCGATAATATTAAGGACTTTACCTATACTGCAGAGAAGGGGCAGCGATTATTTCAGGTGGTTGCCTGCGACTGTACCCCGATCTATTATGAGATGGTTGAAGAGCTTTCCGAAACCACTCGTGGGGCAGGTGGATTTGGATCTACAGGCAAGTAAGAGTATATAAGACTTGTTTTTGTTTATCCGGTTTGCTGATCTTTCGGTGCATGACCGGACAAAGCACAGCCCTAGAATATGCAGTACGGACTCCTGTTTTGAGAGTCTGCGATATGCCTCCCCAGCTTCGACCGCGAGAAGAGTTTGAGCGAGTAGGGGCGGAAAATGTGTCTGATGCTATTTTACTGGCGTTGATACTGCGAACCGGAACGAGTGGTGTGAATGTAATCGAGGTTGCGCAACGGTTGCTTTCCGTTTTTGGCTCATTGACGGCTCTGGCCAAAGCATCGGTAAAGGAGCTTCAGTCTATTGACAGTATCGGCCCTGTCAAGGCGCAGATGATCAAAGCATCAATGGAACTTGCTCAACGGCTGACTCGCGAGAGTATTGGTGAATATCCTGTTATTTCTACGCCGGAGCAGGCTGCCGCGGTGTTGCGCGAACGGGCACGTGTACTTCAGCATGAAGTATTCTGGTCGCTAATGCTTGATGCAAAAAATCGCTTGATTGGTGAGCCAAAAAAAATCAGTGAGGGCACACTAACGAGCAGTTTAGTTCATCCGCGTGAGCTATTTAAAAGAGCATTGGAGCATTCCTGTGCCGCGATTCTTTTGGCGCACAATCATCCATCCGGCGATCCCACACCCTCTGCAGAAGATGTTAAGGTGACTAAGCAACTGGTCAAAGCGGGAGAGGTGATGGGGATTAAAGTGCTTGATCACATAATCCTTGGGCGTCGTACACATCACGATGCTTTCGATTTTGTCAGCCTGCGCGAATCGGGACTCGTGCAGTTTGGGTAATACGAGGTTTCTAGTCTCCGATATGTGCGTATGATGCATTTCATTGCTTTCTTGGCGTGATGGATGATTCCTGCCATGCTATCGGACATTATGAACAGTAAAAATTTACATTTTGAAAGCATTGGCGGAGCAAGTGGGGATATGATTCTCGGTGCTTTGGTCGGGTTGGGTATTTCGGTCGATGAACTGAACGAAGAGCTGAAGTCGCTCAATATTGACCCTTTTAAAATTGTCGTGGATGACGTTATCGAGCTGGGTATGAGCGGTGTCCGTTGTAAGGTGGATGTTGAAGAGCACCACCACGGACATGATCATCACGATCATCATCATGGCCGCCATTTGAGCACAATCTTAAAGTTGATCGATAAAAGTGCTCTTTCGGAGACGGTAAAGATTCAGGCCTCAAAGGTTTTTCAGCGTATTGGCGAGGCCGAGGCCGCAATTCACGGCGTCGATATTGAAGAGATCCACTTTCATGAAGTAGGGGCGATGGATTCTATTATCGACATTGTCGGCTGTTGTCTGGCATTGAAGAAGCTGGGAGTCGAGCAGGTTTCCATTCGCACTCTGCCGCAGGGATACGGAACGATTGAATGTGCTCATGGCACGTATCCCAATCCGGCTCCAGCGACCCTGCGACTCTTGGAAGGATTTCCTGTGAATGAGGTTGATGAGCCGTTTGAACTGGTAACTCCTACCGGTGCCGCTTTGCTGTCAAGTTGGCGCACAGCAGGTGCACCGCCAGCCGGAAGCCGGCCTGTTAAGACGGCATACAGTTTTGGGCAACGAAAACTTAATAGTCGTCCAAACTTGTTGAGAGCGACGCTGTATGAATCCGCTCAAGATGAATCCGCCGATGAAGTTGTAGTGTTGGAGTGTAACCTGGATGACATTACTCCGGAGCTAGTCGGATGTCTTTTTTCTCGGTTACTTGAGGAGGGGGCTCTGGATGTTTTCACTACGCCGGTCATGATGAAAAAACAGCGACAGGCTGTTTTACTTACTGTTCTGGCACTCCCCTCTGATCGGGAAAAAATGCTTGAACTGATTTTCAGGGAATCGACCACTTTTGGGGTTCGAGAACGATTGGAAAAGCGTACCATTCTTGATCGGATTTTTAAAACTGTAACTACGGATTACGGAGAGGTCCGTGTAAAAATCGGGCAGCGCAATGGTGAAATTATTACGGTTGCACCAGAGGTCGAAGATTGCCGGAAATGCGCAACAGAGAGTGGCGTGCCGGTGAAGAATGTGTATGATTCAACCCTTTCAATTTTTAACGCAGGACAACCAAATGCTGGCTAAAAGAATTATTCCCTGTCTGGATGTAACCGGTGGGCGCGTTGTAAAAGGCGTTAACTTTGTGGATCTTCGCGATGCGGGCGATCCAGTAGAGTGTGCCAAGGCTTATGAGGCGCAGGGTGCAGATGAACTGACTTTTCTTGATATCACCGCATCAAGTGACGAACGTGAAACCATGGTGGATATTGTTCGCCGTTGTGCAGAGCAGGTGTTCATGCCTCTGACGGTTGGGGGAGGAATCCGTACGGCCGCAGATGTCCGTCGCATGCTGAATGCCGGAGCTGATAAAGTTTCATTCAATACGGCTGCGATCAATAATCCTGACATTCTTAATGAATGTTCTGATTCCTTTGGTTCGCAGTGCACGGTTCTGGCCATTGATGCTCGTCGGAAGGATGATGGAACGTGGGGCGTTTATACGCACGGTGGACGCAATCCGACAGAACTCGATGCGGTCAAGTGGGCGATTGAAGGAACGCAACGCGGGGCAGGGGAAATTCTTCTGACCAGCATGGATTGTGATGGCTGTAAAGATGGCTATGATTTGGAGTTAACCCGCGCGGTTTCCGAGGCGGTCAAGGTGCCGGTCATTGCGTCCGGTGGTGCTGGGAAACTGGAACATTTTGCGGATGCCGTTACTGAGGGCAAAGCGGATGCTGTTCTGGCAGCGTCACTCTTCCATTTTGGAGAGCTAACTGTTCGTCAGGTTAAGGAATATATGCGAGATAAAGGCGTTGAGGTTAGACTCTAAATCTTTGTAAAGGAGGCATGAATATGAGTAAAGAACTTGAGGAAGGGTTGAAAGTAGCCCTTGACTGGAACAAGCTGGAGAAGGCGGTTGATGGAACCAAAGGCATTATCCCGGTAGCTGTACAGAATGCGGATACCAAGGAAGTAATCCTTGTGGCTTATATTAATCAGTTGGCTTTTGAAGAGTCGCTTAAGCGCAAAATGTTGGTGCTGTGGAGCAGCTCGCGTCAAGAGTTGTGGGTAAAGGGGCTGACTTCCGGCGAAACGTTTGAGCTGTTGGAAGCGTATGTAAACTGCGAGCAGAATTCACTTCTGTTTGTGGTTCGTCCAAATCGAGGTGGCATCTGTCATACAAAAAATAAGAATGGCGAGCCGCGCAACTGTTACTATCGCCAGATTGATTTAGATAACCCAACCCAACTGGTAAACATCGACGAATAAATCATTCCTAGACAGAGACGTGAGGTCAGAGGTTTTTTTTAGTCAATAGCTCTGTGCTCTCAGCGATTTCATGAGAAATGAATGATTCGGGGAAATGGATGCAAATTAAAATCAACGATTTAATGCAACAGAGCGGTGTGAAATTCGGCACCAGTGGAGCTCGAGGTTTGGCCGTGGAGATGACCGACCAGGTCTGCTATTCTTACACTAAAGGGTTTCTTCAATATCTAGAGGGAACCGGTGAGCTGGATAAAAATGGTGAGGAAGTGGCTATTGCCGGGGATCTTCGTCCAAGTACTGATCGTATCATGGGTGCGGTGGCCAAGGCCGCATCCGATATGGGCTACAGACCGGTTAACTGTGGACACATCCCGTCGCCGGCCGTAGCACTCTACGGGTTAAATAATCTCTGCCCGTCCATTATGGTTACTGGCAGCCATATTCCCGACGATCGCAATGGCATTAAATTTAACACATGCTCCGGTGAAATCCTTAAAGAGGATGAAGAGCAGATTCGCGAGCAGGTTATTGAAGTTGATGAATCCATCTTCGGCAGTGAAGGTTTTGATCTTCCTGAAGAAAATATTGATGCGCGAATTGAGTATGTAAACCGTTATGTACATATCTTCCCAAAGGGATGCTTAACGGGGAAAAGGGTTGGGATTTACCAGCATTCAGCTGTAGGGCGTGATTTGTTGATTGAAATTTTCTGTGGGCTCGGTGCGGATGTAACTCCGCTTGGATTTTCTGGAACCTTTATTCCAGTCGATACAGAAGCCATTCGCCAAGCTGACGTGCTGTTGGCACGTGAGTGGTCTGAAGAAAATCATTTTGATGTTATTATTTCGACCGATGGCGACAGCGACCGTCCATTGATCAGTGATGAAAACGGCGTTTGGCTTCGTGGCGATGTGGCGGGTATTCTCGCAGCAAAATATCTCGGGGCGGATTCGGTCAGCACGCCGGTCAGCTGCAATACGGCATTGGAAAAGTGCGGGTGGTTTTCAGATGTTCGCCGTACAAAGATCGGGTCGCCGTTTGTAGTGGCTTCCATGATTGAATCTTCCTTTTCCGGACGAAAGGGCGTGGTCGGTTATGAGGCCAATGGAGGATTTCTTACCAACAGTGCGTTCCCTGTAAACGGCAAGGAGCTGCGGGCGCTTCCGACGCGTGATGCGGTTTTGCCAGCACTGTGTATTATTCTACTCTCTATCAAAGAACGAAAGCCAATCTCGGCCTTGCTAACTGATCTTCCGCAGCGTTTTACGGCCAGTGACCGTATTCAAGATTTTTCAATAGAGGCCAGCCGTAAAATTTTGGAGCGTTTTGATGATATTTCCGCTATTGAGAGTGCCTTCGGTGAAACGTTTGGAAAGGTGAAAAACATCGACTGCACAGATGGTCTGCGGGTGACCTTTGAATCAGAGGAGGTGCTGCATATGCGTCCGTCCGGAAATGCACCTGAATTCCGATGCTATAACGAGGCGGGCAGTGAAGAGCGTGTGCAGGAGATGAAAAAAATAAGCATGGATATACTACTCAAACTTAAAAATAATGTCTGATGCCACGGATTTCACAGAATGCAGGAACCTTTTCTTTTCTTTTTAGTGTATTCTGTGTATTCCGTGATGCCGGTTTTTAATTGAAAGAAATAGTTATGGCTGTAGTACCCGATAGACAAACTTTTTTAGAAAAGGCAAAGCAGGGCAATCTGGTTCCGGTATGGAAAGAAGTTCTTGCCGATCAGGAGACCCCGGTATCCGCCTATGAGCGGGTTCGTACCTATTTACGCCAGCGCGAGCAGGCCTCGCATACCTATCTGCTTGAAAGTGTTGAGGGTGGCGAAAATATCGGCCGCTATTCATTCATTGGCGGAACCCCGCGGACTATAATCCGTGCGTATGGTCGGCGCGTGGAAATCAATACCATTGGCTCCGAACCGGTTATACTGGAAAATACAGACCCTTTAGATGCTCTAAAAAACCATATGCAGCAGTTTGCACCGGTGGTGGATGATCCAGCACTTCCGCGCTTTACCGGCGGGGCTGTCGGCTTTCTCGGTTATGATATGGTTTCTCAGTTTGAGCCGCGTGTCTCGGTGATTGAAAATGATGAGATTGGAAGCCCTGATATGGTTTTCATGATAACTGATGGCCTGATTGTTTTTGATCGAGTGAACCACAGTCTTAAAATTGTGGCCAATGCTCATGTCGATAGCGATCCGAATGCGGCGTACGATAAGGCTCTCAAGCAGATTGATGAGCTTTGCGAGGCACTTCAGACGCCGATCGACCGTGTATTGATCGATACGCATGATGAAATAGAGCCGTTGGAGCCGGAATCCAATACGACGAAGGAAGAGTTTTTGGACATGGTCGAAAAGGCCAAGGAGTATATCCGATCTGGAGATGTGATTCAGACTGTTCTCTCCCAGCGTTTTGAAGTGAAAAATGAAGCTGACTCGTTGGATGTTTACCGCGCATTGCGTTCAATTAACCCTTCGCCGTACATGTTCTGTCTGGACATGGGCGAGAGTGCGATGGTGGGGACTTCGCCGGAAATTCACGTTCGTAGCGAGGATAAGAAGGTTGAGGTTCGCCCGATTGCTGGAACCCGTCCCCGCGGAAAGACCGTAGAAGAAGACCTGGCACTGGAAAAAGATCTATTGGCCGATCCAAAAGAGCGTGCCGAGCATATCATGTTGGTAGATCTTGGCCGTAACGATCTCGGCCGAGTCTGTGAGTTTAACAGCGTAGAGGTTCCGGACTTGATGGTTATCGAGCGCTACAGTCATGTGATGCATATAGTTTCCGATGTGACTGGGAGGCTTTCTGATGATCATGATGAGTATGACGTGATGCGAGTGACCTTTCCTGCGGGAACTGTTAGCGGAGCCCCCAAAGTTCGCGCAATGGAAATTATTTCCGAACTCGAAAAGAGTAAGCGTGGCCCTTATGCCGGAGCCGTAGGCTATTTTAATTATAACGGGAATTTTGATTCATGCATTACGATTCGAACGGTCATTCTGGATAAGGGCAAAGCCTATGTTCAGGCCGGTGCCGGGGTGGTTGCTGACTCTATCCCAATCAACGAATATGAAGAGACGCGCAACAAGGCCCGCGGCATGATGTCTGCTCTTGCGCTTGCCAAACATTACCACAAGGCCAGAGCCGGAAAGTGATCTCTCACTGAGATGTGAAAAAATGGTGAGAATGGAATTAGCATACAAAAAGCAGGGCTCACGGATTAACTTTGGTGAGTTGCTATTTAAAAATGGTATTAAACGGGTTGTGAAAGACCTTTAACCTTGGTGCCTTGTGCGCCTTCTCGAGAGATAAGATGATCCTTGTTATCGATAACTATGACTCCTTTACTTACAACCTTGTGCAGTATCTAGGGGAGCTGGGAGCAGAAATGCGCGTGTTTCGTAATGACGAAATTACGGTGGAGCAGGCGGTTGCGCTCAAACCTGAAAAGGTTCTGGTGAGTCCCGGACCCTGCACTCCAAAAGAAGCCGGAGTGTCGTGCGATATTATTCGTGAGTTTGGGCCCCGCCTTCCCTTGTTCGGGGTGTGTTTGGGCCATCAGTCTATCGGTGATGTCTATGGCGGAAATGTAATTCGTGCTGATCGTCTTATGCATGGAAAAACCTCGCCCATGATGCATGAAGGTAAGAGTGTTTTTAAAGGTCTGCCGAACCCCTTCGATGCCACACGCTACCATTCGCTCATCATTGAACGGGAAACGCTTCCGGACTGTCTTGAGATTACGGCATGGACTGCAGAGGGTGAGATTATGGGGGTTCAGCATAAGGAGCATCCCGTGCATGGTGTCCAGTTTCATCCTGAATCTATTTTAACGGTTGAAGGAAAGACGCTGCTTCAGAATTTTCTGAATTTGTAGACGATCCCTCGTTAGAGATTGCGATTTTGTCTAAACTAGGCAGGTCGCTTTTTTTTTGGCGACTTATCCGGTCAATGCGTTCTAATCGTATAAAGGAGGTTCTTTATATGAGTAGGCATACTGTAAAATCTAAAAGCAGTCGTCGTGGATTTGTAAAAATAGGCATGGCTGGAACCGCAACCGTTCTAGCGTCTTCCGAAATTATTGCCGATAATGATCCTAAAGTTGATGTTTGGGTGTTGCATGGAACAGATAAGCAAAGGCTTATGCAGAAGGCGTTGGAGCTTATTCAGGAGAACGGTTGGTTTGGTTCTAATGTGAAAACGTTAGCACTGAAGGTTAATGCGGCCTGGTCGAGAACTCCTGAGGAGGGGGCAAATACACACCCGGATCTGGTAGATGCTTTTATCAAGGGGGTAAAAAAAGGCGGTGTAAAGGAGGTCATTCTGCCGGAGCATCCCTGTAATAATGCCAAGATTGCATTTGAACGTAGTGGTATAAAGTCGGTTGCCGATGAGAATAAGTGCAAAATGATTGATCTTAAAACCCGACAGAAAAGTTTTCGAGAGGTGCAGATTCCCCTTGGGAAAAAGCTGAAAACGGCAGAAGTTGCCGCGGAATTTATCGATGTGGATGCCGTGGTAAATATGCCGGTCGCCAAGCATCACGAAGGGGCTACCCTTTCCATTGCGATGAAAAACTGGATGGGCATTATTAAGGATCGTCGTCATTGGCATCGTACTGATCTGCATCAGTGTATTGCTGACTTTTCAACCTTTATGAAGCCGAGTTGGACGATCATTGATGCTACGCGCTGTATGCTGGATAGCGGACCCCAAGGTCCGGCGAATGAGCTTAAGATTCCGGATCTTCTTATTCTCTCCAAAGATCAGGTCGCGGCCGATGCGTATGCATCCTCTATTTTTCACGAAACTCCGTATGCTGTAAAATATCTAAAATATGCAGAGGAGATGGGGATAGGGGTTGTGGATTCATCACAAATGAATATTCATAAGATTGAGGTCGGTTAAGCAGTGGGGGACCCGAGCTTTAACAAAAAGCATCTCCGCAAGATTCAGTGGGGAGTGCGATGGTTCCTTTTAGGAGCGGCTCTTTTTTTAATTATAGGCGGTCCTTTGCCTGAATATGCAGCGCGAATTATTCCGGCTCTGAGTCCGTTGACGATAGTATCTGCGGCTGTTGCCCGCCGCTTCTGGTATGTGTCGCTAGTCTGGAGCATACCTGCTTTTTTTGTGCTGGGGCTTTCATTATGGAAGGGGCGTTTCTTTTGTCGGTGGATATGTCCGTTGGGAACCCTCTATTCCATTCCACGTAAGGGGAGCCTTAAACGCCGGTTTTTTCCGTGGAAGCTGAACGGTATCTTATTTTGGTTTATAATTTTTTCTTCGGCTGTTGGACTGCCTCTGATTCTTTTTCTTGATCCGCTTTCAACTATTGCGCGAATTGGTGTGTTAGGTCCGGGGAGTCGAAATCCTCTAGCCTGGATCCCTGGAGCGCTGATTCCTCTTATACTTTTACTCTGCTTAGTTCAGCCCGGGATCTGGTGTGAACAGCTTTGTCCTCTGGGATATCTCGTGGGAAAACTGAAGTTGAAATCAAGGACGCCACGTCAGGTAAATCAAATGAGACGAGACCTTATTGCTGGTTTATTTCTCGGTGTTCCGTTAGCCCTGTTGTTAAAAAATACAGCGCGGGCCAGGAAAAATGAACTTCCGGTTCTTCCTCCCGGTGCTCTGGATCTGGATCACTTTGCATCTACTTGTGTCCGCTGCTATGCCTGTCTCAAGGTCTGTCCAACCGGTGTGCTAACGGTGCGTAAAAAGGGTGGGGTTGCGGAGCTGTGTATTCCGGAACTGGATTTTGATCGGCATGATGGCGCGTACTGCGAGCAGTACTGTCATGCCTGTTTGCGGGTCTGCCCGACCGGAGCAATTCAGTCATTGTCTATAGAGCGGAAGCAACGTCAGAAAATTGCCACGGCAAGCATTGTGCGGGAAGCCTGTCTTGGATGGGAAGATCATCTGGAGTGCGTCGCCTGTGATGAATTCTGCGGTTATAAAGCGATTGAAATGCATCTGGGAACGAACGGCATTCCAAAACCGATTATTAATCAACGCAAGTGTCGGGGCTGTGGAGCCTGTCGCAATATCTGTCCGGCAACTCGCAGAGGGAATGCGGTAAAAATTGAGCCGTTATATACCCACAAGCAAGTAACGGAGGACGATGATCGCTCCGCCGTCCAGCATCCTGAAACGTAGCATCAAGGTGGCTGAAAAGTATGGCTAATTCCGATATCGGTTTACGATCGGCATGCGGCGGTCACGGTCGAAAGACTTCGGTGTAATCTTTATGCCTGGTGGCGACTGGCGACGCTTATATTCACTCAGCTCTACGGCGTGTATAACCCGCTTAACAATAGCCGGATCATATCCTTTAGCAATCAGTCCATCAATCCCCATGTCATTTTCTACATAATCCTTAAGGATGGGGTCTAGGACTTCATAGGGAGGAAGAGAATCGGTGTCCTTTTGGTCAGGGCGCAATTCAGCAGAAGGCGGGCGTTCAATAATACTGAGTGGGATAACGGGGGAGTTCCCTTGTTCGTTGCGCCAGCGGCAAAGGTCGAAGACTAACGTCTTTGGCACATCCTTAATAACGGCGAAGCCGCCATTCATATCACCATAAAGCGTACAATATCCCATTGCCATTTCACTCTTATTTCCAGTGGTTAATACCAGAGAGCCAAATTCGTTGGAGATCGCCATAATGAGGTTTCCGCGGATGCGGGCCTGTAAGTTTTCCTCGGCAAGGCCGACCGTTTTATCCGCGCCCCAAATCTTGGTGAGTTCCTCTTCAAAGCAGTCATATAGTCCTTTAATTGGAATTGTATGAAGTTCTACTCCGAGAATTTCAGCCATTTCAACCGCATCATTCAGGGTGCCTGAAGATGAATATTGGGACGGCATCGTGATGGTGGAAACGCGGTCTTTTCCAAGAGCATCTACAGCAATCGCAAGGACGATTGCCGAATCAATCCCTCCGCTCAGCGCAATGACAACACGCTCGAAGCCGATCTTTTCAACATAGTCCTTTAATCCGAGCTTAAGTGCTTCATAAACCTCTTCGAGATCGGGGAGGGGCGCTTCCTGACGTAGGGACATAGAGTCGTCGATGTAGAGAATGTCTTCCTGAAACTGTTTTGCGCTGCAAATGGTGGATCCGTCAGGGGACAAGACCATGCTTGCTCCATCGAACACCAGTTCATCCTGGCCTCCGACAATATTGCAGTAGAGCATTCTCGCGTTCAGCTTCTGTGCGGTT
This sequence comes from Pontiella sp., assembly GCA_036526075.1. Lineage (GTDB taxonomy): Bacteria > Verrucomicrobiota > Kiritimatiellia > Kiritimatiellales > Pontiellaceae > Pontiella. The sequence goes on along the minus strand of DATCZD010000155.1, from coordinate 2,829 downwards.
TTGCTCAGTACATTGATGCGGTGATTTAGTTTCCCTCGATGATAAGGAGAGGCGGACAGATTAATAATCAGGTCAATATCCTGTTCGGTAAGAGCCATAACAGCTCTACCTTCTGAGTCCCATGAATCTTCGCAAATATTAATTGCAGTCCGCTGACCATTGATGTTCATAATCAGCGGAGTATTTCCTTCGCTGAATACACGTTGTTCATCAAAAACCCCATAATTGGGCAATAGCATCTTCCGGTATTCTCCGATGATCTCCAAGTTATGAAAGATCAGCGCGGCATTATATTTTTTTCTATCGCGGATAATCGGGGAACCGATGACTACAAAGGCTTCCGGAGGGAGTTCGGTTTTAAGTCTCTCAAGTTGGGCTTCGCAGTCAGCACAAAAATGATCTTTAAGAATCAGATCTTCCGGGGGGTACCCTGATATGGTCAGCTCCGGAAAGACAATCAGCCGTGCACCCGTGTCGAATGCCTGTTGTGCCTTTAAAATAATTCGGTCGGTGTTGCTTTCCAGCGCACCGACCGTCGGGTTCATTTGAATTAATGCCGCCTTCAAAAAGAACCTCTATTCGCCATCATCCGAATCGGAGTCACCAACCATTTTGAAGGGAGCTGATACAATTGCGCCCGTGGTTTTGATTGTGGTACATACTGCGGTTCCGGTCACTTTGACGGCTGTGTTGATGATCGCACAGCCGGAAAGACTGAGGATTAGCAACAATGCAGTTGTAATTCGCATGAATGCCATAGCAACTCCTTTCAAGGATTAACGCCGATAGTTCGGGGCTTCCTTGGTAATCTTAATGTCGTGGGCGTGAGCTTCCACTGCCCCGGCTGCGGATACGCGAACAAAACGGCCGCGCTCTTTGAGCTCCTTGATATTTGGGGTGCCGCAATATCCCAGACTGGCCTGAAGGCCTCCGCAGTATTGTTTCATCACTTTATTTACGGTTCCGGAGTAGGGGACCATACCTTCAATTCCCTGCGGAACAAGATCGTCATCGTTGCTCAGGCCGTAACGCTGGCGGCTGCCTTCGCGCGACTTCATCGCATCAAGACTGCCCATACCACGGTAGATAACAAACTGGCGGCCATCACAAATAATTTTCTCACCCGGGCTTTCTTCAGTACCGGCCAGTACGGAACCCATCATGACGGTATCTGCTCCGGCTACGAGTGCCTTTGCAATATCACCGGAGTTGCGCACGCCTCCGTCGGCAATAATCGGAATGCTACCCTTAAGCGCGCTAGCAGCGGCGTAGATCGCAGTAATCTGCGGAATACCTACACCGGCTACAACGCGGGTAGTACAGATTGAGCCCGGACCAATGCCGACCTTCACCGCATCGGCGCCGGCATCGCGCAGTGCGAGTGCCGCTTCGCCGGTAGCGATGTTTCCACCGATCACGCCAATGTGGGGGAATTTTTTCTTTACCCACGAAACCATATCGAGAACGCCTTTAGAATGACCGTGAGCCGTGTCGACAACAAGAACATCCACTTCCTCCTGATTTAGGATTTCAGCACGCTCATAGTCCCCGGGACCAATGCCAGCGGCAACACGAAGACGATACTTATCATCACGATTGAAGAGCGGTTCCTGATTTTCAATTAGGGAGCGGACATCCGCATAGCTGTAAAGACCGACTAGCTTTCCATTTTCAACCAATGGAAGTTTACCGATTTTATGTTGCTGCATAAGATCATAAGCTTGACGCAGGTTCGTACCGGAAGGCGCGGTAATCATATCCTTAGTCATGATATCAGCAATAGGGGCGCTCTTAGACTTTGTAAAGCGGATGTCCTTGGATGTCAGGATGCCGGCAAGTTTTCCGTTTTTGTCAAGAATAGGGAATCCGTTAAAGTTAAATCCCTTCTCAGCGCGTGTAATCGCGATTGTTTCCAAGGTGTCATTCACCGTGAAAGTAATCGGGTCGGTAATTAATCCGTTCAGATGATGTTTAACCCGACTTACCTGATTTGCCTGTACTTCTGGGTCCAGATTTTTATGGATTACGCCGATTCCACCAAGCATAGCCATAGAAATCGCCATCCTGCTTTCGGTTACGGTATCCATGGCCGCACTGAGAAATGGGATCTTTAACCCAATATTGGTGGTCAGTCTGGAAGAGATGTCCGTACTACCGGGAAGGAAGTCTGCGTATTGAGTGATAAGGGAAACATCATCAAACGTCAGGCCCTCGAAAGGGAAGGCATTCATGAAGTCGATTATATATTTATTCTGGCTCATTTTTTGCATCCTTTTGCCGAGCTATTTTGTTCAGTTTATAAGACTGAGTCAAGCGTAGTAATTAGAGAATACGATGGGAGAAGAATGATTTCTTAATAAAGCTCGTATTTGCAGAGCACACCGTCGAGCCCTCCGGCTCGAAGTTCATGTCGCCATTCGGGTTTTAGACCGAGTTTTTTGACCAGATTTTTATCCCCATAATAAATATAGGCGGTTGATCCGGAGCATTTTTGCTTTAAGAAGTCGCCGAATTCTTTGAGAAGCTGAGCGATCTCTTCAGTGTTTCCCAGGCGGATGCCGTAAGGGGGGTTGGTGACAATAACTGTATTTTCAAGACCTTCGAGATCATGGAAGTCAGCACGTCGGACTTTTATGGAGCCCAGTTCTGGAAGTTCGTTCCGGTTTATGCGTACGGCCTTAACCGCATTTGCATTTAGGTCACTGCCTCTGATTAGATCGTCAGGGATTTCTACGGTTTCGTTGTTCGCTTTGGTTTTTACCTGATTCCATACTGCTGCATCAAAGTCGGGCAGACGCAGAAACCCGAATTTTCTACGGAGATAGGCAG
>DATCZD010000154.1:0-2623 GCA_036526075.1 Pontiella sp. | reverse complement strand
TCGATTTTGGAATGTTTTCATTGAAAGACCATCTTCCTTAATTCGAGGCAGGACTTCCAGTCTAGGAAGTTTTCGCTGGGTGTTCTCTTGTTCAGAGTTGCTTTCATCATGATTAACTGCTGGCTTTTTGGGGAGAATAATTTTTTTTAAGGCGCGCTTCCTAGGCTTGAGCATTGCTTTGGGTATAAGCCTTCCCCATAAGATTAGGTAATGGTGTGACTCTCTGCTTTTCGAGCCGGTGAACTGAGCCTTGCATATAAAATGCGCCTTTGCACAAGTTAACTTTTCATATACTGGCTTTGGTTATAGTAGGAGAGGTCGCAGGATGGTTGTGATAACGAAAATACAGGGGGTTAATTGGCGATATTTACCCTCTTTGAGATGCAGGAACGGCACCGTTTTTTTGCATAGGAAAAAGGGAGGTATTCAGGGACGGTTGAATCTCCGAGCTAATATTGTCTTGTGCACATTTGTTGTCTCTTTAAAATCGTAGCCCTAGTAACGCTAAGGAAAGAAGGTTTGAAATGGGTACAAATTCTGTAGTTGCCGTTAATGGTCAAGCAATCCCCCTGATTTTGGAAAAAGTTCGAACAGTGGGAATAGAGTATGGGCTGAGGATTATTTCGGCCGCTGTTGTTTTATTCCTCGGGTTATGGATTGCCAAAATGATGAAGAGGGGCATGGTTCGCTTGATGACGGCCCGGAAACTTGATCCCACCTTGATCTCATTTTTGTCCAGCTTGAGTCATATGGCATTAAAGGTGTTTGTGATCATTGTAACACTGAACAAACTCAATATTCCGACGGCATCATTTATTACGGTGCTTGGTGCGGCTGGCCTGGCTGTTGGCCTTGCCCTTCAGGGCTCGCTTTCTAACTTTGCCTCGGGCGTATTAATGATTATTTTCAAGCCGATCAAAGTCGGCGACTTTGTGCAGGCTGGTGGTGAAATGGGCGGCGTAGAGGAGATCGGCATTTTTACGACCGTGCTAAAATCACCCGATAACAAAAAGGTTATCATACCCAACTCACAAATCACGGGCGGCACTATAACAAACTTCAATGCCAACGGCACCCGTCGTATTGAAATCATCGCAAGTATCAGCTACGACGATGACATGAAGAAGGCCAAGGAAGTCATCGGCGACCTTATCGCCGCTGACGAACGCATTCTTAAGGATCCGGCTCCTCAGGTTGCCGTCAAGGAAATGGCTGATAGCAGCGTTAACATTGTAGTTCGCCCATGGGTGGAGCCCGCAAATTATTGGGATGTTTTCTTCGATTTGACGGAAGGCATCAAAACCAAGTTTGATGAGAACGACATCACCATCCCATTCCCTCAGCGGGATGTTCATGTTTATGAGCACAAGAGTTGATCTTGTTTTTCTGTAGAGTAATAAAGGGAGTGGAATGGTAGTTCTGCTCCCTTTTTACTCTATAATTCGGAGCAGGTTCGCATACTTGTGCGAGTTGAATGTAGCTTCCCGTAAGTAAATGTTATAATGAAGAGACAAAACGGGAAAATAGACATGCTTTTGTTTCAATGATCGTTTTCAGCCTAAGTGGTTTTTCCCGCTGGGTGGCGCGGGGAGCTTGTTGATGAGCAGGTATACGACTCTGAAAACAACCCGCTTGTATTAGTGCTTGGAAGTGAATGTTCAGATTAAGATTTTCGATATGATGAGAATAAATTCTACTCACTGTGAATCAAGGGCGGTATGAAGACTAATGCGGACTTCAATCTTAGACAAAGCAATGCGCTTGGAGAAGAGCGTGAGAGTGAGCTGGATCTCACATTAAAACATTCTTAACGCTAAATATGAAAACAGGATTCAGGGCAGATTTTCGGGGTCTAGGCGAGATGCTGGCATGAAAATTTAGCTATTTTGTGATTGCGATTGAGGTAGTTTAGTGCTTATTTATGAATGGTTTAACTGGGAAAAGGTTTTGATCTATTTACTGACAGGATTTTTATTAGAGGGCGTCACGTGTTGTTAAGGGAATCGAGAAAAAAATCTGGAGTCACATTGGTGGAAACCTTGGTTTCCACGTTTCTTGCTGTTTCGGTGCTTGCCAGTGTTTTTGGACTTCTTCAGCAGGCGAATCGGATGATGCGTTATGCTACTGAGAAACGCGCTGTTCACGTCGCAGTTTTAAAACAGTATTATGAAGACAAGGCGATTGGGTGCCCTGGTCTAGTCAATGATGCCCGAAAGTTCTGGAAGGTTTCGGGTAACGATAACCATCGACGGAGAGGGAAAATACCGTTCAGTTCAATTATGACTGTCGAAGACGATGGAATAAAAACATTAGATGGAGGGATCGTCACTCGGGCTCGTAAAATGTGGACGGCGAGCTCGCGGCTTTATTATAGCCTGACGTATACGGCGACCTGGGATTCTCCTACTATGGGGAGGACTAGCAGTTATAAATTTACGGTTAATATGTACTCTGATTTGTAAAGTCAGGAATGGTTTGTGATGAATGAGTTGATTCAAAGAAATAAGTCCGGGTTCACCCTCATAGAGGTGCTAACGAGCTTAGCCATAATGGCCATGATTATTCCTGGTCTCATTGGCAGCTGGCTGTTTATTTTAGAATCATGCCAACAGGGGGCATCCCG
>DATCZD010000153.1:0-3509 GCA_036526075.1 Pontiella sp. | reverse complement strand
GATGTGCCTTCACATCATCACGCAAGTAGTGATTACGAATAGCGCGCATCTCTTCGAGTGAAAGAGATAGAATACCTTCAGAAGAAATCCGCATCAGCTCTGTGTCATCATCGGGAAGCTCAATCACGTTGACCTTAATTTCCGGATGATCATCAAAAATCGGAGCAGTCATATCGGCATCAGAAGACAGCCATTCTTCTTTAGAAAACACATCGATGGTCTGAATTAGCGTATTCGCCAGAAGATCTGTTCCAAGATGCTCAACATCTTCACGAGTCAGATCACCGGAAAGAAAATACTGTATGGAAGTGTACACTTGCTCTTCCCATGCCAATTCACGACCAACCACATCCTGAAGGGCTCCACGGGCCGTACGACCGACATTATCGGTTACACCCGGCTTAAACCCGACTTCAATCATCCAATCAAATGATTCCGGAGCCGACAGACGCCCCATAGCAGATTCAGCCACCACCGGATCAGCAAAGGCATTCTGGACAACGACCGCCATAGAATCATCAATATCCGCAACTACCTTGTAGATATCTCGAGTGCGGCACTCCGCAATAGACATCTTCAGAGCACCTTCCGCCCGATGAATTACACCACGGCCGCGTGCATCCGGAACACTGTCTTTTAAACCGATCTCAATGCGATAAATCATATTCAAACTCCACCTGATGAGGTTCTTTTATAAGTAAAACGGGGACAATAGACATAAAAACGGGCAGGTTAAATCAAGAACATCGGGAAAATGATCTTTTTCCTAAATCCGGCCTATTCTTGAATGAGACTTGTTTTCACGCAAGCTCTTGCTTATCTTATCCATAATTTTGAAATGGAGAATCTATGAACCGAACACTATATCTGCTTTCAGCTCTTCTGGGTACCGCCCACCTATCCACCGCACAGCCGCCACCCGCTCTTACGAATGCCCCTGCGGCCCCGAAATCCATTTCGCTGCAGGAAATGCTGGTTATCGGCCCATCAGGACTAAAACTCCACTCACTGGCTATGATTACCCAGGGAAAGGCGGCCAACGGTATTGATGCAAGCTTTCTCCCCGGCTTCAAAGTCTGTTCTGAAGATACAGCAGCTCCTGTACGTAGCATTACCGCCAAACTCTTGGGAACACACTTTATTAAAGAGAAAGAAAACCCCAATAAAGAAGCCGTCGCCCTTCTAATTGAACTGGCAAAAGATACCGCCGCTGATGTTCGCTACAACGCCGTCTATCATGGTTTGAGTCACCTTCAGGAAAAACCCGATGAAGTTATCGAGCTTCTGATCGACATTGCAGCAGGTCACCGAGAGCAACCGCTCTATGAGCGCATTATTCAATCGCTGGAAAAATATAAGGATACCACAGCAAAAATTCTCGACCATAAACTAGCCGTTGAAGACAACGTTGCTGTTTATGAGATCTACGAAGATCTTACAGGGAAACCTCCAGCCAATGCTGAACAATATCTTGAAATGCCATCCAGTCGGCCCCGTATGTTTATTTTCAATGGTGAAAGTGAGTATTCTGAAAGCTTCCAAGCCGAATTAGAACAAGCACTAAAAAAAATCGGCATTGAAAATCCAGATCTCAGCATATCTCACCTCGGGAAAGGCTATGTCCTTATTCTAAAAACCTATCTCACCAAAGAATATAAGGCTGTAAAAGCAGCATTCTCTGACCATGCCCGCTTCAAAATCACTCAGGACATATGGCTTACGCCTGAGCTGGAAATCCAACTTGAAGCAATGAGCAAGGCTCAAAAAGAATAAAAATCGAACCGCTAATCCTTCTGATTGCGACGGGGTTGCGGTTTTCCGCCCTGACCGGATGCAGAGCGAATACTAACCTTTCGGCCGTCTATCGTCATATTCTGCATGCCCTTACGGATTACATCGGCGGCATCTTTTGATACCTCAAAGAAAGATGTGTCACGCCCGAGATCAATTGCACCAATCTGATTTGACGGAATGCCGCTGTGTTCACAAACCAGTCGAACAATGGCACCAGCATTCACTTTATGCACTCGCCCGACACTAATTGAAAACCGTTTGGTATCATAGGCCTGCATACGGCGATTCCGTTTTGAATTTTCCGAGCGTTGCTGTCCGGGCTGACGCTCCCGATGCGGCTTTGACTTTGCATTAATATCTTCAGCATCCCGATAATATTCTAGAAAATGGTTAAACTCTGCGGCAACAAAACGCTTAATAATTTCTTTTTTATCCAGATGACAGAGCGCTTCATATGCCGGTGAAAGATAATCGCGAATTTCATCTTCGTTAACCTCACACTCCACCACGCGATGAATCAGTGCCAACAACTGATTCTCGCAGATGGCACGTGCATCCGGAACTTTCTCGAGGCGTATACGGATATTATTCCGGCGTTCAAGCTCTGCAATCCGGCGACGCTCATGCATATTAATCAGCGCAATGGAAACGCCTGACTTTCCGGCTCGGGCGGTACGCCCACTGCGATGGGTATAAGCCGCAACTTCATCAGATAACTTGTAATGAATTACATGGGTAATATCATTCACATCAATACCGCGAGCTGCGACATCAGTCGCAACCAGCACCTGCACAGACTTCTGACGAAACTTACGCATTACATAGTCACGCTGGGCCTGAGACAAGTCACCGTGCAATGCTTCCGCAGAATAGCCATCTGCCATTAATTTTTCGGCTACGGACTGGGTTTCTGCACGGGTCCGACAAAAAACGAGACCATAAATTTCCGGCAGATAATCGAGAATTCGTTTCAGCGCTGTATAACGGTCCTTTTCATGAACCATGAAACAGTAGTGTTCAATGTTGGCGGCAGATTCATTACGTGTACCGACCTCAACTTCCACCGGATCTTTCTGGTAGTTCGCAGCAATACGAGCAACGCCCTTTGCCATGGTTGCAGAAAATAGCCAGGTGACACGACTTTCCGGTGCTTTTTTTAGAATGGCATCCAGCTCATCCTTGAAGCCCATATTGAGCATTTCATCCGCTTCGTCTAATACAACTACGGAAACCTGATCAAGTTTTGCCGCACGGCGCTCGATCAAGTCGAGCAGGCGACCGGGAGTCGCTACAATGATTTGAGTTCCACTCTTAAGATCCCGAATCTGAGTAGAAATATTTGACCCACCGTACACTGCAGTAATTTTAAGCCCCGGACGATGACGGGCAAATTTTTTCAGGTCATCGGCAATCTGAAGACATAGCTCACGCGTCGGTGAAAGAATAATGCCTTGCGGCATATTATTTTCAGGATCCACACGCTCTAGCAATGGAAGGCCAAAAGCGGCTGTCTTTCCGGTTCCGGTTGAAGCCAGGCCGACAAAGTCCTTTTCCCCTTTCAATAAAACCGGAATGGCTTTTTCCTGAATGGGGGTCGGCGTTTCAAAGCCCAGAGCTTGAATAGATTTAAGGGTATCAGGGCCTAAGCCCAGTTCGGTAAATTTCATAATGTCCTCTCACGATGGAACGGCTGATAAACTGCCGCCCCGTCATAG
>DATCZD010000152.1:0-28189 GCA_036526075.1 Pontiella sp. | reverse complement strand
CCTGCCCGAGGAAGCGCCGTCGACATTTCCGCCATCGACAACATGGACGGGATTAACAACAGTCCGGAAAGCAGATAGGCAAAAATTACGGAAGGGCCGATTTTAGAAGCCGCAATTCCCGGAAGCACAAAAAGTCCGGAGCTGATCATCGCCCCACTGCAAATTGCAAATACATCAAGAAGTCCGAGCTGTTTCTTTAGGGCCTTCATCGTTCATGCCTCCGTCATATTGCAACAGCATAGCGATGAACATCCCGGACGACAACCCTAACTATTCAGGAGGACGGAGAGACTAAGTGGACTAACTTTTCCTTCGGACGGAATCTCTGAATTCCTCTGCTATACGGAATATATTACCGGCGCTTTATATTAGCCCCTTATAACAAAATTCTCCGGGATAACTTGGGGCCTTGAATCCCTATGATGGAGATGATTTTCTTCCTGTTGGTCAGGAGGGTCCGGCCGGTCAGGAACACAACCTAGAGGTTCCGGGCAGAGTACAGTAGCAGAAATAGCGATATTCGACTCTATACGCCGAGCTAGAAATGGATTAAGCCAATCATACTTTTATAAAACGCGTTTTTCCCAACCAACAAACTGAGCCGGATCACCAAAAGAGCGCGAGCTATCACCTTTAAAAGCCCCATATTTTTGCAAATTCGGATGCTCATCAAAGAATATTCTGGGCATCGGGGTCGGTGGAATTTATCTTGTCTCTTTTCCAACTGCTGAGGGAGATTTTCCGTGAATACCGTTCCGTTTTGCCATCTTCATTTTCACACCTGCTATAGCTTACTCGACAGCACAGTGAAGATTAAGGATGCGGTTAAAACAGCTAAAGAACTGGGCATGGAGCATCTGGCCATGACCGATCATGGAGTTATGTATGGCGCTGTTGAATTCTTCAAAGCCTGCCGGAATAATAAAATTAAGCCCATTATTGGCTGCGAGGTTTATCTAGCGCGGCACGGTATTGAGGAAAAAAGCTCCCAGCGAAACAATATGCATCTGGTTCTGCTGGCAGAAACTCAAGAGGGTTATCAAAACTTAGTCAGACTCGTTTCTACCGCCCACACCGATGAACGATGCATGTATTATAAGCCGCGTATCGATAAAAATATGCTTCGAAGATACAGCAAGGGATTAATCGGTCTGACAGCCTGCCTGCGCGGAGAAGTGACCGAGGCCTGCAAAGATGGTGATTTAGAAAAGGCCGAAGCGCTGGCAATGGAATATTCCGACATTCTGGGCCCTGGAAACTTTTTCCTAGAGCTTCAGGATCACGGACTCTCTGATCAAAAGATTGCTAATAAAAATATCATTGAACTCTCCAAGCGAACCGGTCTTCCGCTAGTGGCAACGAACGATGTCCACTATATCCGGAAAGAGCATGCCGATGCGCACGATACCCTGATCTGCCTTCAGCGCGGCGACCTCAAGAAAGACCCCAACCGTCACGGTTATGAGGGCGACCAGTTTTACATGAAAAGCGGCGCAGAGATGGCAGCGCTTTTCCCGGATCATCCCGAAGCAATTTCCAATACCATTGAGATTGCCCGCCGCTGCAATGTGGAGTTTTTCTTTCCTGAAAAAGCGGAAGACCTGCACTTTCCCGAATTTCCACTCCCAGACGGTTTTGATAAAGGTCTAGACTATATGGTCCACCTTGGAAAATCGGGCTTACAGCGCCTCTACGAGATTGAAGATCTGGACAACCCGAAAGATGAGCGTGAGCGGGAAATCAACGAACGCTTTTACTATGAAGTCGGGGTTATTGTTAAAACCAATTATATCAACTATTTCCTGGTGGTGGCGGACTTTATCCAATGGGCACGGCGGCAAGGCATTCCGGTTGGCCCAGGGCGCGGATCGGGTGCCGGATCCCTGCTGGCTTACTCATTGGAAATCACCACGGTTGATCCGCTGGCCTATAGCCTTATTTTTGAGCGATTCCTGAACCCCGACCGAGTATCTCCTCCCGACTTTGACATCGACTTCTGCCCGACCAAACGGCAGGCGGTAATTCAGTATGTGCGCGAAAAATACGGTGAAGACTGCGTGGCACAGATCATCACGTTCGGAACTCTCGGGTCCAAAACACTGATGCGCGACATTGGCCGCGTGCTGGAAATCCCATTGCCGGAATGCGACAGGCTGGCAAAAATGATTCCCGACACACCAGGCACGACTCTGGAAAAAGCGATGGCGGAAAGTCCCGACTTTAAAATGGCCTGTGATACCGAGCCCTATGCGCGAGAAATCATGAAATATGCTCGCCTGCTTGAAGGCCTTCCGCGCCATACCGGAATGCATGCCGCCGGCGTGGTGATTGGTGAAAAACCGCTGATCGAAATTATTCCGCTAACTAAAGAACCCAAAGAAAAGCTGACGGTGGTTCAGTTTGAAAAAGGACCCACCGAGGAGATCGGCCTGCTGAAGATGGACTTTCTCGGGCTGAAGAACCTGACGACCATCTATGAAGCATGCTCGTTGATCAAGCGTAACCACGGTATTGATATTGATCCTGAAAAACTTCCATTCGATGATCAAAAAACCTTTGAGCTTTTAGCCCGCGGTGACACCGTCGGCGTATTTCAGTTAGAATCCGGGGGTATGCGCGACACACTCCGACAGGTCAGCCCGGACTGTATTGAGGATATTATCGCGATTCTGGCACTCTACCGCCCAGGACCGATGCAGTTTATTCCGACCTACACGAAACGTAAACATGGTCTTGAAGAGATTAAATACGACCACCCGATCCTTGAGCCGATCCTTAAAGAAACCAACGGGATTATTGTTTATCAGGAACAGATTCAACAGGCCGCACGTGACCTCGCCGGGTTTACGCTCGGCGAAGGTGATATTCTCCGGCGGGCTATGGGTAAGAAGAAGCCGGAAGTGATGGCCGAGCAGCGCGGCAAATTTGTCGACGGATGTATGAATAAAAATCAGATTCCGAAGAAGCAGGCCGATCTAATTTTTGACAACATTGAAAAGTTTGCACAATACGGTTTCAATAAGTCACACTCCACCGCCTACGGTTTCGTAACCTATTACACGGCTTGGTTGAAAGCACACTATCCGGCCGAGTTCATGGCCTCTCTACTCTCCGGCGAAATGGGCAACTCGGACAAACTTCCAGGCGTCATTGCTGAAGCCAAAGAGATGGGCATTGACGTGCTTCCTCCGTGTGTGAATGAATCGATCGCCCGCTTTAATGCAGTAGCAGACGGAAGTGGCATCCGCTTTGGTATGGCGGCCATCAAGGGGGTTGGCGAGGGCGTTGTGGAAGAAATTGTGCAGGAACGCGACAAAAATGGTCCGTTTCTGGGGCTGATGGATTTCTGCTCACGGGTGAGTAGCGCCAATAAGAAAGTGCTTGAAAACCTGATTCGGTCTGGTGCCTTTGATTTCTGCAATGTTCACCGCGCCCGTCTGTTCAAAGGCATCGAAACCGCCATTGGTCGCGCTGCTGAAGCCCTGAAAGACAAACAGTCTGGTCAGGTTTCCATGTTTGACCTGATGAATACCGGGGAAGAAAAGTCCAGCGTCGATTCCGATGAAGAGCTGCCGGATGCACAGCCATGGAGCGAGTCCGATATGCTCGCGGCGGAAAAGGAGCTGATCGGATTTTTTATCTCCGGACATCCGCTGGTACGGCATGAGTGGACGCTGGATCACTTTGCTCTGAAGCGCATGAAGGATATCAGCACCCTGAAGTCCGGGGAGCGCACCCGGGTCGGAGGCATGATTACCGAAGCCCGCAAGCTTTTCACCAAAAGAGATCAGAAGCCAATGGCCTCCTTCCGCATTGAAGGCTTGGAAGGCTCCATAAATGCCATTATGTTCCCGGGCCCTTTTGAGCAATATGGACATCATATTGTTGATGATGAAATCATGATGTTTGGCGGCATTCTAATGGAAGAGGATGGCGGAGAACCTAAGCTGCAAATCATGGAGGTCTTTCCGCTGGACCAAGCCCCCAGCCTGTTCTGCGACCGCGTCAGCATCCACCTTCCGGAAATGGGCGTAAATGAACTCGTCATGAAAAAAATAAGAGAAACCGTTTGTGAGTTTCGCGGTAGTACACCACTCGTCTTTTGTATCGAGTTTGTCGACGGCCAAAAGGTTTTTCTTAAAACAGATCATGAATTTCGGGTACGTCCCTGCGTAGAACTTGTACACAGAATTGAGCATCTTATTGGCGAAAACATGGTATTTATTGCCGGGAAATCTGATGCACTCAGGACTCCTCCAAACCCCCGAAAATGGGAGAGAAAGCGCTCATAGCGGATTATTCAGAGCAACGTATTTTATGGATGTAGATCCTGAATATCCTGTTATTCTTTCATGTGTATGAAATATCGTCTTAAACATATTTTTGAATATGTCCTGCTGCTGATAAGCGGGGGCATTCTTCGCCTTCTGCCGCTACGAGCAGCCTTGGCGATCGGCTGGGTTATAGCAGCAGGTATTCATTATATTGGTGGCTTCCGACGGAAAGAGGCCCTGCGAAGACTGAAAGAGGTTTACGGCAATCGCTTCTCTGATAAAGAGCGCAAACGCATCGCTTGGATTTCATGGCGGAACCTCTGCTTTAATGCTGTAGAAGGTATCCGATATTCAAAGATGACGATTAAAGATGCTCAAAAACAGCCATTGGCAAATGTGTTAAATCCCCTGCTGGAGTCACAGAAAGACGGCGACCCCGGCTATATCTTTGCCACCATTCATATGGGAAACTGGGATATGGCTGGCATAACAGCTGACCTGCTCGGCATTCCGATCTTTTCCATCGCCCGACGCCAGAAAAATCCACTAACGGATGAATACCTGAACAGGGCCCGCAACACCTTTAATATGGAAGTTATTCTAAACGATTCGAAGGTACTCAAAGGCGCTATCCGCCGCATAAAAGCCGGCAAGGTACTAGCCCTTCTTCCGGATGTTCGGAACAAAACCAAAGCGCTTCAGATCGACTTTCTAAATGGAAAGGCCAATTTGGGAGCCGGGGTGGCACTGTTTGCTCGCCAGTGTAACTGCCCGATCTATCCGGCCGTTATTCGGCGCGTTGGCTGGAGCCGTCATGATGCAATATTGTTTGACCCCATCTATCCAAATCCGGAGGCCGACAAGGAAGAGGACTGGAAGCGCATGCTTCAGCAGCTAATGGACCTGTTCAACGAAGAAATTTACAAAACGCCTGAACAGTATTTCTGGTACAACAAACGCTGGGTACTGGATCCCATCAAATAAAAGGAGCCGCGAATGTTTATTGTTCATGTCTTTATCAAGGTTAAGCCGGAATATATTGAGGATTTTAAGGCGGCTACGCTCGAAAATGTACGCAACTCTATTCAGGAGCCGGGTATAGCACGATTTGATTTTCTAGAAAGTGAAACACCTCATGAATTTTTACTCATCGAGGTCTACCGCCACCCGGAAGATGCTGTTAGACATAAGGAAACTGAACATTATATCATCTGGCGAGATACCGTTGCTGAAATGATGGCCAAACCGCGATCCAGCATAAAATACAGCAATATCGCCCCTGGCGAGGGGGGATGGGACTCTCCATCCTAGAGCACCGGGTTATAAGAAAAAAGCCCTGTTATCCCTCAGAGGATGTTCAGATAATAGGTGATTTCATGCGCCTACTTTTCGAGCTTCTTGAGTCCACCCATATACGGCCAAAGCGCGTCCGGAAGATCTATCGAACCATCCGCATTCTGATTGTTTTCCATAATAGCAATGACGAGGCGCGGAAGGGCAACGCCGGACCCGTTAATTGTATGAACAAAAGTCGGCTTCCCAGCTTCATTGCGATAACGGATGTTAGCACGGCGCGCCTGATAGTCTTTAAAATTGGAGCAAGAACTTACTTCCAACCATTTACCCTGAGCCGGAGCCCATAGCTCAATGTCATAGCACTTTGAGGCACTGAACCCCAAGTCGCCGGTACACAGCTCGATCACGCGATAGTGAAGGCCCAGTAGTTGCAGGACTTTTTCCGCATCGGCTGTCAACTTTTCATGTTCAGCAACAGAACTCTCTGGCGTGGTAAATTTAACCAGCTCTACTTTATCAAACTGATGAACCCGCAGTAGGCCGCGGGTATCCTTACCGGCCGACCCAGCCTCTCTCCGAAAGCATGGAGTATATGCAGTATGTAAAATCGGAAGATCCTTATCCAAAATTTCATTGGCATACATATTGGTTACCGGAACTTCAGCGGTAGGAATCGGATAGAGCCCATCCAGCGGAACAGAATACATATCTTCAGCAAATTTCGGTAGCTGACCGGTCCCGGTCATTGTCTGAGCATTACACATAAATGGTGGAGCCACTTCAGTATACCCATGCTCTTCAGTATGTAAATCGAGCATAAACTGAATCAGTGCACGTTCCAGCTTGGCACCGCGACCAGTGAACAATGGAAAACCAGATCCGGCAAGCTTAGCCCCGCGTTCCAGATCAAACAGCTCCAGCTCGGCACCTAGGTCCCAGTGTGCTTTCAGCTCAAAATCAAATTCCTTCTTTTCGCCGAAGACGCGAATGATCGGATTATCATTTTCATCTTTCCCGACTGGCGTGGAATCGGATGGAAGGTTTGGAATATAGAGCAGACCGTCACGCAGAGTGGCTTCCACCTCGCGCAGTTCCTCATCGAACGTAGCGATTTTATCCCCCATTTCACGGACTTGGGCTTTTACCTCTTCGGGATCTTTACCCTCTTTAATCATCAAACCAATGCTTTTGGAAATCCGGTTACGCGCCGCTTTCAACTCTTCAACCTCAGAAACAATGGCACGCCGGCGGTCATCTATCGCTATGATAGCATCCACATCCACGTCGGCATTACGGTTGGCCATCGCGACCTTGACCGCTTCGGTATTTTCACGAACAAAACGAATATCCAGCATAAATCCACCTTCGAGTTAGAAAGAAGCCGTATTATTCGCCTAAACACTTCGGCTTTGGAAGCGGGAATTCCGATTTTTCCGACTTGGAATTATTGGTTGCGCACTTTCAATGGCCGAATAGCATTTGCTAGATTCAGTTAAATATGCAGAACAAACCCGTCATTCAATTGCTCCCGGATCAGGTGATCAACAAGATTGCCGCAGGTGAAGTAGTCGAGCGCCCGGCTTCGGTCATGAAAGAGCTATTTGAAAATTCACTGGATGCTGGCGCTACACAGGTGGATGTGGAAGTCGTGCGCGGAGGCCGTCAACTGCTTGCTATTACAGACAACGGGTGCGGAATGACCCGAGACCAAGCGCTGTTAAGTATCGAGCGACACGCCACCAGCAAAATTCGTTCGGAGGCGGATATTGAAAATATCCATACACTCGGCTTTCGCGGCGAAGCACTTGCAGCAATCTCTTCGGTAGCACGCTTCACTCTGATCACCCGGCCTGAAGAGGTTCTATCCGGCACTGAAGTACAGATTGCCGGAGGCAAGATGATCAGCTGTGAAGATATCGGATGTCCGGTCGGGACTCGCATTGAAATCCGCAACCTCTTTTTCAATGTTCCCGCCCGCCGCAAGTTTCTACGGGCAGAGCAGACCGAACTTTCACATATCCGCCAGCTATTCCTTGTTCATGCCCTTGCCCATCCCGGCATTGGTATGAGTCTGAAGGTCGATGAACGCATGGTGTATAATCTGCCGATGGCAGGCACCATGGAGGACCGAATTTCCGAGCTCTATAACCACCAATTTTTCGAACAGCTACTGCCGGTTGACTATTCCGATGAGGAATACACTATCACCGGCTATACCGGCCTACCCCAAACCGGAAGAAAAGACCGACAGGATCAATATATTTTTGTGAACAGCCGACCAGCCGCCGCGCCTGTGGTTTACCACGCACTCAATGAAGCCTATCACGCGCTTATTTCAAAAGGACGTTATCCGGCAGTATTTCTCTTTATTCAGATGGATCCTTCACTGGTAGATGTCAATGTACATCCGACCAAGAAGGAGGTGCGTTTCCGCCATCCGAATCAACTTCGGGATGCCATCATTACAGCACTGAATAAAGCATTAACCTTTCAGTCTGAAAAACCGGACGCTTTGAATGCCGGCGGGGAAGATGGTGAAGAAATTATTTTACCTCCCCCAATCCCAGTGCGCCCTCTATTTGAAGCACAGAAACAGATGGATGAAATATTAGTCCGAACGGAAGTCATTGAAAAAAGTGTTTCAGAGAGATCCAAACCTCGCGAGCCTGATGCCGAAATCGATATCTCGCCGACAGGAGAAGGTCCCCACTCCCGGAAAACCTTTCAGCCGTCGGGGCCCACCTCTCCGTGGGGATGGTGCCACATTGTAGGGCAAATCGGAGGGAACTATGTGGTGCTGGAAACCGAGGATGGATATGTGATGATGGAACCGCGGGCGGCACATGAACGCGTGCTTTTTGAGAAGCTCATGAAATCTGCCCGGCAACATGCTGTGCAGCAGCAGGGACTTCTGACTCCGGAAATCATCGATCTACTGCCCTCCGATGCGCAAATTGCACGGGATTACCTTGAAGCCCTGCAGGACCTCGGATTCGGAATTTCTGAATTTGGCGGCGACTCCTTTATTATCGATGCTCTTCCGGTTTTGATTCAAAACGGTCCCGTAGAATCCCTGTTGATAGAAATTGTCAGGGCACTTGAAAAAAGCGGAAAAAAAGGCGGTGAGCGGGAAATGATACAGGAGTGTATTGCGACGGCGGCCTGTCAGACTGCCGTGCGGGCTAAAGACCGGCTTTCGGATTGGGAAATTGAAAAACTGGTGAATGACCTAGCCAACACCGAAATGCCGTATACTTCACCTCGAGGCAGACCCACGCTGATTTATACCAGCTTCAGCGAGCTGGACCGAAAGTTTGGCCGGGATTAAAACTCTTCACGACTGCGGAAGCGAGCTGCAATCCTGCGCCAGCTTTTGCCCTCTTTTGCCAGTTCCTCAAAATGCTCACGGGCCTTACTATAACGGGCAAGGTCATCTTCTGAAGAGTTGACGGTATACTCCTCTTTTAAATGACAGAACGGCTCTTCTGCCAATTGGAGGGTGTTAAGTATCGAACGCACAATATCGTTTGCCCGAAGCTGATACTCTTCCGCCTGCAATGCCACAGAGGCCCGGTTGGTGCCCAAAAAACTAACCACCGAACTGTCTTCACTCTCAACCGAAGTCTTCAGGTGTAACATCGATAGCACCGCTTTTATATTCCCGGTCAGCAGATCAATAAACCAGCTGAACTGCTCATCCTTTTCATTCTTTCCTGCTTCTCGAATCGCAAAGTGCGCATGTTCGCGGGCGATACGCAGCAGAAAAAGAATCTCCTCATAATCATTCACCTGACTTTCCGGTGAATAAACATGCTGCAAGTTACGGATGAGCTCCACCGCCCGTTCAAAATAGATGTCCCGTCGGGCTAGATGAACTGGACGGTTTTGTCCAAAATGATCAATTGCCTTCATCCTCGTCATTTTATCATCCATTAAAGAGTTCGCCAGAAGAATAGTAATCTTATTCAAGCGTTTCACCAGAGTGCTTGCCCGAAAAATTTCGCTTCGATTTTAGTTTAATCGCGGAAGAAGATGGAGTTCATTTACACCTTCACTTCCTGCAGATTATTCGTGCGCTTTTTCTGCTTCGTGCTTAACACTGTCCCTTATGTGCAAAAAAGAACCTCAACCTGACTACTGGCATTATATCCTTCCCAACGGCTTTGAAGTTCTGGCAGGAAAAAGTGATGTCGACAATGATCTGCTTAGCCTACATACGGCACAAGCCCATGATTTGTGGTTTCATGTTCGCGGTCAACCCGGAAGCCATGTCATTCTACGTCATCCCGAAGGAAACAAGCCGGATAATACACTGATCAAACAGACGGCCTCCATTGCCGCTTGGCACTCCAAAGCCCGGAATGCCGGAACTGTTCCGGTTTGCTACACCGAGGCCAAGCATGTCGGAAAACCGCGAGGCGCCAAGCCCGGAAGCGTGTCCGTCAAACGCGAAAAAATTATCAAAGTCCGCCCGGCTCTGCCGGAGAGCTGAACACCAAAAGCAAGAGTCCCGGCCTAATCTGGACGGGACTCTTTCAATCTGTCTACTTCCCGGACAAGAACAGGATGGCGATACTGCCTACCTGCTCTTTCCGAAAAGAGCAACTTTAACGTTCATCAAGCGAAATATACGAGCGAAGGTTTTCTCCGGTATAAACCTGACGCGGACGACTGATCCGCAAGTTCTGCACATGCATTTCACGCCAGTTCGCAATCCATCCCGGCATACGACCGATCGCGAAGAGTACCGTGAACATATCCACCGGAATACCGATGGCACGAAGCAAAATTCCGCTGTAAAAATCCACATTCGGGTAAAGGTTGCGCTCAACAAAATAATCATCACTGCGGGCCATATCTTCCAGCTCATAGGCAATGTCCAGCAACGGATCATTAATCTTCAATGCCTTCAGAACATTATCAACCTGCTCCTTCAGAATCTTAGCACGTGGGTCGAAGCTCTTATAAACCCGGTGACCGAAGCCCATCAGCTTCACATTCGAGTTTTTATCCTTGGCTTTTTTCACGAACTCGCTGGGTTTGATACCATCCTCATGAATCCCTTTAAGCATCCGGATAACTTCACTGTTTGCTCCGCCATGCAGCGGCCCCCACAACGCGCTGACTCCGGCGGAAACCGAGCTGAAGAGGCTTGCACGGGAACTTCCAACCATCCGCACCGTCGATGTGGAACAGTTCTGTTCATGATCGGCATGCAGAATAAAGAAAAGGTCCAGCGCCTTTTCCACCTCCGGCAGCGGTTCATACATATTGAACTGTTCAGAAAACATCATATGTAGATAGTTTCCGGCATAGCTCAGATCCTTTCGGGGCGGCATAAAAGGCTTTCCGACTGAGGTCCGGTAAGTCCAGGCGGCCATCGCCCGCACTTTTGATATGATCTTGGCAGAAGGAACCGTAAACCCAGGGCCCTCCGTCGCTGTCGTCAGCAACTCCGTGTTATAACAGGACAGCACACTGAGCATCGCGGACAGCACCGCCATCGGAGGAGCATGATCCGGGAAGCCTTCAAAGTGGCTTCTCATTCCATAATGCAACGAGGACTCATCGCGAATACTCTCTTCAAAAGCATCCAACTCTTCCTTTTTCGGAAGATATCCATACAGTACCAGAAAAGCGGTCTCCATAAATGTAGACTTTTCCGCCAGCTCTTCGATCGCATATCCGCGATAACGAAGAATACCCTTTTCACCATTAATAAATGTGATATCCGAAGAGCATGATCCCGTATTTCCATAGCCCGGATCCAAGGTAATCATTCCGGTTTTGGCACGCAGTTGCGTGATATCAATTCCAACCTCATTTTCAGACCCGACAACCGTATCGAGTTCAAGCGAGGTGCCATTGTATTCCAGCTTAACTTTATTACTCATTGCAATCCTCCCTAATTTAAAGCGTTCTTCACCGTCCGGCCAATGTCCGCCGGCGATTCAACTACCGCAATTCCGCATTCCGCCATCAGCGCTTTCTTTGCATCCGCCGATTCATCAGCGCCTGAAACAATGGCTCCTGCATGCCCCATACGGCGGCCGGGAGGTGCTGTCTGACCAGCAATAAAGCCAATTACCGGTTTAGTGACATGCTCTTTCGCGTATTGCGCTGCTTCAATCTCCATTGATCCGCCGATTTCACCGATCATCACAATCGCTTCCGTCTCGGGATCATTTTCAAACATTTCGAGTAGCTCTTTCATGGTCGTCCCAATAATAGGGTCTCCACCAATGCCCACGCAAGTGGACTGGCCCAACCCTTCTGAGCAAAGCTGATGCACGGCTTCGTAGGTTAGCGTACCCGATTTAGAGATCACCCCAACCGTTCCTTTTTTTGCAATAAAGCCAGGCATAATACCCACCTTGGCTTCATCCGGCGTCAGTAGTCCGGGACAGTTTGGTCCAATAAAGCGGGATCCGGTTTTTTCCACAAAAGCCTTCACCTCCACCATCTGAGCCACAGGAATGCCTTCTGTAATGCAGACAATCAGCTCAATGCCGGCAGCGGCAGCCTCCATGATCGCATCCGCCGCAAAAGGAGGCGGCACAAAAATCAGTGAGACATTTGCTCCTGTGGCTTCACGGGCCTCTGCACAACTGTCAAAAACAGGAACCTCACCATCCAGTGCCGTCAACCCGCCTTTTCCGGGCGTCACGCCGCCAACCACATTGCCGCCATAGTCCAGACACTGGCTGGCATGAAAGCTTCCTTCAGAGCCGGTGATGCCCTGTACGATTATTTTTGAATCCTTATTTACCAAAATAGCCATTATTCACTCCTTATGTATTCGCCGCTTCAACAACTTTTACTGCGGCATCTTCCAGCGAATCTGCAGAGATAATGGAAACCCCGGAACCTGCCAGTAACTCTTTCGCCAGATCGGCATTGGTTCCTGCAAGCCGCACTACAACCGGAACATTCAGGTCCAGATCTTTCACGGCTTCAATTATTCCGTTAGCAATCCGGTCACACCGTACAATGCCGCCGAAAATATTAATCAGTACAGCTTTCACATTCGGATCAGATAAAATAATCCGGAACCCGTTTTTCACGGTTTCAACATTAGCTCCGCCGCCTACATCCAGAAAGTTGGCCGGAGATCCGCCGCTGAGCTTGATAATATCCATGGTGGCCATCGCCAGACCGGCGCCATTCACCATGCAACCCACATTACCATCGAGTTTGATATAGTTAAGGTGATATTTTCCGGCCTCAACCTCTGCCGGATCCTCCTCGTTCAGATCGCGCATTTCTGCAATATCATGGTGAAGATACATCGCATTATCATCAAAGTTGACCTTTGCATCCAATGCCGTAACTGTGCCTTCGCCCGTCAGCACCAACGGATTGATCTCGGCAATAGAGCAGTCCAGCTCCCGATAGAGGGTGTACAGCTTTTGAAACGTATTCGCCGCCTGACGCGCAGAACCGCCTTCAAGTCCAAGAGCTTTTGCCAGTCGCCGCGCCTGAAACGGACGAAGTCCGAATCCGGGAGAGATCACCTCTTTCACAATTTTTTCAGGAGAGGTCTTTGCAATCTCTTCAATTTCAACGCCCCCCTCTGAAGAGACCATGAAAACGTCCTTCCCCTGTGTACGATCAAGTGTAATCGCCGCATAAAATTCCTGTTCAATGCTACAGGTCGGAGAGATCATCACCTTACGAACCTGCTGCCCCTCGGGACCGGTCTGATGCGTTACCAACTGCATACCAAAAATATTATTGATGTGCTCCAAAGCTTCCGTACGGTTTTCAGCCACCTTCACACCACCGCCTTTTCCCCGGCCGCCGGCATGAATCTGAGCTTTAACTACACATCTGTCCGATCCGGATTCCTCGGCTACCTGCCGCAGAGCTTCTTCAGCCAGGGAAAGGTCTTCGATGGTTACGCCACCGACATTAGGAACACCGTAGCGCTCCAGCAGTTCCTTGGCCTGATATTCATGTATCTTCATTTTTGTCTACTTCCTTCCTTTCAACTTGCTCCACGGTTTCATGGATAAAACGCAGAATCTGACGGATCGTTACCAATCCGAAGCCCCCATCCTTCAATCGGATCGGAACATGGCGGTGACCGCTGATAGACAGAATATTGATCACATCACCAATCGAGTTGGACTCATCCATGATTTCATAAATTGGCCGCATAATTGCGGAGATAGGCATGCGGTCTCGATCCACGGAGGTCAGGACCACATTCTGAATAATATCGCGCTCTGAGAGCATGCCGTACAAGCGCTTCGCGTCTCCCACCAGAATGCATTCAATCCGGGCTGACTTGAAGATGGCAATAGCCTTTGCAATACTATCGCGTGGAGACAGCATCTTAGAGCGATGATAATCGTACTCGTAGAAGATCTTTCCGATGGTGGTTTTCAGTCTGGCCGTCAGCGGATCGGTCGACTTCAGAGTCGAATGAATCTGCTCATCCATCACCTGAGACTCGTCATTTGCCAATGCACTGATGCTGCTGGAACGATTAATTGAACTGCCGTTTCCAGAGACCGTCCAGTATTCTGAACCACGTAACAGCGCCTGAAGGTTGCGTCGCCCTTTCAGCGCTGTTACCTCTTTAATCTGGGCATCAAGCTCCTGCTCATAAACCGGTTTCTTAACGGCACGGTAGATCCCTACCGGAATCGGGAAATCCGGGTAATCCATCTTCGCCAGCATGGATGCATATACCGGATTTTCACGGTACATATCATGAACAACCAGATCCGACTTTTTAACCCCCTGCTCGCCAATCGTCACAACAACCGGGTCCGTTCCCCGAAGCACAATACCCTTGTTTCGTTTTTCTCCGAAAATCAGTGGCTTCCCCTGCTCCAGATACAGCAGCCGATCTTCACGGTTGGAGCGATCAGTAACCTCGGCCCAGGCTTTCTTGTTGAAGATCACACAGCTCTGTAGGATTTCAACAAAAGCTGTTCCAGCATGCTCTGCCCCAGCCTTCAACACTTCCGTGATATGTTTGGGATCGGTATCCACCGCACGTCCTATAAACGTTGACTCAGAGGCCAGTGCAATCCGCAGCGGATTAATCGGTTCATCAATTACCCCATATGGGCTGGTTTTTGTGATCTGTCCCTTCTGGGATGTCGGGCTGTACTGTCCTTTGGTGAGACCGTAGATCCGGTTGTTGAGTAGAATGATATTCATATCCAGGTTTCGCCGCAACGCATGTACCAGATGATTACCGCCAATACTCAACCCGTCGCCATCGCCGGTAATCACCCAGACCGACAGCTCCGGATTGGCCACCTTAATCCCGGTGGCCACGGTCGGAGCACGTCCGTGAATAGAGTGAAATCCATAGGTATCCATGTAATACGGAAAACGACTGGAACAGCCGATTCCGCTGACGAATACAAACTTTTCCTTGGGAATTCCTAACTGAGGAAGCACAGTCTGAACCGAATTTAATACCGCATAATCCCCACAGCCGGGGCACCAACGTACCTCGGAAGAGGAAACAAAATCTTTACGTGTCAGATATTCTTTTAAACCTTCCATGACGTGCCCCCTTATAGATATCCTTTAATTCCATCAACTAGCTCTGAGATCTGGAACATGCGCCCCTGGACCTTATTGATTGACTTAACATCCACCAGAAACTCCGCCCGCAGCACCTTGGAGAGCTGCCCAAGGTTCATCTCCGGAACTATCACGGTTTTGAACTTCTTCATCAGCTCACTCAGTCCTGACGGAAGCGGATTAAGATGCTGCAGGTGGAGATAGCTGACCGAGCAACCCTCTTCCTGTATTTTCTCTACCGCCATGGAAATGGCACCGTATGTACTTCCCCATCCGATAACCAACACGTCACCTTCCGCCTTACCCTGGAGCGGAGGAAGTTTGATGTCTTTGGCAATGCCCTGAACTTTTTCGGCACGCAGCCTGCACATCTTTTCATGGTTTTCAGCATCATAACTCACCAGACCAGCATCTGTTTTTTCCAGACCTCCGATACGGTGTTCAAATCCCGGACGACCAGGAACCGCCAATCGGCGGGCCAGTGTTTCTGGGTCGCGTTTATACGGGACGTATTCTTCTCCGTGCCGAATCGGCTCGATGGAGATATCCGGAATCTCCGTAACCTCTGGAACCTTCCACGGCTCGGAACCGTTGGCCAAGTAGGTGTCGGTGAGCATAACAACCGGAGTTCGATACTTCAGCGCAATGCGCGATGCCTCAACCGCACAGTCAAAACAGTCGGACGGGGATTTCGCGGCAATAACCACAACCGGGGACTCGCCGTTGCGACCATACAGGGTCTGTAGGAGATCAGCCTGTTCCGTCTTGGTCGGCAGTCCGGTACTAGGGCCGGCCCTCTGCACATTGACCACCACCAACGGAAGCTCCGTGATCACCGCCAGGCCAAGAGCCTCGGATTTCAAACACAGCCCCGGGCCGCTAGTCGTAGTAACGCCCAGCGCACCGGCAAAAGATGCCCCGATAGCCACGCCGATCGCAGCAATTTCATCCTCAGCCTGCACCGTTTTTACATTAAAGTTCCGATGCTTCGACAGCGTTTCGAGAATGGGGGTTGCCGGAGTGATCGGATAACTGCCGAGCACAAGGTCCCGCCAACTGTTTTCAGAAGCGGCAATCAGTCCAAGCGCCGTTGCTTCATTGCCGGTTATTTTGCGGTAGATGCCGTCTTCGAGCACACGGTGCTGAACCGTATATTGCGGGATATCAATATCTTTGTTTTCCCCGACAATATACCCCGCCTTCAGCGCAAGGCTGTTTGCATCCGCCATCAGCGGAAGGCGCTCTCTCCACTTGGTTTCAATCCAGTCCAGCGTCATATCGAGTGGACGGGAAAAGACCCAATAGGTTATTCCGAGCGCAAAAAAGTTTTTACATCTCGAACGAAGCTGCGCATTGATCGGAATATCTTTCAGCGCCTCATTCGTCAATCCATTGATATCCACCTTAATAACCCGGAACTCATCTTCCAGAGCAGGGTCGTCCAGCGGATTGGTTTCATACAACGCCTTTTTCAGGTTCGATGGGGTGAAAGAGCCCGTGTTGATAATCAAGAGGCCCTTTGGCTCAAGTTCCCGTAGATTGACTTTCAATGCCGCCGGGTTCATGACGACCAGAGCATCTGCCCTGTCCCCCGGAGTCATAACATGCGATGCCCCGAAGTGTACCTGAAAGCCGGATACGCCAGGGAGAGACCCAGCAGGAGCACGAATTTCGGAGGGAAAGTCCGGAAAAGTTACAATGGCATCACCCAGTAATGCGCTTGCATCAGCAAACAGTTCCCCCACCGTCTGCATTCCGTCCCCTGAATCCCCGGCAAACCGGACAACAACAGAGCCTTTTTCCTCTAGTTTTTTTGTTTTTTTCGTCATCGCTTATTCCCCCGAAGTTCTTGCTGCAATCAGACTGCTGTCCGGCGGAAGGTTCATAACCTCAACCGGCAGATGCTCGCCGATAAAGGCCATCAGCCCGCGAATCGAAAGAATCCCCAGAATCTTTTCGTTCTGGAGAACCGGCATATGCCGGAAAGGTTTTGAATGAAAAATCTCCAACGCTTCCTGTACAGTCAACTCTGGAGATCCTGTGAAGGGGTCCGGGGTCATAATGGTATCAACCGGGGTCTCGCCGGGAAGTGTGGAACCGACAAATTCATGCATCAGATCCCCGTTGCTCAGAATTCCCAAAACCTTCCCCTCAGCATCAAGAACCAATACACAACCAATCCGGTTAATTTTCATTTCCTTGACTGCGTCGACAATTGATGTTCCCGACTGCACTACAGCCGCTTGCTGAAGCTCCACCTTACTGATACGCTCGCTCCAGAACGTTTGTTTCTTCTTTTTCCCAGCCATTCCCCCTCCTTGACAATGTTAGTTATTGTTGATCAATCCCCCACCAAACTTGCCTTGATAAACTCACGGTTCAATCGTGCAATATTGCTCACGTCAACACCCTTCGGACAGGCCACTGCGCACTCATATTCGTTGGAGCAATTGCCAAAGCCGAGCTCATCCATCTTGGACACCATATTTTTCACCCGTTTTGCACGCTCCGGATGGCCCTGAGGTAACAGGGCATACTGTGAAACTTTTGCGGCAGTGAAAAGCATGGCCGCACCATTCGGACAGGCTGCCACACAGGCTCCGCAGCCAATACACTCAGCAGCATCCATTGCCGCCTCTGCATGTTCCTTCTTAATCTGAATCGTTGAGGCCTCCGGAGCGCAACCGGTTTTTACGGAGATATATCCCCCCTCTGCAATGATCTGGTCCAGACCGGAGCGATCCACAATCAAGTCCTTGATGACCGGAAATGCGTCTGCCCGAAACGGCTCAATTACCAGAGTTTCGCCGTCCTCAAAATGCCGCATATGCAACTGGCATAGTGTTGTGCGGTCATGCGAACCGTGTGTTTTACCGTTCACCAGAGAACCGCAGCATCCGCAAATACCCTCACGGCAGTCATGCTCAAAAGCAATCGGCTCAATCCCTTTGAGGGTCAATTCATCATTAACGACATCGAGCATTTCCAGAAACGAGGCATCGCTCTCGATCTCATGGGCTTCGTACGTTTCGAAGCATCCCTCTTCCCCACGATTCTGGCGCCAGACTTTCAATGTTAAATTAATTTTCTTTGACATAACTCTTTCCCTTTAGAATCACGGACCACACAGAAAACACATCAGAGCCGGGCTCGCGTGCGCTCAATGTACGGTGTGGTTCATTATTTGTATGACCTCTGTGCCAGATGCACTTCTTCAAATGTAAGCTCTTCTTTGTGAAGGATCGGCTCACTGTCGAGCCCTGTAAATTCCCATGCAGAGACATAGCAGAAGTTTTCGTCATCACGCAGCGCTTCGCCCTCTTCAGTCTGACTCTCTTCACGGAAGTGTCCGCCACAGGATTCTTTACGCTCCAACGCATCCCGCACCATCAACTCTGCAAACTCCATAAAGTCTGCAACGCGATTCGCTTTTTCCAACGCCTGGTTCAGATCATCCGCTGACCCCGGAACATTTACATTCTTCCAGAACTCTTCTCGAATCTTCGGAATCTTCTCAAGAGCCTCCCTCAGGCCGGCGTCATTTCTGGCCATGCCACAGTTCTCCCAAAGCAGATGACCCAACTCCTTATGGAAATCATCCACGGTGCGTGTTCCATTCACCGCCAACAGACGATCCAGTTTGTCTTTCGCCGCGGTCTCCGCTTCCGCAAATGCCTCATGATCGGTTGTCACGCTCTCCAGCGAGGTGCCGGCCAGATAATCATTGATCGTATTCGGAAGTACAAAATAGCCGTCAGCCAACCCCTGCATCAGAGCAGAAGCTCCTAGACGGTTGGCTCCGTGATCCGAGAAGTTGCACTCACCAATTGCATACAGCCCGGGGAGGGAGGTCATCAGGTTATAATCAACCCAGAGTCCGCCCATCGTGTAATGCACCGCCGGATAAATCATCATTGGAGTCTCATACGGATCTTCATCCGTGATCCGGTTATACATTTCGAACAAATTACCGTATTTGGCCTCAATATTTTCCCGCCCCAGACGCTGAATCGCATCGGCAAAGTCAAGGTAGACAGCATTACCTGTCGGACCGACTCCCCGGCCTTCATCACAGACCTGCTTGGCATTCCGGGAAGCCAGATCGCGCGGAACCAGATTTCCGAAACTTGGATACTTGCGTTCCAAATAATAGTCGCGCTCATCTTCCGGAATTTCATGGGCAGGGCGCTTGTCTCCGGCGGTTTTCGGAACCCAGATGCGGCCGTCGTTCCGCAGACTTTCCGACATCAGCGTCAGCTTAGACTGGTACTCTCCATGGACAGGAATACAGGTCGGGTGAATCTGCGTGTAACAGGGATTGGCGAAGGCAGCTCCTTTTTTGTAAGCCCGCCATGCGGCACTGGCATTACAGTTCATTGCGTTGGTGGAAAGGAAGAATACGTTGCCGTAGCCTCCGGTAGCCAACACGACCGCATCCGCTTCATGACGCGTCAACTCCCCGGTTACCAGGTTACGGGCGATAATACCACGCGCCTGACCGTCAATGACGACAACATCAATCACCTCGGTACGCGTATGCATGGTAACGCCGCCTTTTTTAATCTCTTTCTGCAGCGCACCGAAGGCTCCCAGAAGCAACTGCTGACCCGTCTGTCCCCGAGCATAAAACGTGCGGGAAACCTGTGCACCGCCAAAGGAGCGGTTGGCCAAATAGCCGCCATACTCGCGAGCAAAAGGAATACCCTGAGCCACGCAGTGATCAATAATCAGGTTTGAACATTCCGCCAGTCGGTGAACATTCGCCTCTCGGGAGCGGAAATCTCCACCCTTCACGGTGTCGTAGAATAGGCGATAAACCGAATCACCGTCATTCGGATAATTCTTGGCGGCATTGATACCGCCCTGTGCGGCAATCGAGTGGGCACGGCGGGGGGTATCCGAATAGGTAAAACTATGCACCTGATAACCCAACTCCGACATTGTGGCGGCAGCAGATGCTCCGGCCAGACCGGTGCCGACAATAATCACCTTATGCTTTCGCTTGTTGGCCGGGTTCACCAGCTTGACGTTAAACTTGTGGTTCGTCCACTTTTCGGCCATGGGCCCTTCAGGAATTTTGGCATCAAGTTTCATTTTCGTCCTCAGATCAGGTTAACGGGTAAAAGCAACAATTGGAATGATGGCAAATATTGCAGCCATCCCCCAGGCAACCACCGCGCTGGCCAGCTTAATCCGGCTGCCCGTACGCGGCACAAAAAGACCGTAGGTCTGCAGGGAACTCTGCAGCGCATGACTCAGGTGCAAACCAACCGCCACCATAAAACCCACATAAAACAACAGATGAACCGGATCGTTCTGGAACCGGCTCAACACCATAGCGTAAACATCATATGTTTCCACTCCATGCAGCGTAGTCATCGTCTTGTCATAGAGCTTAAAGTCCGCCAGATGCTTGACGATAAAAATGAAGATCATACCCCCGGACACCGGCATCAGTCTGGCCGCCAGAGAGCGTTCCTTTGTGGATTTCTGCGTAAGCCGCTTCCCATGAGCCTTGCTGTTGGAAATGCTGACCCGAATCGCCATAATCATATGCAGCGTAATGGAAGCCAGCATCAGCACTTCGATACCGATGACCACCGGCACCAGCTCATGCAGATGATGCGCATAAGAATTAAATACATCCGCTCCGAAAAGGAACAGGATATTTCCACCCATATGGGGAATCAAAAACAGTAAAAACATAATCAGCCCGGAAGTGGCTATCAGCAACTTCTGGCCAATTGATGAGAAAAGGGTTTTGGTGATGTTCATTATCTGGAATCCTTTATTTAATGTAGCGATTGATTGATTTTTTCAAGAGCCGCACTCCCCGGACATAGTTCCTTTTCACTGAGATCCTTTAAGGGAACACTCGACGTGTTCATAGTTTCGTGGATCTCTTTACTATTCTTATCAAAAAATAGAATTCCTGTCACTACTTTGCCTTCAGCTTTATAATCCTGCATTAAAGTAAGTGCAGAGCGGCGACTGTGGATATCGTGCCGGGAGTCCAGCTTGTGCAGTGTGATTACGGAGCCATCATGCATAGTCACCCGTTCATCCGTACCTTCTTCAAAGCTAGCAGTAATCTCGGTTGCCGGTGGCACATAGTCTACTGTATTGGTGGACGCCATATGCTCGCGCATATAATCGTAGGCTTTCGTGGATCCGGATGCATTGTTGAAAGTGACACACGGGGAAATCACATTAATGAATGCAAAGCCCCTATGAGCGATAGCCGCCTCAATGATAGGAACCAGCTGCTGCTTATCCCCGGAGAAGCTGTTCGCCACAAAGGTTGCACCCAGCTGAAGAGCAATCGCACAAAGATCGATAGGCTCCAGCGCATTGGGCTCCCCTTTTTTCGATTTGGAACCGATATCAGTTGTTGCGGAGTCCTGGCCCTTTGTCAGTCCGTATACGCCGTTATTTTCACAGATATATACCATATTGACGTTGCGACGAACCGCATGTACAAACTGTCCCATTCCGATCGATGCCGTATCACCATCACCGGAAACTCCGATATAGATAAGGTCCCGGTTTGCCATATTAGCCCCGGTAGCCACTGATGGCATACGACCGTGCACGGAGTTGAATCCATGCGATTGACCAAGAAAATAGGTCGGCGTCTTTGACGAACATCCAATGCCAGACAACTTGGCTACGCGATGCGGGGGAATAGACATCTCAAAACAAGCTTCGCGAATGGCCGCACTGATCGAATCATGTCCGCAACCGGCACAAAGCGTAGAGACAGCGCCCTCGTAATCCTTCGAGGTATAGCCAATATCATTCTTCGGCAGGTTTGGATGTCGGAACGTGGGAATATTATAACTCATGGGAAACTCCTAGTAGAAACGGCTCCGGCGACGGGGTGAAGTGGTGGTCTGCAAAATCCAGTCCCGGATCTCGTGCCGGATAAAGCGGGCGGTAATCGGGCTTCCGTCATAATGCAGAACCGAAACCAACCGCTCCGGGTCGTAATCAAACTCATTAATCAACAGCGAGCGCATCTGAGCATCGCGGTTTTGTTCAACCACAAAGACATATTCATGGTTTTCAATAAACTGATCGACCTCTTTCGAGAAGGGGAAAGCTTTAACCCCCATGCTATCAAGCGAAATTCCGTGCAGGTTGTTGAGGTAATGCAGCGCCTCCATGGTAGCAGCCTCGGATGTTCCGTAATAAATCACTCCGACCGTGCAGGGTTTTTCTGTTTGGCGGATAATCGGCTTGGGAACATACTCTCTGGCGGTTTCCCACTTGCGTAGCAGTCGCTCCATATTCTCAATATATTTTTCACCATTTTCGGTGTACACCGCATATTCATCCTTAGAAGTGCCGCGTGTAAAATAAGCTCCCTTGGTTGGGTGAGTTCCCGGCAGGGTTCGATAAGGAATCCCGTCTCCATCCACATCCAGGTAGCGCCCATAGCGCACATCCATACCGTCTAGGACTTCTTTGGTCATAATTTTGCCACGGTCATATGACCGCGTATCATCCCATTCCAGCGGATCGGACATATTATCATTCATCCCAAGGTCCAGGTCGGATAGCACAATCACCGGAGTCTGAAAGCGTTCAGCCAAATCGAACGCCATCGCTGTATACGTGAAACACTCTTTCGGCGTTGAAGGGTAAAGACAGATATGTCTGGTATCGCCGTGAGACGCATAGGCCGCGGCCAGAATATCGGACTGTTGGGTTCGTGTCGGCATCCCGGTTGAAGGGCCGGCCCGCTGGACATTAATTAATACCGCCGGAATTTCAGCAAAGTAGGCCAGACCGAAAAACTCATTCATCAGTGAAAGTCCCGGGCCGCTAGTCGCAGTAAACGCCCGCGCTCCGTTCCATGAAGCACCGATCACCATACCAATCGCTGCCAGCTCATCTTCCGCTTGCACAATGGCATAGTTTTTCTTCCCGCTTTCCGGGTCCATGCGGAACTTGCGGCAGAACTTTGAAAAGCTATCAATCACCGAGGTGGAAGGAGTGATGGGATACCAGGCAGAAACCGTAGCCCCGCCATAAACCGCTCCCAAGCCGCAGGCATTATTGCCTTCCATTAGAATCTTGTTCCCCACATTGTTACGCCGCTCTATCCGATACGCGATAGGGCAGGTGCACTGCTCCTGGGCCATTTTGTATCCCGCCTCGAGCGCTTGAAGGTTCGACGTGACTATCCGCGGTTTATCTTTGAACTGTTCATTCAGAAGCTGCTCAAATCCCCCCAGATCCATATCAAACAGAGCCGCCAGGGCGCCGACATACATCACATTTCTGAAAAGCTGTCTCTGCCGGGAATCCTCGTACATTTCACGGCATTTTTCCGTAAGAGGGATCCCTATAAAGTCGATATCATCGCGTAGCAGAGAAGGGTCTAGCGGCTTCGTGGAGTCATAAATAAAGTAACCCCCCTTTTCCACTTCGTTAATATCCCGCTCCATACTTTGCGGATTCATGCCAACTATGATTTCCACGCCCCCGCGGCGGCCAAGAAAGCCATCCTCATTAATGCGGACTTCGTACCAGGTCGGCAGCCCCTGAATATTAGACGGGAAAATGTTTTTGGGACTGATCGGAACTCCCATGTGGAAAACGGCCCGACTGAACAACTTATTGGCACTTGCCGAACCCGTTCCGTTTACATTGGCAAATTTTATAACAAACTTATTAACAACAATATCGCGTTTCATAGCAAAATCACCGAGGAGTCATCTTTCATTTCGAACAGCCTTGCTTGGAACTTGAGCAAGGTGGGTTATAGGAAAATTTCTGCATGTCCCACGCCGCCGTAGGGCAGCGTTCCGCACAGAGTCCACAGTGCAGGCAGACATCCTCGTCCTTCACCATCACGCGACCGGTTTTTAGCGGTTCAGAAACAAATATGGACTGCCCTAGATTCAGGGCGGGAATATTCAGTTTACGGCGAAGTTCAGCCTCTGCATCATTTTCCGTTATTGTCAGACAGTCCACCGGACAGATATCGATGCAGGCATCGCATTCAATACATTTTTGATGATCAAAAACAGTTTCCACATCGCAGTTCAGGCAACGGTTTGCCTCTTTAATTGCCGTCTGAACATCAAAACCCAGTTCCACCTCAACCTTGTGACTCTGCAGTGCCTGACGAAGATCAACATGCGGCACAACATGGCGAACATGTTCCGCAACCGAGCTCGAATAGCTCCATTCATGTATACTCATTTTCTGGCTCATGAGATTCGTTGTCGGTTCCGGACGATCATGCAACAAATCCTTCCCGCTTAAAAACAGGTCCAGAGAGATCGCGGCCTGATGGCCCTGAGCAACCGCAGTAATAATATTCTTCGGTCCGAATGCAGCATCGCCACCGAAAAACACCTTTGGAAGAGTCGACTGATAAGTCACATCATCCACTTCGGCCAGACCGAATTTATTAAACTCTATGCCGATGTCCCGCTCAATCCACGGGAATGCATTGGCCTGCCCGATGGCCAGCAGCACAAGACTGCAGTCGATGATTTTCTCTTGTCCGGTTGGCGTGAAAACTTCTTTTCCATCTTCCGTCACAGAATATTCGATTACCTCGAACTTCATCGCCTTCAGCTGGCCGTCCTCAACGATATATTCCAGCGGGTTATGGTTTTCAATAATCGGAATATTCTCCGCCTGAGTATCTTCAATCTCCCACGGGGACGCAACCATGGCGGAAATCGGCGTACGGAGAAGAACCTTTACATTTTTTGCTCCCAGACGGAGCGCAGTACGGCAACAGTCCATAGCAGTATTACCGCCGCCGATCACGATGACATCCTCCGGAGCTTTGGTTACATGGCCGAAAGTAACTTCCGCTAGCCATTCAACTCCCACGAGTACGTTCTTCCCATTATCATACTCATAGCCCGGAAGCTTAAGTACACGGCCGCTAGGCGCTCCGGATCCGACAAAAACCGCATCATAGCCCTCTTCCAGAAGAGCCTTAAGACTCTCAACACGGGTGTTGAAATGGGCATTCACTCCCATATCGAGAATGTATCCCGTCTCCTCGTCGATCACTTTTTCCGGAAGACGAAATGAAGGAATTTGCTGACGCATAAATCCACCGGCCTTATCCGAGGCCTCAAAAAGGTCTAGCTCGTACCCAAGCGGCATCAGATCCCGGCATACCGTTAGTGAAGAGGGCCCCGCACCAATTAAAGCCACGCGCTTCCCGTTTTTCTCTTCCGGAATTTCCGGAAGACGGGCCTTAATATCGTCCTTCATATCTGCGCAAACCCGCTTTAAGCGACAGATAGCCACTGGCTTATCTTCAACACGACCACGCCGGCAGGCCGGTTCACAGGGCCGATCACAGGTACGCCCAAGAATGCCCGGGAATACATTGGCCTCCCAGTTGATCATATAGGCGTCAGTATATTTCCCGTCAGCAATCAGACGGATATATTCAGGGACCGGAGTATGTGCCGGGCAGGCATACTGGCAGTCGACCACCTTGTGGTAATATTCCGGGTCTCTGGAATCGGTCGGCTTCATTAAAACTTCTCCTTATCGGCACAAGTGCCTAAATTCAGTACGCAATCTGCCCTTTGGCAGATATGATGATATAAATCAGGGTTTTCGGCTAGCAATTTTCCATAAGAAGGAACTGCTTTGCTCAATGCGTTACGCCAGTCATCAGAGCTCATTTCTTTCGGAAAGCATTTTTCGAGCAGTTGGAGAGCTATAGAGACCGCGGTGGAGGCACCCGGCGATGCTCCGAGAACAGCAGCTAATGAGCCATCATTAGCCGCAACCACTTCTGTCCCAAACTGCAATCTTCCGCCGCGCTTTTCATCCCGCTTAATAATCTGCACTCGTTGCCCTGCGACCTGCAGTCTCCAGTTTTCATTCCGGGCATTCGGAAAGAAGTCGCGCAGGCTGTTGCAGCGGTTCTTATGATTTTTAAGACATTCACCGATTAAATACTGGGTTAAAGACATATTATCGCGCCCCGCCGCCAGCATCGGAAAAAGATTATCAGGCCGAACCGATTTTAATAGATCCAGGTTCGACCCGCTCTTTAAAAATTTTGGAGAGAATCCGGCAAACGGACCGAACAACAGCGACCGCTGCCCGTCAATTACGCGTGCATCAAGATGTGGCATAGACATCGGAGGAGCCCCTACCTCCGCCTTGCCGTAAACCTTTGCAGAGTGCTGACTGACGATTTCCGGATCAGTACAGTACAGAAACTTACCGCTGACCGGGAATCCACCGTAACCACGACCCTCCGGGATGCCTGATTTCTGCAATAGAGGCAATGCGCCCCCGCCGGCCCCGATAAAAGCAAAGCCTGCATCAATCGAGTTAACTTCTCCGGAGCGCCTCTTCAGCTGCAGGCG
Organism: Pontiella sp.; assembly: GCA_036526075.1. Lineage (GTDB taxonomy): Bacteria > Verrucomicrobiota > Kiritimatiellia > Kiritimatiellales > Pontiellaceae > Pontiella. Next base: position 1,701 of record DATCZD010000152.1, on the reverse strand, counting down.
CCAGCGGCCGTTTGATGTGCGGCTCAAATGGGTGACCGAGGTGTCAACCAACAGGCCGACGTCCCTCTGCCCTGCTAGGTATTCCAGCATCTGACGGGAAAGTGATCCGAAATTCACATCGGTTCCCCGCCCTACCCGGGTGGCAGCAAGAGCTTCATCGGGGTCGCGACCCTTTATCAATAACGGAGCCCACTCAGCAATCTCATCCCGGTCGGAGGAAAGTTCCATCTGCTGAAAAAACGGATGCGCCTGCATCGCCACATGGCGACGACGCAGAAAATCCTGATTATCCTGCCCGCGGACAAAGCTCATGTGAGCAACACGCTGAATGAAAGATCCCGGATCCTGAATGACTCCGAGCTCAACGAGGTGAGCCCAAAAATACTTGGAGACTTCAAACTGCTCATTGATGCGAATTGCCTTGCTGATATCCACATTCCCATCAGCATCATTCGGAGTATAATTCAGCTCACAAAGTGCCGCATGACCGGTTCCAGCATTATTAGCCCCGGCAGAGCTCTCCAGTGCAATACTCGGCAGTGCTTCTATAATCTGAATCGTTAGGTTTGGATTTAAAAGCTTTAGCAGCATACCTAGGGTTGCGCTCATTACTCCTCCGCCTATCAGAGCAATATCCGGAGAGTCGATCACGTTGGAGGAGAGAGAAGTGCTGCCCATTGTAATATCCCATCTCAATCACTGCATGCTGCAGACAACTTCTTCAGCAAACTTACTACAGCTCAAAGATACTGCGTCAGGCATCATGCGGGCAAAGTCTGAAGTGACCGTTTTATTCCGAATGGCAGTATCCACCGCCTGGATCACCAGATCAGCCGCTTCAGTCCAGCCGAAATAACGCAGCATCATCTCTGCTGATAGAACCAGTGAACACGGATTAACAATATCCTGCCCTGCAATATCCGGGGCGGTACCATGCGTTGCTTCAAACACCGCTTTGCCTTCTTGGTAGTTAATGTTGGCTCCCGGTGAAATTCCGATTCCCCCTACACATGCAGCCAGCGCGTCAGATGCATAATCGCCATTCAAGTTCAACGTAGCGACAACGTCGTAATCCTGAGGCTTCAAAAGAATGTTCTGCAAAAAGGCATCACAGATACAATCCTTCAGTACAATGGTTTTCCCGGTTTCCGGGTTTTTAAGCGTATAGACCTTCTCTGTGCCATGATAGGTAGCGCCAAACTCCTCCTGAGCAAGCTCAAGACCCCACTGCAGAAATGCTCCTTCGGTAAACTTCATAATATTGCCTTTGTGGACAATCGTTACTGATTTACGGTCATTTTTAATGGCATACTCAAGAGCTGCCCGAATCAGACGCTGTGATCCTCTTCGGGAAACCGGCTTTACTCCAATACCGGAGTCTTCCGGAAAACGAATATTGGTCACACTCATCTCATCTTGCAGAAAATTGATCACCTTTTTTGATTCCGGTGATTCGGCCTGCCACTCAATGCCGGCATAAATATCTTCCGAGTTTTCACGGAACACGACCATATCAACAAGTTCCGGTGTTTTGATCGGGGAAGGCACTCCATGAAACCATGTGATCGGACGCTGGCAGACATAGAGGTCCAGCTGCTGACGAAGCGTTACATTAAGACTGCGGCGCCCTCCGCCAACCGGAGTCGTTAACGGCCCCTTGATAGCCACTCGGTATTGGTCAATAGCTTCCAGTGTCTCTTC
>DATCZD010000151.1:0-15486 GCA_036526075.1 Pontiella sp. | reverse complement strand
AGATTTTGGGGTCTATGGCTCGGAAGCTGGATTTAGAGAATGCATTGTATCCGGTTGACAAGAGTGGAGTTGAGTTGAAACCAAATCTTCCATGAGGCTTGCTCTTGAAGTAGAACAAGGAAGTCGTTGATGTCTAGGAGTTATGACATCGAGCCCGCTTTATATAATTTGTTAAACTTTTTTAGGGATATGGGTTGACACTAGCGGGGGGTTATATAAATTACGCCACCTTATTTGCCAAGAGCCCTTAATCGGCAGATAAGGCAAATTTTGGACAAAACAGGCTTCTGAACGCATTTTTTTACCGGTGTGCGATAGGCTTGTTTATATGTTTTTTGTTGGATAAACGGCCCATATAGCTCAGTTGGTAGAGCGCATCCTTGGTAAGGATGAGGTCAGCAGTTCAAATCTGCTTATGGGCTCCATTTATTCGCTTTGTAAAAAAAATGGTATTAACTGAGAATATTCAGGAGGTAAATAAAATGGCTAAAGATAAGTTCGAACGGACAAAGCCCCACGTGAATGTGGGCACAATTGGTCACGTTGACCATGGTAAAACTACTACTACTGCTGCGATTACTTGTGTGCAGGCTGCTAAAGGTCTGGCAAAGTATATTGCTTACGACACTGTTGCTAAAGCTTCTGAGTCCCAGGGTCGTCGTGACTCCACTAAGATTCTGACTATTGCAACTTCTCACGTTGAGTATGAGTCAGACAATCGTCACTACGCTCACGTTGACTGCCCGGGGCATGCTGACTATGTTAAAAACATGATTACCGGCGCTGCGCAGATGGACGGTGCTATTCTCGTTGTAGAAGCACCTTCAGGTCCTATGCCGCAGACTCGCGAGCACATCCTTTTGGCTCGTCAGGTTGGTGTTCCGAAAATTGTTGTTTTCCTCAACAAATGCGATCTTGTTGATGACGAAGAGTTGATCGAGCTCGTTGAAATGGAAATTCAGGAGCTTCTTACTAAGTATGAGTTTGAAGAAGATTCTCCGATCGTTCGCGGTTCTGCTCTGGGTGCAATTAACAACCCGGAAGGTCCGGAAGCACAATGCATTCAGGATCTGATGGATGCTCTTGATTCATGGATTCCGGAGCCGGAGCGTATCACTGACCTGGCCTTCCTGCTTCCGATCGAAGATGTATTCTCCATCGAAGGCCGTGGTACCGTTGTGACTGGCCGAGTTGAGCGTGGCGTCATCCATACTGGCGATGAAGTTGAAATCATCGGCATCAGAGACACTGCAAAGACCACCTGCACAGGTGTAGAAATGTTCCGTAAGATCCTTGACGAAGGTCAGGCTGGTGACAACGTTGGTATTTTGCTGCGTGGTACTAAGAAAGAAGATGTACAGCGTGGTCAGGTTCTGGCTAAGCCCGGTTCCATTAAGCCTCATACCAAGTTCCAGGGCGAAGTTTATGTTCTGTCCAAGGACGAAGGTGGACGTCATACCCCGTTCTTTAAGGGATATCGCCCACAGTTCTACTTCCGTACAACCGACGTTACTGGTGACATTCAGCTTCCGGAAGGTGTTGAAATGGTTATGCCTGGCGACAACATCACCATGGAAGTTGAGCTCATCACTCCGATTGCTATGGAGCAGCATATGCGCTTCGCGATTCGTGAAGGTGGACGTACTGTTGGTGCTGGCCGTGTTGTTACCATCACTGAGTAATGTCGTTTCTTCGGGGACGGGCAGGCGCGACCTGCCCGGGTCCCGCTAACACTCTAACAGGATAAAACCATGCCAAGAGATATTATTACTCTGGCTTGCACCGAGTGCAAAGAGCGCAACTACACCGGAACCCGCAACAAGAAGCTGGAGACTAGTCGCCGCGAGATAAAGAAGTATTGTCCGCGTGATCGTCGCCACACCTTGCACCGCGAGACCAAGTAGTTGATTCAATTTTGACGACAGGTCGGTAGTTCAATTGGTAGAGCACCGGTTTCCAAAACCGGCTGTTAGGGGTTCGAGTCCCTTCCGACCTGCCACTTATTTGAGAACTGGAAAGCATAATGAATAAACTCAACCAATGCACTGGAAGTATCAAGACCTTCCTTGAAGAGGTGAAAGTCGAATTGCTGAAGTGTTCGTGGCCGTCCCGCAAGGAGCTGTTTGGGCAATCAGTAGTAGTTATCGTTTCTGTCATACTTCTCGGAGCTTTTGTTGGGCTTTGCGATGTCGTGAATGTGAAATTGCTTCAACTAATTATTCGCTAGTTTATTCAGGTTAGGAATTATAGATATGCCAAAACAATGGTTCATTCTACACGCGCTTTCCGGTCATGAGTTGAAAGTTCAAAAGAACATTGCCAGCCGCGTGCAGCAAGAGGAAATGGAAGACGTTATTGGAGAGGTTTTAATCCCCTCCGAAAAAGTCTCGGAAGTTAAGCAAGGCAGAAAAACAACGATCAACCGTAAGTTTTTCCCAGGCTATGTTTTGATTAACATCGGCCTGTATAACGAAGATAAATCGGTGAATGCTGAGGCGTGGAGTTTTATTCAAAATACGCCGGGCGTTATCGGTTTCCTGGGTGGCGAAAGGCCCGCCCCTATGAGCGATCAGGAAGTTGACAGTATTGTCAATCAGATCGAAGAGAAGAAGGAAATTGTGGCGCCGAAAGTTATGTTTGAACCGGGAGAAACCGTTAAGGTTACAGATGGTCCATTTACAAGTTCGACCGGTATTATCGATGAGGTTGATCCTGAGCGTGGAATTTTAAAGGTTCTTGTTTCTGTCTTTGGCCGCGAAGCTCCGGTGGAGCTCGAGTACTGGCAAGTAGAACGGTCGGCCGAATAAATTTGATTGAGGATTATTATGGCTAAGGAAATCAAAGGGTACATTAAGTTGCAGATCCCGGCAGGGGGAGCAAACCCTGCCCCGCCTGTTGGACCCGCATTGGGTCAGCACGGCGTTAATATTATGGAGTTCTGCAAGGCGTACAATGCCGCCACGCAGAGCCAGGCGGGAATGGTTGTTCCGGTGGTAATCACTGTATACAGTGATCGGAGCTTCTCATTTGTTACAAAAAGCCCCCCCGCATCGGTTTTGCTGAAGAAGGCTGCTGGTCTAGCGAAGGGTTCTGGTGTGCCGAACCGCGACAAGGTTGGCAAGGTAACCCGCGCACAGATCGAGGAAATTGTTGAGGTTAAGAAAGATGACCTGAATACCAGCGATCTAGACGCTGCAGTTCGCATTATTGAAGGTACTGCGCGTAGCATGGGAATCGAGGTGGAATAATGGCTATTCACGGAAAAAAATATACCGCAGTTGCGGAAAAGGTTCAGAAGGAAGCGAGTTACAGCGTAGATAGCGCTATTGCTTTCTTGCAGGAGAACCCTACCGCTAAATTTGACGAAACATTTGAGTTTGCCTTTCGAATGGGGGTTGATCCGACTAAGTCTGATCAGGCAATCCGTTCTACCGTTGCGCTTCCGCATGGTACTGGTAAGGATGTTCGTGTAATCGTTTTTGCAACCGGAGAAGCCGCCGAAGCTGCCCGCGCAGCGGGAGCTGTTGAAGTTGGATTCGAAGACCTGATCAAGAAAGTTCAGGACGGTTGGACCGACTTTGATGCCGCAGTCGCCACTCCGGATGCCATGAAGGAAGTTCGTAAGGTTGCTCGTGTACTGGGTCCGCGAGGCCTCATGCCGAATCCGAAAACTGGAACGGTTACGGACGATACCGCTGTAGCTGTTAATCAGCTGAAGGCTGGTCGCGTAGAATTTCGCATGGACCGCAACGGAAACATTGCTGTTCCTTTTGGTAAACGCTCCTTCACAAAGGATGCTCTGATTGAAAACGCGAAAGCGGTTGTAGACGCCATTAATGGCGCCAGACCGGCGAGCGCCAAAGGAACCTATATCAAGCGTTGCACGATCTCTAGTACCATGGGCCCCGGTCTTAGGGTTGCCTTGAAGGAAATCTCCGCGTAGAGAAGGGAAGGGATTTAGATGAAACCTGAAGAAAAAGGTCTAAGACCAGAAAAAGTAGCGATAGCGGCGGAACTCGATGAGCGCGTTTCCGGCGCGCTCTACATGATTCTTGCCGATTATACCGGCATGGACATGCCGACCACCACGGCATTGAAGACTTCCCTGCGTGAACAGGGTGCTTCCTTCAATGTAGTGAAGAAAACCATGCTTAGTCGTGCGATGACCGAAGATGTGTCGGATCTGCTCAAAGGGCAGACTGCCATGATTTACGGTGAAGGCGATGTGGTTGAGGTCGCAAAGATCATTAAGAAATTTACTGCTAAAAATCAGAAACCCGTAATCACCGGCGGCTTTGTTGAAGGCAAACCCGTTAATGCTAATGATGTGGTTGAACTCGCAAGGCTTCCTTCCAAGGATGTTCTGCGTGCCATGTTGCTCGGCACACTGCAGGCTCCGTGTAGCCAGTTGGTTGGTGTACTTGACCAGAAGGTCGCAAGCTTGGTTTATGTGTTGAGCGCAGTAAAAGACAAAAAAGAACAAGAAGCATAATAAAATTAATTTGAATTAGATAGCAGTTCAATTGGAGGTACAAAATGTCCGAAGAAACAAAAGAAGAAGTAGTACTCGAAGGCAAGATGGCAGAATTCGTTGATTGGGTAGAAACCATTTCGGTTCTCGAACTCTCTCAGCTCGTAAAAGCTCTGGAAGATCGTCTCGGCGTAACCGCAGCCGCTCCGGCAGCTGTTGCTGTTGCTGCTCCGGCAGGTGACGAGGGTGGCGCTGCTGCTGCTGAACAGACTGAATTTGAAGTCGTCTTGACCGCGGCTGGCGCATCCAAGATTCAAGTGATCAAGGAACTTCGCGGTATCACAGGCCTCGGCCTGAAGGAAGCAAAAGAGCTGGTTGACGGTGCTCCGGCTACCGTGAAAACTGGCGCTTCCAAAGAAGACGCAGAAGCTATGAAAGAAAAGCTTGAAGGTGTTGGAGCATCTATCGAACTTAAATAAAACCTATAGTTTTATTGATCTTTGACAGATTGCGTCACCCTTGAGGTGACATGTGTATTGTTCCCCTTTGAGACCCAAAGGGGAACAACCGTTATTCAACAATAACCTGAGAGTGCGGGATGGCTGAGAGAAAAAACTTTGGTAAGCTAACTGATGCGCTAGATGCGCCTGACTTGATTGAAATCCAACTTAATTCCTATCGGGACTTTCTGCAGCAGGACCTTTCTCCTTCCAAACGGAAGAAGATGGGTCTTCAAGCTGTATTGAGTGAAGCGTTTCCGATTGAGAGTTACGATGGGCAGATTGCTCTTGATTTCGTAAGCTACGACATTAAGACACCTAAACTGAATCACCTGGAGTCAATCCGTGAAGGGGAAACCTTCTCGGCTCCGTTGTATGTGACTTTCAAGCTCCGCGAAGGTGAAGATCTTCGTGAAGACACCTTGTTTATGGGTGAGATTCCGTTAATGACACAGAGTGGGAGCTTTGTAATTAACGGTGCTGAGCGTGTAATCGTCAGTCAGTTGCACCGTTCACCGGGCATCTGTTTTGAGCAGAGTGTTCATGCCAATGGTTCTATTCTCCATTCATTCCGTATTATTCCGGACCACGGTTCGTGGATTGAAGCACAGTTTGATACCAGTGATCTGATCTACATCTATCTCGATCGTAAGCGTCGTCGCCGTAAATTCCTTGCGTCGACGTTCCTGCGTGCATTGGGATATGAAAAGGATGAAGAGATTCTAAACCTGTACTATAAGTTTGCAGAATTCTCTCTTTCTAAGAAAAAGTATGCTGAAGAAGATCTTGAGAATCTTGTGCTTAGCGATGATATCGTTGATGCCGATTCTGAGTCGGTTATTGGCCGTCGCTATGATGCGCTGACGGTGGATATGATTCAGCGAATGAAACTAGCTGGGTATAAGAAGATATCCGTAGTAGATGTTTCCTGGGATCAGGGACTCTTCCTTAAGAGTGTTCAGGCAGATACCACCCGTACGGTTGATGAAGCGCTCAAGGATCTTTATCAGAAGCTTCGTCCAGGCGATCCGCCCACTACCGCATCTGCCCGACAGATGATTAAGCGACTTTTCTTTGATGAAGCCCGCTTCAGCCTAAGCCGTGTAGGTCGCTATAAGATCCAGCAGAAACTTGGCATCGAAAGCGAGTCTCTCACGCTGGAAGTTGAAGATGTTGTTGAGGCGCTACGTTACCTACTGATGGTGCGTATGGGTGAAGGTACGCTTGATGATATTGATCATTTAGGTAGTCGCCGTATTCGTACAGTTGGTGAACTGCTAGAAGGTCAGTGTCGTGTTGGCTTGGCGCGTATTCAGCGCCTTGTGAAAGAGCGTATGACCATTTTCGATACGACTGTAGATCGGCTCTCTTCTCAGAAGTTGATTAATCCGAAAGCTCTTTCTGCTGTGATCAAGGATTTCTTTGGTCGTAGTCAGTTGTCGCAGTTTATGGATCAGACCAATCCGCTTTCTGAATTGACTCATAAGCGGCGTCTTTCCGCGCTTGGACCGGGAGGTCTGAACCGAGACCGCGCCGGATTTGAAGTACGTGACGTTCATAGTTCACACTATGGTCGTATATGCCCGATTGAAACGCCGGAAGGCCCAAATATTGGTCTAATCTCTTCACTTTCTACTTTTGCGAAAGTTAATGAGTATGGCTTTATTGTTACTCCGTATCTCAAGGTCTCTAAAGGCAAAGTCAGCAAGAATATTGACTGGCTGACTGCGGATGAAGAAGAACGCTATGTAATCGCTCAGGCAAATGCTGAGCTGGATGACAAGAGTTGCTTCGTTAATGATCGTGTTATGGTTCGTGTTCGCGGGGACTTCATCGAAGTCCCTCCGGAAAAGGTTGAGTACATGGATGTATCACCAAAGCAGGTGGTATCCATTGCTGCTGGTTTGATTCCGTTTCTTGAGCACGATGATGCTAACCGCGCGCTTATGGGATCGAATATGCAACGTCAGGCCGTTCCGCTGATGAAGTCTGAACGTCCATTTGTCGGAACGGGAATTGAAGGTCGTTTGGCCCGCGATTCTCGTGTGTTGGTAACGGCTTCCGAGGCGGGTAAAGTTGCTTATGTTGATGCTGATCGTATTGTGATTTCTAAGGACGGGAAGATGCCCGCGAAGAAATCCGGAAATGACTTCCAGGACTACAGGCTTCGCAAATTCATGCGGTCTAATGCTGGAACCTGCCTGAATCAACGTCCAATTGTCAAAGTAGGGCAGAAAATTGCTGCCGGTGATGTGCTCGCAGACGGAGCTGGAACTGATGAGGGCGAACTGGCTCTCGGCAAAAACGTAGTTGTGGCCTTCATGCCGTGGGGCGGTTATAACTTTGAGGACGCGATTCTGATCAACCAGAAAATGGTCCGCGAAGATGTATACACCTCTATCCATGTTGAAGAGTTTGAATGTGGCGCGCGTGATACGAAATTGGGTCCGGAAGAAATCACTCGAGACATTCCTAATGTCGGTGAAGAAGCGCTGAAGAATCTCTCGCATGACGGGATTATTCAAGTTGGTGCTGAAGTGAAGCCGGGCGATATTCTGGTGGGTAAGATCACTCCGAAGAGTGAGACCGAGCTTGCACCGGAAGAGAGACTGCTACGTGCAATTTTTGGTGAAAAAGCTGCTGATGTTCGCGACACCTCTTTGAAGGCTCCCTCCGGAACATACGGTATCGTTATGGATGTCAAGGTTTCGTCTAAGGGGAACCAAGGGTCATCTAAAGACAAGCCGACCGATGTTAAGAAACTTCAGAACGAGATTGCCGAGCGCCATGAAGATGTAGTGGCTCAACTGACTGAAGATCTGACTGAGGCGCTTTCTAATATCCTGCTTGGCGAAAAGATTCCGCTGGATGTGATGAATGCGGAAAGCGGTGATGTGATTATTCCAGCGAACCGTAAGATCACCAAGACGCTGTTGCGTAAGCTGGCTGCGAATTATGAGCATGTTGAAATCGATCCGAGTCCGATTCGTATCAAAATCATGGGTATTATCGATGAATACCGCGGTAAGTTCAATGAAGCTAAGCAGGATAAGGACCGTTCTCTGGACCGTGCCGGTAGCGGAGAGGAACTCGATGCCGGTATTGTGAAATCGGTTAAAGTTTATATCGCCACTAAGAAGAAGCTTTCAGTGGGTGATAAAATGGCCGGCCGACATGGTAATAAGGGTGTAATTTCTCGCATTGTTGCCGAAGAGGACATGCCATTCCTTCCAGACGGAACACCTGTCGATATTGTACTTAACCCGCTAGGTGTGCCTTCTCGCATGAACGTGGGTCAGGTACTTGAGACGCATCTTGGATGGGCGTGCAAGCATCTTGGAATGCATGCCGCAACTCCGATTTTTGATGGTATTTCAGAGACGCAAATTCGTGAGATGCTGGGTGAGTCTGGACTGTCCGAAGATGGTAAGACAGAACTTTATGACGGCCGCACAGGAGAGCGTTTTGAACAGCGTGTTGTGGTGGGTGTGATCTATATGCTTAAACTACACCATCTGGTCAGTGAAAAGATCCACGCTCGTGCGGTAGGTCCGTATTCTCTCGTTACGCAACAGCCACTTGGCGGTAAAGCCCAGTACGGTGGCCAACGCTTCGGAGAGATGGAAGTTTGGGCGCTTGAAGCTTACGGTGCGGCGCACGCACTGCAGGAAATCCTTACGGTAAAATCTGACGATATTGCCGGACGTACCCGTATGTACGAAGCGATTGTTAAGGGCGAAAATGTCCTAGACTCCGGACGTCCGGAATCGTTTAACGTACTAATTAAGGAACTACAGGGACTTGGCTTGAATTTCCAGGTGAAGAACGAGGATGGCGAACCCATCCTTTCTACCTAGTTTGCAAACTTATAGACCTATATTTTTTAGACTGCAGGAGGAATATCCGTGGAAACCAACTCAAGCAATGTTGCCGATATCTTTGGGCTAAAGCAGCAAGATCAAAACGACTTTGCGAACATTACTCTCGCTTCTCCGGAAGCGATCCGTTCGTGGAGTCATGGAGAAGTAAAAAATCCAGAAACGATTAACTACAGAACCTTTAAGCCGGAAAAGGGCGGTCTGTTCTGTGAACGTATCTTCGGTCCGACTAAGGATTGGGAGTGCTCGTGCGGAAAATACAAACGCATCAAACATAAAGGTGTGATCTGTGACCGCTGTGGCGTTGAAGTAACGCTATCGCGTGTGCGTCGTGAACGCATGGCTCATATAGAGTTGGCGGTCCCTGTTTCTCATATCTGGTTCTTCAAAGCCACGCCAAGCCGCATGGGACTGATTCTGGACATGACCATGCGTAATCTTGAACGCGTACTTTACTACGATAACTACATCGTTGTTGATGCCGGCGAAACTCCGCTGAAGGAAAAGCAGCTCCTTTCGGAAGAGGAATACCGTGAAGCCATGCTGAACTATGGTGAGACCAGCTTTGTTGCGAAGATCGGTGCTGAAGGGGTGCGTGAACTACTCTCTCGTATTGATCCGGGTAAAATGCTTCAGGAATTGGAAGAAGCCATGATGAATACCCGGTCCAAGCAGACTCGCAAGAAGCTAGTCAACCAGATGAAGGTTATGGAAGGATTCATCAAGAGTGGCTCTCGCCCGGAATGGATGGTTATGGAAGTGCTTCCGGTTATTCCGCCGGACTTGCGCCCGCTTGTTCCGCTTGAAGGGGGCCGTTTTGCTACTTCAGATTTGAACGACCTTTATCGTCGTGTAATTAATCGAAACAACCGTCTGCGCACACTGCTTGCGCTGAAAACGCCAGAAGTCATTATCCGCAACGAAAAGCGCATGCTGCAACAATCAGTCGATGCACTATTTGATAATGGCCGCCATGGGCGTGCTGTAACAGGCCCGGGGAACCGCCCGCTAAAATCTCTGAGTGATATGCTCAAGGGTAAGCAGGGTCGCTTCCGTCAAAATCTGCTCGGTAAGCGTGTTGATTATTCCGGCCGGTCCGTAATTGTTGTTGGACCGACTCTTAAGCTGAACCAGTGTGGTCTTCCGAAAAAGATGGCTCTCGTACTGTTCGAACCATTTATCATTCGCCGCCTGAAAGAGCGTGGAGTGGTGCATACGGTTCGTAGTGCTAAAAAGATGATTGAGCGCCAAGTTGATGAGGTGTGGGATATTCTCGATGAGGTAACCCGTGGTCATACGGTTATGTTGAACCGTGCCCCGACCCTTCACCGTCTCTCTATTCAGTCGTTTGAGCCGATTTTGATTGAGGGTCAGGCCATTCAGCTTCATCCGCTGGTGTGTACTGCTTATAACGCTGACTTTGACGGGGACCAGATGGCGGTTCATGTACCTCTATCTGTTGAAGCTCAGGTCGAATCTAAAAGTCTGATGCTTGCGACTAACAATATCTTCTCCCCGTCCAGCGGTAAGCCGGTAACTACTCCTACACAGGATATCGCTTTGGGTTGTTACTTCCTTACTTCGGAATCACAATCGTACATGATGCTGCGTAAGAAGGGGAAAAAGTGTGACGAACGACTTCCTCTCATGAATGATATTCTTGAAGTTCAAACTGCTTATGATGAAGGTGTTGTTCGTCTGCATGACCGCATACGGTATCGCAATCCGGATTATCAGCGTGAAACCCGCAATGGTGATAAGGATCGAGGGGTTATCACCACTACGGTAGGTCGTGTACTGTTCAATGAAGTCTGGCCGACAGAGCTTGGCTTTGTAAATAAGACCGCTACCAAGAAGGTGGTAGGTATACTTATCGAGCAATGCTACGAAATTTCCGGACACAATGAAACTGTTCGTGTTCTTGATGATTTGAAAAACCTCGGTTATGAGCATGCTACCCGTTCAGGCATGTCCATCGGTTTGACTGATATGATTATTCCGCAGGACAAGGCCTCCATGGTGGCCAATGCTCGTAAGGAAATCGAGGAAGTCGATGCGAAGCACCGCAAGGGTCTGATTACAGAGGGTGAGCGTTACAACATGATCATTGATATCTGGACTGATACCAATGACAAGTTGACCAATAAGTTGTTTGAAGTGTTGGAAGAGAATGATGATCCGGTTAACGCTAAGTCTAAAGACGAGCTCAACCCGGTTTATGTAATGGTGGATTCCGGCGCCCGTGGTTCCCGTCAGCAGATTCGTCAGTTGGCCGGTATGCGTGGTCTGATGGCAAAGCCGTCCGGTGAAATTATTGAACGTCCGATTTTATCGAATTTCCGTGAAGGTCTGTCGGTGCTAGAGTACTTTATATCAACGCACGGCGCCCGTAAGGGTCTTGCTGATACGGCCTTAAAAACCGCCGATTCCGGGTACCTCACTCGTAAGCTAGTTGACGTTTCTCACGACATCATTATTACTGAGCCGAACTGTGCTACCCTTAACGGAGTTGAAGTGTCGGCTATAATTGAAGGGGATGATGAGCTAGTTTCTCTATCCCAGCGTATTATTGGTCGTACTGCGGCTGAAGATATCTGTAACCCGCACACTCCGGATGATATTCTGGTGGCGGCCGGTGAACTGATCGACAAGTATTCTGCCCGCAAGGTTGAAAGTGCGGGGGTTGAAACTGTCATTGTTCGTTCGGTATTGACCTGCGAATCCCGTCGCGGTGTATGTGCTAAATGTTATGGTAAAAATCTGGCGACAGGAAAAATGGCTGAGCTTGGACAACCGGTTGGTATCATTGCTGCTCAGTCCATTGGAGAGCCTGGCACACAGCTGACCATGCGTACTTTCCATATCGGTGGTACTGCATCGTCTGTATTTAAGCAGCCGAAGGTTACAGCGAAGTCTGGAGGTACGGTTCGTTATGAAAACATTCGTTCTGTTAAGGTGAATGACCACAATGTTGTTTTGAACAAAAACGGTAATATCCTGATTCTTGACGACGAAGGCCGCGAGCTAGAGCGTTATGCGATGGTGATCGGTTCTTTGGTTTCCATTGATGATGGTGCTGAGGTCAAGGCTGGAGAAACCTTTGTTGAGTGGGATCCGTACTCTGTTCCGATTCTCTCTGAGCATAATGGTAAACTTGAGTTTCAGGACTTTATCGAAGGCGTGACTGTTCAGAAAACCGTTGATGAATCCACAGGTGTTGAAGGCCTTACGGTTATGGAGCACAAAGAAGACCTCCATCCAGAAATTCTGGTTGTCAGTCAAGATGGAAGCAAGAGTCATTATTCCATTCCGGCCGGTGCGCAGGTGATGATTAAAGAAGGCGAAGCTATCTATGCTGGTTACACATTGGCCCGTACACCGCGAAAGACAGTTCGTACGAAGGATATTACCGGGGGTCTTCCGCGTGTGGCAGAACTTGTTGAAGCCCGTACGCCGAAAGAAGCCGCTGAGATTGCGAAGATCGAAGGGATTGTTGAGCTCGGTGGTATTGCGAAAGGTAAACGTAAGTTAATTATTCGCGATGCGGTGACTGGTGCTGAAGAAGAACATCTTATCCCGATGAATAAACATGTGATTGTGTTCCCAGGAGACTTTGTTCATAAGGGGCAACAGCTAACTGAAGGTCCTATTGTTCCTCAGGAGCTACTCGAGGTCTGTGGTCCGCAGGATCTTCAGGAATATCTCGTAAATGAAGTTCAGGCTGTTTACCGTCTGCAGGGTGTAGAGATCAACGATAAGCATATTGAAGTGATTGTTCGCCAGATGCTACGCAAGGTTAAGATTACGGATCCAGGCGATACGGAGTTCCTTTGGGGAGAACAAGTTGAAAAGCAGACTTTCCAGGAAGTCAACCAGAAGGCTGTTTCTGAAGGCCGTCGTCCTGCGGAAGCATCTCCTGTTCTTTTGGGGATTACTAAGGCTGCGCTCGAAACGGAGTCCTTTATCTCGGCTGCGTCTTTCCAAGATACGACTCGTGTGCTGACCAAGGCGGCTACACTCGGTATGGTTGATTCATTGCGCGGTTTTAAGGAGAATGTCATTATGGGTCGGTTGATTCCGGCCGGAACTGGGTTCCCGATGTATCGTGATATTAAGATGCATAGGCATGGTGAGGAAATCTCTGTTGAAGATGTACTCGGAGGTGATCCGCTGGCATTTGAAGAAAAGGCTGACGCGGAAGCCTAGGAGAGTTCTTCCTAAAGAAAAGACACCCTTTATCGGGGTGTCTTTTTTTGTGCTTGTGGATTGTTGAATCTGGAAGCGTATGTGAATGCCAAAAAACAACAAAATGGTTTGGCTAGGATCATTCAATGAGCAGATCAGATAGACTCCCCTTGATGCAGAATTAGAAGGTAGGGGAATGTTGAGCTTAACCTTTTGTTTTAGTTAAAGACTTGTGTCGACAGCCTTGTTTTGGATGGAGCTGACACGATGCGGTACCATAGATAGTGTTTTAAGAAAACGGAAAATCTATAACGCTTGTTAAATCTGTGGATAAGGAGCTTTGGCGGAGGAAGAGGGATTCGAACCCCCGAGGCCTTTTGGCCCACACGATTTCGAATCGTGCGCTTTCAACCACTCAGCCATTCCTCCTGAATCGTAGCGGTCTACGAAGAGGAGAAAAGTAATCACTCTGAGTGTACAGGGCAAGTATTTTAGTTTTCGGCTGGCAAATATATACATGTCATTCCAGAAAGATTGCCTTTCCGGGGTAATTATTAGAGTCAGTGAGAGCGTTAGTGGACCTCTTGTTTAGTGAGTGAGTGGAGATTGGTTTCAGATCGGTAGGTTTGCGGGTATGTTTAGATCACCTTCCTTGGCTTGATAAGTGTGATTATTATCTAGTCGCGGAGTGTGAACATGATGTTCGCATATAATTTGTCTTGCTGGTGCGGTATGCCTTCTATCTGGTCGGGAGGATTTTCTTTTATTAAGTGGCGCACTATTTCAGTACAGGTTCTAAGATCTTAATAGTTATTTAGCTCCTCCGATTGTTGTTTTTATAGATGGTGAGACCCTTGTTATACAATCAGAAGATGGGGTTTGTGTTTAAAAACGAGGTCTGCAAGTAACTATTGATTAGGGGGTTGCAGTAGTGATGAAAATTAAATAAAAAAAACGGTTGCGAGAAGCCTGATTCTGATTACTATCCGTCCCCCTGTTCACAATACATCTGCCACAGTTTAGGCGATGGGATGAATGGTAGATCGCCGAAAAAGCGAGATGTTTTTGTTCTTATTTTACCAGCTGAATAGATGAGTGCTTGCGGATGCAGGTTTGTCCTTGATGGAGACGCAAAACGAGCTGATAGCCGTTCATGCCGACATGGGCCGAGTCTGATCATTATCGCTTTGCAACATTGTTTCAGTCGATGAAAAATAATTTAACTTTCGGGTTGATCGAAATAAAACGGTCATTATTATGGCCCGCCTTGTTTGAAACAAAAGGCCCGTTTTCGGGTGCTGAAGAATTGAACAGGATGTTCTTTAAAAACTTTTTATAAAAAAGCGGTTGACTCATTCAGCGAGTCTGATAGGTTGTCCGCCGCTTCAACGGAAAAGCCCGCTGAGATATGCGGCTGGAAGTTGAAGCTTTTTGTTCTTTTGACATCAGAATAACTCATAAGATATGACAGAAATGAAGCATCGCTTCGAATCAGAAGAGGTGCGGTTTGTTATAGCCAATGCTTTGAAACTTTGTCGATCACTTGGCCCTTTTTAAGGGACGAGCGATTGAGTTTTAAATATGCGAATTAATATTAAGACAGGATTTTAACCTGATCAATTTTTTTAAAATTTGATGGAGAGTTTGATCCTGGCTCAGAACGAACGTTGGCGGCGTGGATTAGGCATGCAAGTCGAGCGGGATTCTATTTTTTCAATTCTTCGGAAGAGAAGTTATAGATGAGAGCGGCGAACGGGTGAGTAATAAATGGGTAATTTGCCTCTTTGTTCGGGATAGCCATCGGAAACGATGATTAATACCGGATGTGTTCAGGTACCTCCTGGTACCTCATATAAAGGCGGGGATTCTTCGGAACCTGTCGCAAAGAGATAAGCCCATTTCCTATCAGCTTGTTGGTGAGGTAATGGCTCACCAAGGCTTACGGGTAGCGGGTCTGAGAGGATGATCCGCCACACTGGAACTGAGACACGGTCCAGACTCCTACGGGAGGCTGCAGTCGAGAATCATTGTCAATGCACGAAAGTGTGAACATGCGACGCCGCGTGGAGGAAGACGGCCTTCGGGTTGTAAACTCCTGTCAGCAGGGAGGAATGATAGCTTTGTTAATAACTTAGCTGTCTTGACAGTACCTGCAGAGGAAGTCACGGCTAACTCTGTGCCAGCAGCCGCGGTAATACAGAGGTGGCGAACGTTGTTCGGATTTACTGGGCGTAAAGGGTCCGCAGGCGGCTTGGTATGTCAGATGTGAAAGCCCACGGCTTAACCGTGGAATTGCATTTGAAACTGCCAAGCTAGAGTACTGGAGGGGAGAAGGGAACACTTGGTGTAGCGGTGAAATGCGTAGATATCAAGTGGAACACCGGCGGCGAAGGCGCTTCTCTGGACAGATACTGACGCTCATGGACGAAAGTTAGGGTAGCGAAAGGGATTA
>DATCZD010000150.1:0-3954 GCA_036526075.1 Pontiella sp. | reverse complement strand
AAATGGCTGTAATCGCCTCTTTGGTAATTATTGCCGATCAGCTACTGCGGGCGTTCCTGTTCGATATCAGCAAACAGCTTTCTGTCTTCGTCGGCCTGATTATCACAAACTGCATTGTGATGGGCCGCGCCGAAGCCTTTGCGCTGCAGAACCCGCCGAAAGACTCCCTCTTTGATGGATTGGGAAATGGTCTGGGCTACGGCATCATTCTAATCGCTGTTGCATCGATTCGTGAAATTCTCGGTTTTGGCACATGGCTAAACTTTAGACTTCTTCCGGAGAACTATATGGGTAACGGCTTAGCCCTGCTCGCTCCGGGCGCGTTCATTATTCTCGGATTGCTGATCTGGGCTCAGCGTACCGTCAGCAAGTATGTGGAGGAATAAGCAATGGAACTGTTAAATCTATCCATTAAGGCAATTTTTGTTGAAAATATTCTATTGGCCTATTTTCTGGGCATGTGCTCCTTCCTCGCCTGCTCGAAGAAGGTAGACACCGCTATTGGTCTTGGATTTGCTGTTATTTTCGTTCTTACAATTACCCTTCCGGTCAATTGGGCAATCCATCACTTCCTGTTACGACCCGGTGCTCTGCATTGGCTGGGCCTTCCTCAACTGGATTTAAGCTTCCTGAATTTTATCTGCTTTATTGCAACTATTGCCTCTATGGTGCAGCTCGTTGAAATGATTTTGGATAAGTTTTTTCCGACGCTTTACCACGCACTTGGAATCTTTCTGCCGCTGATTACTGTAAACTGCTCTATCTTAGGCGGATCGCTCTTCATGGTTGAGCGCGAATACAGCGCAGCGGAATCCGCTGTTTTCGGATTTGCATCCGGAATCGGATGGCTTTTGGCAATCACGTCAATGGCGGCAATCCGAAAAAAGCTCCGTTACTCACACCTTCCAGACGGTCTAAAAGGACTGGGGATTACCATGATTATGACCGGCCTGATGGCAATGGCCTTCATGTGCTTTTCAGGAATCAACCTCTAATCGGAAACTGCTATTATGGATAATGTAATTTATATCGTAGCAAGCGTTGTTGTTTTCAGCGTCGTTATTATGCTGCTCGTGATCATGCTCATGGTTGCGGCAAAGAAGCTCGTTCCTCAGGGACTTGCCAAGCTCAATATCAACGATGGAAACAGAGAGATTGAAGTCAAGCCTGGCTCATCTCTGCTGTCTGCTCTCTCCTCTGAGAAAATCTTCCTTCCGTCCGCCTGCGGTGGTGGTGGAACCTGCGCCATGTGTAAATGTAAGGTGCTCGAAGGTGGTGGAGAACTACTGCCCACCGAGGCCGGACAGATTACCAAAGCCGAAGCCAAAGAAGGCATCCGTCTTGCCTGCCAGCTAAAGGTAAAAGAGGATATGAAGCTCGATATCGAGCCAGAGATTCTCGACATCAAAAAGTATGAGTGTACGGTACGCTCAAACGACAACGTCGCAACGTTTATTAAGGAACTGGTGGTTGAGCTTCCAAAAGGTGAAAAACTCGACTTCCGCGCAGGCGGCTACATTCAGATTGATGTTCCGGCATACAAAAACCTCTCCTACAAGAATTTTGATATTTCCGAAGAGTATCGTGGTGATTGGGATAAATTTGATCAATGGTCACTTGTTGCAAATAATGACGAACCCTGCTTCCGCGCCTATTCTATGGCAAACTTTCCGTTGGAAGATGATATTATCATGCTCAATATCCGTATTGCTTCCCCACCTCCGGGAACGAGTTATCCGCCGGGCGTCTGCTCCAGCTATGTTTTCAACCTGAAACCGGGCGATAAAATCACGATCTCAGGACCGTATGGTGAATTCTTTGCAAAAGAAACTGATCGTGAAATGTGCTTCATCGGCGGTGGTGCCGGTATGGCCCCTATGCGTTCGCATATTTATGATCAACTCAAACGCATTGGAACTGACCGGAAGGTCACCTTCTGGTACGGCGGCCGCTCAAAACGCGAATTGTTCTATATGGATGAATTCCAGGAACTTGAAAAACAGTTCCCGAACTTCAAACTTAATGTGGCCCTCAGCGACCCCCTTCCGGAAGATAACTGGGACGGCTTCACCGGCTTCATTCATCAGGTAGTCCTTGATAAATATCTCGATACACATGAAGATCCGACCGAGATCGAATACTATCTCTGCGGACCGCCTATTATGCTTAAATGTGTAAAAGACATGGTTCATGAACTCGGTGTCGAACCCGAAATGGTCATGGCCGATGACTTTGGTATTTAGCCTAACTAATTAAGCAAAACCCTAAGCCCGGCTCTGCCGGGCTTTTAGTTATGTCTGAAAATAAAAAAAAAGTTGTCGTCGTTGGAAACGGCATGGTCGGGTTTCGGTTCTGTGAAAAGCTGATCGAATATGATGCCTTCCACGAATATGAAATAACGGTTCTTGGAGAAGAACCTATTCCAGCCTATGACCGAATCTCCCTGTCTAAAATTTTTTCCGGGAAAAAGGAGCACGAACTGATTCTGGCCGAAGCACGCTGGTATGAATATTATAAAATCAGCCTATGTCTTGGAGTCCGTGTAACCGCTATTGACCGTGGCAATAAAACAGTAACTGCAACGTCAGGAGAAACCTTATCGTATGACTTTCTGGTAATTGCTACCGGAGCCCGCCCCCGCATTCCTGATAGTAATGGCGCCGACTTTAGGGGTGTTCATGTCTATAGAACCACCAATGACGTAGCAGCAATTCGAGCAAGGGCTCGAAACGCCGATAATGCCGTGATTCTAGGTGGAGGACTCTTAGGCCTTGAGGCCGCTGAGGCATGTCGTGAAATGGGCCTACACACAACCATTATCGAGCGTGATCCGGTCCTCATGACCCGCCAGTTAGATGAAACCGCCGGACGGATTTTGCATGATAAAGTTGAAGACCTAGGTATTCATACCCGAACCGACGCCCACGTAGAACAGATCGAAGGATCAGATGCCGTAGAATCTGTAACGTTAACGAGCGGGGAAAAACTTCCTGCAGAGCTGGTCATACTGGCTGCAGGTATCGAGCCCAATGATGAATTGGCACGAGAGGCAGGGCTTCTAATCGGCCCGCGCGGAGGTATTTCCGTTAACAACAAAGTTCAAACATCCGACCCATCCATCTATGCCATCGGAGAATGCGCCGCCTTTGAAGGAACGACCTTTGGACTGGTAGCTCCGGGATACGCCATGGCAGAAGTCGCCGCCGCCAACCTTGGACACATCAACAAATCTTTTGAGCTGGAAGCTCCAGCCTCAAAGCTCAAATTACTGGATCTTCAGGTGGCCAGCTTAGGACAAACCCATCTTATGCCACCTCAGGCGATTCACTTTATCGCTCAGCGGCTGGATCGTGGAGTCTATAAAAAGTTACTCTTTGATCCAGAAAGCCGAAAGTTGCTTGGAGCTATCCTCATAGGAGAAACCTCGGAGTTCGAGCGCCTCAGAAAGCATCTGCAAAAAGAAAATCCAGTCCCGATCGCTCCGGCAGAGTGGCTTGCCCCTATTGGAGAACCTTATCAGGCCGAGCTGGACCTCGAAGATAATGATGTTGTCTGCTTCTGTAGCTATGTGACAAAAGGCGATATTTGCAAGGCAATCAACGAACAAAACCTACAATCCACGCAAGCTGTTATGGGTGCCACCTATGCAGCTAGTCTTTGTGGGAGCTGTTTTGAGATGGTTGATGCTGTGACCAAAGAGCATTTAAGAAACAATAGCTGAAAATCGTTCTCTAGCTTCACAGCTTGAACTTTCGCTTCGCGATCCATCATAGCAACCTTCTTGCTCTAATTTTTAACAAAACTAAGAGCTCTCAATTCATGTATTTTGCTTATATGAAATGCTTATAAATTTTTCCCTTCCAAAAAACCTTAGTTCAATGAGCAAACTGACAAGATAATAACCCACATTTAATTTATATAAACCATTGGCATACAGAGTGCTACATAACTTAC
>DATCZD010000149.1:0-10859 GCA_036526075.1 Pontiella sp. | reverse complement strand
CGCCGGACATGACCAGATTGGCCGCCTTCAGAAGTTTGCACAATTCAATGTATTCGCTTGTTATCTTAAATTCCATGACTTAATAGCCGGCTTCTTGCTTTAGCTTTTTTACAAGTTCTAAATGCTTGTAGGGCTGCCGGCGGCGGTGATAAAGCGAGTCGATCTTGTCTTCAAGGGCCTGCCAGTCCTCTTCGGATGGCAACGTATCATAGTCCCAGAACTCTTCATCTGAGCGCTTAAATTGCCATTTGATTTGATCATGTCCGATAAAAGTAATGCGAGTTTTGCGCTTCAACCGGTTTTCGAGTTTTTCAACCCACTCTAAATCAGCCTTCATTGCGTTCTCGCTATTTAGAGTGAAACCAGAGTTTGGCTGTGCCGGTAATCAGACATACTCCAGCAATCAGGATGCCGACTAATGGAAAAAGCATGCGTTGCGTGCGGATCTGAACATCATATTTAGCCTGTTCTTCCAGTAGGAAAAAGACACTAATGGAAACAACAAGTGAAATAATTGCAACCCACCAGAGCAGGGCATTAGGTTGATATGGAGTCTTCTTTTTCATCGGAAAGCTAATTAACTACAAATAGTGGGTGTTTTTCAAGGAGAAAGCCGTTGTATGTAGTCATCAGCCTTCAGCCACCCTGATCTCTTGTCGTATTGAACCTCTACCCACCCCTTGGGATCGGTGCGTTTTTGTTGCACCAGTGCCCCTTGCGGAATTTTGTAATACGCGGCACTTCCATTGATTGGACTGTGTAGTGCTGTAGCTTCGGCTTTAACTACCACCCACTCAGGAGATCGTTCAAGTCGGCTCCAACCCCGGATCCCAGCGAAACTCAATATTAGAAGAGCAGTCGGAAGCAGGCTAAGCTTGAGAAGGACGGGCGATGCCGTGCGGATTAGTAGAGAAAGAGTCAGAATCAGAGCTAGAAGTAGATAGGAACCTAGGGCCATCGCGCTCCACTCATCGTTGGATAGAGATTTTAGGAAACGCTCCTGTAGAGATGAAGTCGGCTCAATTGCTCCTGCGGCATTAAGAGCAAAATGCAGATTGGCTTGGATGTCGGGATCCCGGGGTGCCTGATACCAGGCCAGTCGATAGTGACGAACCGCTAACGGCAGGTCACCATCTTTAAACGCAGCATTTGCTAGGTTGTAGTGTAATTCCATATTGGTAAGGCCATCGCGGATCAGATCCTGATAGAGAACAACCGCTTCCGCATAGTTTCCGTTATCATAGGCATTTTGTGCCCGAAGATAGGTTTCTTCAAAGGCTGAGGCAGAAATGATGGGCGTTATCAGGGCGATCAGGATGAGGGTCAGGCATTTCATATTTTCATCCTTTCGCATTTATGCATAAGTGTGGTGATCTGCTTTTTCAGCGTTTCCAGGTCTTCAGTCCCGATTTTATCGGAACCATAACGGCGTTGTTCTATGGTGCAGAAAAGTTGATTAATGGACTCTATTTCCTCCGGAATGAGTTCTCCAATTTTTTGCGGAGTGACTTCTCCCGGTGGCAGGTTGAGCCGATGGCCAAAATAGGCCGTCAGGGTATTCCAGAGTGCCTCATAATATGTGGCATGATCCTGCTTTTTGAGTGCTCGGTCTGCCTTTTGGAGATATTTTCGCGCGACTTTAGGTGCCTGTTGTCGTCGGGCTAGAGCGGGATTCCTTTTCAATATATTGATGCGGGTTGAGGCTATGGCCGTGATAATCAGGAGTAGGGCCGGTAACGGCAGTAGCACATATGCTATTTTGGTGCGGTACCATGGAATGGTAACTTTTGTTCTCCAGCATTTAGGAACGGGTTTTAGGTAAACAATGTCGCGGCCGATAATTTGGGTCTCCTGCTGAACGCTTCCCGGTACTGTGGCTATAATTTGCGCAGTCTGTTGGGGTGCTGCCTCAACGGTGACTGGGAAGGGGCCTCTGCTGATTGTGCGGAAATCAGCCGTTTGGGTATTAAAGTAGGAAAATTCAATTTCAGGAATATGGGTTATAGCATCTGATTTCGGAATCATCACCTGCTCAAAGAGCACTTCGTTTGAATTTCCGGAAGAAACAGTTCGGGCTTCATAGAGCTTGAATTCATGATTCTCTTCGATGGAGGGGGGCGTGATTTTTGAGAGGTTTCCTTCTCCGTAAATGCGCATTTTTACGGTGATCGGTTCGCCGGTCATCACTTTCGCCGGCCCAACCTGTACATCAAAATCAAAGAGACCGACGCCACCTGTAAAACTCTCTGGTCGACTGTTTACCGGGATGGGTTTAACCTCAACTTCAATCTGATTGCAATCGAGCACAATAGGACGGGTTTCTTGTCGGCCGAAAAAGTCACCGAAGAAGGGGTCGTCAAATCCGTATGACCGCCGACGCTGTCGGGGAATGACCACATTTACCTGCACCCCCGGTTGAAAGGTAAAGTTTCCGGCGGTCAGTGCCTTAGTGGTCGTGTGCAGAATATAGGTATTAAAGATCGTTCCATTGATCTCCTCTCGTTTACCCCTGCTTACATCCCACTCGAGTTCTCCATCTAATCCGCTCTCCGGCATGCCGCCTTGCAGTCCAAAGCTTCCGGCGATCTGGATGTCACCCCGGATGTAAACTTTCAGAGTAAGGTCAAAAGGTTGCTGTACAAACGGGTCTCCACTACTGGCACTAATATGCGCAAACATGACTTCTGCAATCTGTTGGGCTTCGGGGTCATCTTTTGGTTCAACAACCCGAAGATTGGCCTGAAGAGTTTTCTCCCCCCCCTTGAATCTTGCTTTGACTGGACCGATGATGTAGTCGCCGGTTTTTTTAGGAGTCACCACATAGGTATGAATTGTTTTCGAACTGCTTTTAAAGTTAACAATCCGAGTTTCGGAACTTTGTCCCTGATATCTTATATCCAGTCCATCGATTTTTGGAATTTCAACATCTTTCCCCTTCGCGTCGATAAATTCGACTTTCAAGGTCGCTCGGTCCAGTCGACTGATCAGTTCCGGTTGGATGGATATCTGCACATCCTCCGCAAAGACTCCCTGAGCTAACAGGAAGGTTCCCAAGAAGAGATGCAGGAGGATTAGTTTTCGAGATTCAGGCTTCAAATTTCTTTCTCCTACCAATCCTTATCAACCTTTACCGGATGCCCCATTACGGGATGAAGCTGGAGGCGTTTATTCTCCTCTTCCTGACGCATGGCATCAAGTAGGCGTTCTGCTTCATCCTGAGTCATTTGTTCTGCGTTGGGAGCTTGCTGCTCTTGTTGTTCGGCAGATTGATCTTGCTGAGAATCATTGGATTGACCTGGATTGTCCTGTTGATCCTCTTGCTGTTGATCGTTCTGTTCTTGTTGCTGTTGATCGTTCTGTTCTTGTTGCTGTTGATCCTCTTGCTGTTGATTCTCCTGCTGTTGATCGTTCTGTTCTTGTTGCTGTTCAAGGAGTTCTTTCAGACGAAGCAGTTTTCCGTTGTCTGGGAATTGAGCCAACCCTTGGGCAACAAGATTGCTTGCGGAGAGCGTCTCTCCGTGGATATACAGGCTGGCCGCTGGATGAAAATAGGTTGAGTCGATATCAATCGGGTTCTCCTGAGCAATGGCGCAGGCGGCAATTCCGGCGGTTAAGATGGATGCAGTTATTTTCATTGAGCCAAATTTGTTTTTGGAAAGAGGTCTTCAATAATTTTCAGGACTTCCTGATTTTTCTGAACGGTATCTTCATAGCTTTTTTTGAGCTCGGGTTTAATATCAAAGGCATACTTTCGTTCGGTGGTCTCGGTTGTCAGCCGCTGCGCAGCAAGCATGTATTGATAATCCGAAATATATTGAAGGGCGGTTTTTAGATCGAGCTCCGTCGCCTCAACAGAACTCTTCAGCATGGTCAGCCGTTCGTCAATTTTTGGCAGGTACTGTCCGGCTTCGGTATGGGTTGGGTCAATGTTTTCAAGGAGATGCGTAAATTGCTTCTCGGCAAGGCGATAATGAGTCTGGGCATCTTTTGCCTTGAACTCCGTCAGAAGGGATTCCGCGCGTTCAAAATAAAACCTTCCGAGATTATATTCCAACTCGAGGCGCAACTGATATGCCCGTTCAAAATTTTGTTTAGCCGGAAGATCTTCAGGGGAGAGAAGGATGGCTTTCTCAAACATATCCATTGCCTGAAAAGAAAGTTCGATGGCTTGGCCGATCTGCTCCGCTCCGGTCAGCATTGTGGTTCGTGCCAACAGGGCATTTCCGCGGTTGAAGTAGGCCTTGGATTGGAGTTCAAGATCTGAGCTGCGCAACGCTTCATTATAGGCTGCTGCAGCCTCTTCATAGTGGCCGGCTCGATATTGGGCATTACCTAAATTGTAGTTTCCGACTCCGGGGAATTCCAATGCAGTTTTTTTCAGATGTGTAACAGCGTTTGTGTAATCACTCTGTTTATAGGCTTTCAGACCCTTGCGCATAGATGAGCGCGGCGTGTCTTCAGCATACGCACTGCAGACTAGAGCCAGAACGGCGGCCAGCACTGTTTTGAGTCTTCTGTATCCATCTGCACTCATCAGTATTTTCTTCTCCATTTTACTGGTCGGACTGCAGCTTCAATAATCAAAAGAAAGAGGGCCGAGGCAAGAAACCATTGGAAGCGTTCGGTCCAGATCTTGGCCATGCGAGATTCACGCTCTTCGCGCTGAAGCTCGGCAATGCCCTGCTGATAGACGCGCTCCAGTCCAAAGTCACCCGGTGCGGAGCGGACATAAAACCCACCGGTCTCAAAAGCGATGCGTTCCAACACTGTTTCATTAAGAGAGCTCTTTACAACATTACCCGCCTGATCCTTTACAAACCCGTCCGAGGTTTGGATGAGCTCTCCTGCTTTGGTGCCGACCCCGATCGCAAAGACGCGGATGTTATCTTCTTTCAGTTTTGGCAGTAGCGCTAACGGATCACCGGTGTGTCCTTCGCCGTCTGAAATCAGAATAATTACTTTGTCTGCCTGGGATTCTTCCGATTTTTCAAAGCTTTCAATGGACTCACTTAAGGCTTCGTAAAGGTCGGTTCCGCCAACTGGAACAATTCCGGCATAGACGTCTTCAAGCATCATTAGAAAGGCAGCATAATCGATCGTTGCTGGACATTGCAGAAAGGCATCTCCGGAAAAGGCTACAAGGCCGATGCGGTCGCCCCGCAGTTCCTTTATCAGGTCGCGAACGCCCCACTTGGCCTGCTGCAGTCGGTTCGGTTTAATATCCTGGGCCAGCATGCTTTTTGATGTATCGAGTGCAATAATAATGCTCAGTCCACGTTGTTTAACTTCTTCCCACTTAAAACCCCATTGCGGTCTGGCTAGGGCAATGAGCGCCATGGCCGTGGCCAGAATGCGTAACAGGTTTTTAAGACGAAGCCGTTTAATTGATAGTCCGGGCAGCATGGTCTTCCAAAGGGTTTTTTCCGCCATACGAGTTAGAAGTTTGATGCGCCGCTTGATCAATAGTCCCGTTAGCATGAAGAGTGGGATCAGGGCCAGAAGCCATATCAGAGTATCAGGATGGTGCCATTTAATCATGGGAGCCTCCCGAATTTGCTGAGTCCCAGAAACTGCTCAAATCCTAGCAGGATGATGCCCGCAATAATCCATCCCTTGGAGATCTCTTCAAAGCGCGTGAAGCGTTCCATTTCTATTTCAGTTTTTTCAAGTTGGTCAATCTGTTCGTAAACTTGTTCTAGCGTTTCCAGATCACGGGCTCGATAAAAACGGGCGTGGGTAGTTTGTGAAATTTTCGTCAAGGTATCTTCATCAACCTCTTGGTGTCCTCCGAAAAATCCAATATGTCCTCCTCCGGCACCGATGGTATAGATTTTAATATCCATTGCCTTGGCCACTTGGGCTGCATTTTCCGGAGAGAGGGTTCCATAATTATTTTCGCCATCGGTCAGCAGGATAATGACTTTACTTTTCGCTTCACTTTCGCGCAGTCGATTAATCGCCGAGGCAATGCCGTCTCCGATGGCTGTACGGTTGCCGTCAAGCATTCCGGTGTGCAGTCCCTGCATCCGCTGTACAAGCCAGTCATGATCCAGTGTAAGCGGTGCTACAGCATAGGGAAGGGTGGCAAATCCCACCATGCCGATCCGGTCATTCGGGCGTTTTTCAAGGAATCGTTCAAGCACATCCTTTGAGGCATCAAGACGGCTTATATGGCGGTTTTGTTTCTGAAAATCGGGGGTGTCCATCGACTGTGATAGGTCAAGTAATAGAATTATATCAACCGCCTCGGTGCGTACACGGCTTTCACTAAGTCCGCGCTGCGGGCGGGCAAGTGCAACGATCAAACAGAATACGCCGGCCGCATAAAAAAGTGGAAGGACAGGCTGAAGGCGAATTCTCCAGCTCTTAGGGAGCTCCTTCAGTGCGGAGCTGTTGCTGAATTGCATAGAGCATTTTCGCTGCAGGCAGAGCCGCAACCAAATCAGCAGAGGAATCAGCAGTAACAATAATAGAAAATATGGATTGGAAAATCTCATTTGTTTGGACCTGACTGACTAGGGCGATCGGTCTGATCAGCTGGGCTTTGGGTTTCTTCAATAAACTTTTTCGTCGTTTCGAAGGCGGCTTCCATGGTGGTGCGGCCAGCGTGTCCTTTTGCAAATTTGACCATATCAGCCTGGCGCATGAACTCTTGCAGGATATTGCGGTGTGCACCGCCCAGCTCAGGAGAACGGCTCATCTCATCAACAATCTCTTCCGTTGTTTCATCGGGGGCGTTTAGGTTAAAGCGTCCCTCCAGATAGGTGCGTAGGATGAGGGAGAGTTCGGTGTAGAAGGACTTACAGTCATCCTGTTCCAGCAGACCTTTTTTTGTCAGGGCTTCCAGAGATTGAAGAGCAACAATATGGGGAGGAATAGCTGGAATTCCGGGAGCAAGGTCGGAACGCTTCCGCCAGAGTCTGGAGCTGATTACCCCGATCAAAAATGCCGACAGAGCAACCAGAGTAGAGACCCAGAGCCACGGCGGGATACGCCCTGGGAGTTTTTGAGCGGGTTTAATATCGGCAATTTCTGAAGAAGCATCAGCCTCCAATGAGCTGATCACGCTTAGGGTTACTGCCGGGAAGTTAGTTGAAAGTGTGTGATCTCCAACTATACAAGAGACCGAACCAGTGGAGATAATATGTTCTCCGAGTCTGAAGGAGGTTATGGAATAGCGGCTTTCAGATTGAATCAGTCCATCTTCTCGCGGAATAGTGGCCCAGTCGCGTTTGAGTAGCACAATGTCTTTTTCTCTTCCGATCTCCGGAAGAGTTACGATGCTGTTGGTGGGATGGTAGGCGGTAATAATCAGCTCGACCGGATCGCCCACCATGATCGAATTTCTATCAATAGAGTGCTCTACCGTTAACTTATGCTGTGGGAGAATCTTTGGCTTTTCTGGTGCACATCCCGCAAGTAACAGAACGGAAAGCCAAAAAACAAAAAAGATGGCTGTCGGTAATTGAAAGTGGAATCTATGTTTCTCTGTATTCATTTGTGGCTAGCGCCTTTGTGCGCGCTGACGAAAAAATTTAATAAATTGTTTATCGTACGGTTCGCCGGCAAAAAGCCGGATGGTATCGATACCTGCCTTGCGGTGCATATCATCAATGGTCTCAGCGCGACGGGTCTGTTCAAGTGCCAATTGCTCCCGAACCTTTCGACTGGAGGTATCCACAAGTACAGTTTCCCCAGTCTCTGCATCCTGCCAGTTCACAACGCCGATATCCGGCCATGCAATCTCTCGCTTATCACCAATCACAACGCTGATAAGGTCATGGCGCCGAGCGGAAATTTTAAGCAGTTGTTCATAGCTGTCGCCGAACATAAAGTCCGATATAAGGAAGGTTACATTTTTGCGTGTGCTGATGTGATTCAGATAGTCGAGCGCCGGTACAATATTAGTCCCTTTTCCGTTCGGCTGGTGAGAGAGCATTTCACGCACCAGTCGCAAGACATGACGGGTACCTTTTTTCGGAGGAATATATTTTTCAACTTCCTCTGCAAACAGAATCAGCCCGATTCGGTCATTGTTGCGGATGGCCGAAAAGGCCAGTACCGCGGCCACTTCTGCTGAGAGGTCCCTTTTCATCTGTGCCCCGCTACCAAAGAGGTGAGAGGCGGAAACATCGACGACCAGCATTACGGTCATCTCGCGTTCCTCTACAAATTTTTTGATGTGAGGCGACCCAGTGCGGGCGGTCACATTCCAGTCAATAGAGCGAATGTCATCACCCGGCACATATTCGCGCACCTCTTCAAACTCCATGCCGCGCCCTTTAAAGGTGGAGTGGTACTGCCCTGCAAACACATCATTAACAGCGTGTTTGGTTGCGATCTGGATTCTCCTGACTTTTCTCAGGAGCTCTTTGTGGTCGATATCGCTCATGGTAGGGAAGGGCTGGTTTTAGGGGACCGGAATTTCGCTCAAAACTTGTTCAATAATATCTTCACTGGTAAGCTCTTCCGCCTCGGCCTCGTAAGAAACAATAACACGGTGACGCAGTACATCGGGTGCAATAGATTTTACATCCTGCGGCGTGACATAGCCTCGGCCTTGCATAAAGGCATGGGCGCGGGCTCCCATGGTCAGAAAAATGGTTGCGCGAGGCGACGCACCGTATTGTAGGTAATCTTGGATATCCAGATTATATTTTTCCGGTTCACGTGTGGCAAAAACGATGCTCAGGATATAATCCTTAATTTTTTCATCGATGTAGATTTCATCAATGATATCGCGTGCTTTAAGAATTTCATCTGGGTGCAGGACAGCATTAACGGGGATCTCCGTATTGGAGTGTGCCATGCGGTCAAGGATGCGACGTTCCTCTTCGATAGTAGGGTAGCCGACTTTCAGTTTAAGCATGAAACGGTCAACCTGTGCTTCGGGGAGGGGGTAGGTGCCTTCCTGCTCAATCGGGTTTTCAGTGGCCATTACCAGAAACGGTTTCGGAAGTTGAAAGGTTTCATCACCGATAGTGACCTGTTTTTCCTGCATGGCCTCCAACAGAGCACTCTGCACTTTTGCCGGAGCTCGGTTGATTTCATCAGCCAGAATTACATTCGCAAAGACTGGGCCTTTTTTGATGAAAAAGTCACCATCTTTCTGATTGTAGATCAGAGTGCCGATAAGGTCGGCCGGAAGAAGGTCCGGGGTAAATTGGATTCGTTGGAACGAGGTGTCGAGTGCCGAGGCTAGTGTGTTGATGGTCAGCGTTTTGGCCAGACCCGGGACGCCTTCTAGCAGGACATGGCCATTCGCCAGCATGCTGATAATCAGTCGATCGATTAAGTAGTCCTGACCGACAATAACTTTTCCTATTTCTGATTTGAGCGTAGAGATAAATGCACTCTGTTCGCGTACCTTCTGATTAATAACTTCAATTCCCGCCATTCGTTTTACTCCTGATTAAATTGATGCGAATAATGACCGAAAAAATAAATGCGTGTTCAAAAATTATCGGTTGATTTGTCGAAGAGATTCGTAAAGTACGATGGATGCGCAGTTTGAGAGATTGAGCGAGCGGACGCTATCGAGTTTAATCGGAATGTTCAGTACTTGCTCCGGTGGCTGCGCGTCAATTATTTCATCGGGCAGTCCATAGGTTTCATTCCCGAAAATAAAAAAATCGCCCGGCGTATATTCCGCTTCATGAAAATTGTATTGTCCTGCTGTGCTGAAGAAAAACTTTCGGCCGGCGGGGTTTTTCTCTAGAAAGGTTTCAAAATCCGAATAGACAGAGAGGTCTACAGAATCCCAATAATCGAGTCCAGCCCGGCGAACGGCGCGGTCTGAAACATCAAAACCGAGCGGTTCCACGAGATGAAGCCGGGATCCGGTTGCAGCGCAGAGGCGCGAGGCATTTCCGGTGTTGGGAGGAATCGATGGAGCCACCAGTACAATATTCATCGGAGGGTCGGACCACTTGAAATCCATCTGTTGCCGTTTGCGATTAGAAAAGCGCATTTGTTCATTTTTGCTCATAAGCCAAACATCATAGAAAAATAGCGGTTGTTCTGAAAAGTCCGGGCTTAAAAATTCGACTTCTTGTAATCTATGTGTGAGCTGTGTTTAGCTGAATAATCCAAAGGGATGAAATGATGATTTCAGTTGAAAAAGGATATGTAGTGGTTCTGGGAATTATGATGGTTCTGCTTTCTGGTTGTCAGTTGCTGACGCCATTGGAGTTCTACCGGTCGCAAGATTCAATGAAGAAAGGGGTTGGAATCGCCCTGCATGGATCCTCGGATGTTCGACCAACACTGGAAGCACTCAATGTAGATTGGTTTTACACCTGGGGAGCGATACCTCCTGAGAAGATACCGAAGGAAGTCGAGTTTATTCCTATGATCTGGGGGCGATGGACGGCTAATGAAGAATACCTTTCGAAGATAACCCCAGATAAGTATAGCGCACTGTTGGGGTTCAACGAGCCTGACCAACATGAGCAGTCCAATATGTCGGTAGAAGAAGCGTTGGAGCTCTGGCCGAAACTGATGGCGACCGGTATGCGCCTAGGCAGTCCGGCTGGAGTACATCCGGACGGGGAGTGGATGAAGCGCTTTATGAAAGAGATCGATGCCCGCGGTTATCGCGTGGATTTTATTACGGTGCATTCCTACAAAGGCAGTAGCTCCAGGTATTTTTTATGGTGGCTGAAAAAAATCCATAAAATGTATAACCGACCCATCTGGATTACAGAATTTGCGGTCGGTGATTGGGATGCTTATGACGGACGTAAAAACCGCCACTCTCCGGAGACAATCTATAAATATATGAAGCAGGTCCTGCCTGCATTGGAAAAGCGTGACTATATCGAGCGCTATGCTTGGTATTCCGATATTCCGTCGGAATA
>DATCZD010000148.1:0-5704 GCA_036526075.1 Pontiella sp. | reverse complement strand
GAGGGCGACTATCTGGTGGCGTGCGATGAGCGCGGCAAAAAGATCCAAACCCTCGAAATGGCCGACCTGCTAAAGGAATCTCGTCAAGGTGGAGGGATATTGTCTGGAAGACGCCGCATCGTTATTGTGATCGGCGGTGCCCTGGGGTTGGCGGAGTCGATACGGGAAAGGGCTGATGCCCTTTGGGCACTCTCTTCGTTGGTGATGGCCGGTGGCGTTGCCCGTATTGTTCTTCTTGAAGGAATCTATCGCGCTTTTACTATCGTTGATAATCATCCCTATCATAACGAGTAGCAGGGTGCTCTGAATTTGATCAACTCCTTTTCGAGAAGCTGCTGACTTTCAGACTGACTGGTATATGAAAGTCTAAACTCCCAACAGAAAAAGAACGGAATATTTATGGAAATGACCACGATCTCTCTGCCATATTCCCCGCTCCTAAAAAACTATTGGGAAAGTATTTGGAATAAACGGACTTAAACCAGAGGGGATCAAATGGATACAACATTTCTTGATACAGCAGAGTTGACCGGGCTGAAGACCAGTTGGGGAGCTCTTTCCGCCGCACAGCAGGAACTGGCGGCTACGTTGGTGGAAGAGGGGCAGACTCACTTGTTTGCTGACTGGGATGAAGCTGGTGTTAATGATGACGCTAAGATTGCATTTGCGGCTTCTTTGGAAAAGATTGATGGGAACTATCCGGGTGGCTTGGTTGGTTATATCCACAATGCCCGCAAGCTTCTGGCTGAAGCTAAAGAAGGAAAAAATCCATTTGATGGGTTGTCTCCTGAGCAACCGAACAAAGTTGATCTTTCCCAGTTTGGTGAATCTTATGATCGCTATGAAGCGCTAGGTGTAAAGCAGTTTGAAAAAACCGGTATTGTGTTGGTTGCCGGCGGCCTCGGAGAGCGCCTCGGTTATAACGGGATCAAGCTCGACATTGCGGTGGAGGTACTTGAGTCCACTTCATACATCAAGCACTATGCATCTTGCATCAAGGCGATGGAAGCGCGTATGGAAAACCCGCGTTCGGTGCCGTTTATCATTATGGTTTCTCAGGATACCGGACCCAAAACGCTGGAAACATTGGAGTCTAATAACTATTTCGGCCTGAAGAAGGAACAAGTGCATGTACTCCAGCAAGAGCTCGTTCCTGCAATTGCCGACAATGACGGCGCTCTGGCGTTGAAAGAAAAGTATGAGCTGATCCTTAAGCCACACGGGCATGGTGATATTCACATGCTACTCTACACCAGTGGCCTTGCTAAGAAACTGGAAAACGAAGGCATTGAGCACTTGCTGTTTATTCAGGACACCAACGGACAGGTCTTTAACGCGGCTCCGGCTACTCTGGGGGTTTCTGTAGAGAAGGGTTATGACTTTAACTCGCTTGCGGTAAACCGTATTCCCGGCGAAGCCGTCGGTGGGCTTGCTAAGCTGGTCGGTAACGGAAAAGAACTGACACTGAATGTAGAGTACAATCAGTTGGATCCGCTACTGCGAGCTACCGTCAGCCCAGAAGGCGATGTGCCGAATGAACAGGGTTTTTCTATGTTCCCTGGCAATATTAACATTCTGTGCATTCGTCTGGCCTCCTATGTCCGCATTCTTCAAGATTCGCAGGGGATCATTGCAGAGTTTGTAAATCCGAAATATGCGGATGATGCCAAAACAACGTTTAAGAAGCCGACCCGTCTGGAAACCATGATGCAGGATCTTCCGAAGTTGTTCGGCCCGGATGAAAAAGTTGGTGTTTCGGTCTTTGCTCGTGAGTGGAGCTTCTCGGCTAACAAGAATAATATTGTTGATGCGGCTGCAAAGTATGAAGCCGGCGGTCCGCCGGAGTCCGGCGCTACCGCCGAGAATGATTTTTACATGACTGGTCGCACCCGTTTAGAGCAGGCAGGTGTGAAGGTGGAAAAGGCCGCTGAAGAGCTGATCCTTGGCGTTCCGTTTACTCTCGGTCCTAAAGTTATTCTCCGCCCGTCCTTTGTCATGACACTGGCTGAAGGCCGTGAGAAGATTTCTGGATGTTCTATCTCCGGAGAATCCACGCTGATTGTTGACGGTAAGGATGTCAAACTGGATGGTGTTGAACTTTCCGGCTCTTCCGCACTGGTGGTCAAGGCCTGCGAAGGTGCAAAGGTGACCGTGAAAGGCGCCTTCAGTAACGACGGCTTTGAGCTGGTCAAACTCACAGAGGCAGAGCGCGCCGCTGATAGCGATGTGCCGGAATATCTCAAGATTCGCGGCTATAAGTTCGAAAACCGCGGCGCAGCCGTCTACGAATTCACCGAGCCAGGTGAATATGTTGTAGAGGCATAACTGTCGTGATTGGATCGCTGTTAAGGGCCGGCTGAAAAGCCGGCCTTTTTTTATCGATAATCGTCGGACTGTAGCATGTCGAGATAGTCTTCAGGATTAAACTTCTCAGGCATAGAATAGCCGGGAGCAGCGGAAGACATGACCTGCGTGAGTTTTTCACGTTTAAGCCAGAACTGCGGTTGTTGTTCGGCAAGAGCGATATTTTTTATGTGCTTGCTGATTCTCCAGAAGTTAGAGAGATAATCATTGAACAGCAACCCCGCTATTGGCGTGATACTCTTTTCTTCCAGTCGTTGGAAGTGGGTGTTACGCACGGCAATAGCGGTTTGGCTGTATTCTTCCCGCAGTTCAATAATTGTCTTGGCAATTTCCTGGAAGTTGGCGGTTTCTGGATCAAGGGATTCAATCACTTTGGCTAATAGCTTATCAACGGCCCGGTAGATGGATAACCAGTCCTCAATCACTTCGGGGCTGAATCGTGCGGTGGGGATAGCGCGCTGGCGTCGGGAGATATCAGACAGGTTATCAATGTGGTCGCCGACACGCTCAAGGTCGGACATGCATCGATCAATATGCTCTATCAGAATGGCCTGCCGCTTAGAGAGATAGTGACGGGTAAGTTTAGCAAGGTAATCGCGCATCGCCGCTTTGATTGCGTTCACGCTCTGTTCATTTACTTTGATGAGTTTGGCTCGCTTGGGGTCATGCTGAATAAATTCTTCGGCCCCGAGGCGCAGACTCTGTGCACATATACGGGTGGTTCGCTGGAGTTCGCGCAGGCAGGCAAAGATGGCCTGTTCAGGGCGGTTCAGCAGGTTCGCCTCAAGGAAGCTAGATTCGATTTGTTGTTTTTTGGTGGGAGTAAGCCGTATGACCAGTTTTTCCAGAACGGAGGTCATGGGCAGGAAGAGCATTGCACTGAGGAGCATCTTGATCGTATTAGCATTGGCAGCCTGATGAATCACATCCCCAGAAGTGAGCGGAATATAGTTGTAGAAAAGCGGTGCGGCAGCCACGGCCGCAGCGGTGCTGATAATGTTAAACACGAGGTGGGAGATAGCAATGCGCCGAGCTTCAATGGACGTGCCAATGCTTCCGAGCAATCCAGTTACGCAGGTGCCAATGTTGGCTCCGATGATGAGTGGGTAGATTCCCTCAAGGCTGGTAATCGCCCCTGCTGAAATCAGGGCAAATCCCATGCCGATAACCGCTCCACTGCTTTGAATGATACCGGTAATCAATGCGGCGGCCAATGTTCCTGCTAAAAGACCGTTTGTAGATGACCCGTCAATGCGAGCGAGCCAGGGGGTAAAGAGTTCGCGGTGCGGGCGGATGGCATCACTCATGATGGTCATGCCGAGAAATAGAAGCCCAAATCCAAGAAGGGCCAACCCACAGTTTTTCAGTTTAGTCTTTTGGGCTACGAGGTTAATGATCAGTCCTGCAACGATGCCTGCCAGGCAATAGTCGGAAAGCTTAAAAGAGATAAGCTGAATGGAAAGGGTTGTGCCGATGTTGGCTCCGAGCATCGGAGCGATAGATTGCGTGAAGGTCATCAATCCGGCATTGATAAACCCGATATAGAGCACGATGGATGCACTGCTTTGCACCAGAAAGCCAATGGTGCTTCCGAGTCCGATTCCGGCGAGGCGACTGCGTGTGGCGGTTGCAATAATGCCCCGGATATTATCTCCTACGGCTGTCGATAGACCGGCACTCATGGTGCGCATGCCGAAAATAAAAAGGGCCAGACCGCCCAGCAGACCTAAGATCAACTCCATTGTCGAATCCATGGCTTAATCATAAGCGTGGTGTGAGAAATGTCAACCTGAGTAATCAAACACGAATGAATATTTTTAGAATCATTTATATTTTAGTAGTACAATCTCAGTAGAGCACGGGAGCGTCATCAACTTCTTTGATCTCGGCATTTTCTACATCGGAAACCGACTCAATCAGACCGAGCTCGCTTAACCTTATTGGTTCCGATGGAGCGTGCACTGCTTCTCGATTATTTTTTAGTGCAGTTTTTTAGCGATCTTAACGGTCTGCGAGGTGTTGCTGTACAACTTCAATGACCGTCTCCTTTTTAATCGGCTTAGCGATATAGTCATCCATTCCCGCATTTAGGCAGATATTCCGATCTTCCTTCATGGCATTGGCTGTGAGGGCAATGATCGGAACCCGCTTCCCTGTATTGGCATTGTGCTCCTGCTGTCGAATGTAGCGAGTTACCTCATATCCGTCCATTCCCGGCATTTGACAGTCCATTAGTATCAGATCAAAAGAGTTGTTTCTTGTAAGTATTTCGATCGCCTGTTCGCCGGAGTTTGCGACCTCAACCAAGAAGCCCTCTTTTGTCAGCATACGTTGAACGACCATTTGATTTACTAAATTATCCTCAACCACGAGGATGTTCTTCGCAGTCGAGGATTTAATTGTATTCATGACGTTCTTTGAATCATTTTTTGTCGACTGGGTTCCGTCTGCTTGGGACAAGGAGAACGGGAGTTGAAACCAGAAGGTTGAGCCTTTTCCAAATTCGCTTTCAACTCCAATCTCTCCACCCATTAATTCGGTCAGTTGTTTGCAGATCGCCAGGCCTAGGCCGGTTCCTCCAAACTCCCGGGAGGAGGATGAATCAGTCTGCGAAAATTTCATAAACAGACAATCTAGTTTTTCTGTAGGAATTCCGATCCCGGTATCTTTCACGGTAAAGCGGAGCGTCGTTTCGTTCTCCGATTTTTTCACGGCTTGAATGTTGAATTCAACCGATCCTTTGCGAGTAAATTTAAGGGAGTTGCTTACCAGATTCATAATGATCTGGCGGATGCGTCCTGCGTCACCAATCAGCTTGATGGGGACATCCTCAGGGATATTCATAACGAGATCGAGTTCCTTTTCTATAGCTGTCGCAGAGAGGAGTTCAACGCATTGCTTACAGAGATCTCTCAAGTTAAAAGGCCGAAAGTCGATTTCAAGTTTTCGAGCTTCAATTTTTGAAAAATCCAGAATGTCGTTAAGCAGCGAGAGCAGGGAGTCGCCGGAAGATTGGATGATCTTTAGATAATCTTGCTGTTCGTTATTTAGTTCGGTTTCACTCAGCAGGCAAGCTGTGCCGATAATGCCGTTTAACGGGGTGCGGATTTCATGACTCATGCTTGCTAAAAATTCTGACTTGGCCTGGGTAGCGGCTTCGGCCTGTTTGCGTGCTGTCTGTAGTTGAACGTTCGCCTTTTTTAACTCGATGCCGGCCAGGTTGGCATCTTCCATCATGCCCATGATAATATGTTGGTTTTCTTCTAATGTACGGCGGTTTAGATCGAGCAGACGGTTTGTTTCCTGTATTTGAAGTTCATGTTCTTTGCGTTCAGTAATG
>DATCZD010000147.1:0-2181 GCA_036526075.1 Pontiella sp. | reverse complement strand
TGCGAAGTTAGTTGATTGATGCCATGGCTTCGCCGGCTGTAACCTGTGCTCCAGCCTCAGTTGCAATGGAAGAGATGGTTCCGCTAACGGAAGCCTTCACTTCAACTTCCATCTTCATAGCTTCAACCACAAAGATCACATCACCTTCATTCACATGATCGCCAGCCGAAACACAGACTTTAATCACTTTGGCATTCATCGGGGCCGGAATTTCAACCGAATCGGCAGATTCGTGAGCCACATTGGATGAACCGGTTGCGATGCCGTCTTCAATACCAATATCATACGATTTCCCGTTAACTATTGCGGAATCACCCTTAACTTCAATCGCAAACTTTTTACCATTAACCGTGACCGTGTACCCACCATCTCCGCCGGCGGATCCAGTCGAGGCCGCCTGAGTGAGTGCACCTTTACGGACCCCGTTGACCTCTACCTTGCCGAGCAAAAAGTCGATACCCTTCTGCTTGCAGGCACCTGCAATAAAGATATTTTCCTCGGTTTCCTCAATGTTGTTTTCCTGGAGCATTTTTTTCGCAGCTTCAACCCCTTTGTTCGGGTCGGCATCATTGAGATCAACTGGGTTTTCAGTCGTTGGTTCGAGGCCGAGCTGTTCAGATGCAATCTTCACGATTTCCGGATCGGGCTCGACCGGAGTTTTTCCAAAGTAACCCAAAACCATTTTGCCGTAGCCTTCTGCAACTTTTTCCCACGGCCCAAAGATGACATTATTAAAAGCCTGCTGGAAATAGAACTGAGAAACCGGAGTTACTGAGGTGCCGAATCCACCACGACGAACTACTTCGCCCATAGCACGAATGCAGTCTTCATATTTATCCATCATATTATTATCGCGCATCATCTGCGTGTTGGCCGTCAGTGCCCCGCCCGGCATCGGGGACCATGGAATCATCGGTTCAACGGCCTTGGCTTCCGGCGGTAGCATATAGTCAGCCATACACTCTTTGAAGACGGACTCAGCCTGCATCATTTTATCGATATCCACATCGAGTTCGTAATCTTCTCCGCGCAGGGCGTGCCAGAGCGTGGCCACATCGGGCTGGCAGGTTCCGCCGGAAGCTGGAGCCATTGAACAGTCTACCTGATCAGCGCCAGCCTTAATCGCAGCGAGATAACCCACGGTACCCACTCCCGCAGTTTCATGAGAATGAAATACGATCTTCGTATCGCCCGGCAGCATCTTACGAGCCATCTGAATGGTTTCATATACTTTCTTCGGAGCGGACGTTCCGGAAGCATCCTTAAAACAGACGCTGTCGAACGGAATCTCAGCATCTAGAATGCCCTGCAGGGTTTTTTGGTAAAACTCAACCGTATGCGCACCTTCACAACCCGGAGGGAGTTCCATCATGGTAACCACCACTTCGTGGTTCAGTCCGTGAGCTTTAATGGATCTACCGGAGTCGATGAGGTTGTTTACATCGTTGAGGGCATCAAAGTTACGAATGGTAGTAATGCCATGCTTTGCAAACATTTTCGCGTGCAGATCAATCATATCACGGGATTGGGAATCCAGACCTACAACATTGATACCACGAGAGAGCGTCTGTAGGTCGGCATCCGGCCCTGCCGCTGCACGAAATTTGTCCATCATATCAAAAGCAGACTCGTTACAGTAAAAGAATGGAGCCTGGAAGCGTGCGCCTCCCCCAGCTTCAAAATGAGTCTGTCCGGCTTCAACACAAGCCTTAACGGCCGGCAGGAAATCTTCGGTCAATACGCGCGCGCCGTAAACGGACTGGAAGCCGTCGCGGAATGCGGTGTTCATGATGTGAATGGTTTTCTTTGCCACAATAATTCTCCTAATAATTTTAAATTAAATGGGTTATCCTCGCTTGGCCCGAATAGCGGCTAGTGCTACTGCAATTTGAGCGGTTGGATCAGCTGTGCCGACAGACTTCGGCGCTTTCGAGGTCTCTTCCGGAAAGAGGTGTGCAAATTTTTTAAAGAATGCCGCCGAACCGTTCATGGCTCCAATCAGCAGAACAAGAAAAGCAAAGACAGTCGCCATACCGATGACCATCAGGGTTACGCCTTGCATCAAAAGTTCCATCTTTTACATCTCCTTGAATTTGGTAAAATGAATGGAGAATATAAGAAAATTACTAATTGATGACTAGGTAAAAACAGCTACTTTCTACAACGACAGGACCACATACA
>DATCZD010000146.1:0-10377 GCA_036526075.1 Pontiella sp. | reverse complement strand
AGGCCAACCTCGCCGGAACAGGAGTCGCACTCACAGAAACCTACACCGTATACAGCACGAAAAGCATTTACAACGCGAACAGCACTCGGATTCCGGGTGGACTGGACAATAAAATTTCGTCTTTTCAGCTCGCTCAGGGCTATGCGGTCGTTGTCGCAGCGGACCCGACCGGGATGCACCCCTCCAAGACCTATGTGGCTGCCGAAGCGCCAATCACTGTCAACACCCTGCCGGCCGAACTGGATAACACGATTTCATTTATCCGCATCGTTCCGTGGAGAGACGTAACGAAGAAGGGTCATGGCGGGAACGCGGATGACCAACCAAATATCGATACCGGCTGGTACTACAACTGGCAGTTGAACTTGCCTCGTGGTCAGGAGGTCAATCCAATGCGCGGCGAATACGTGCCGCTCGCCAAATATCCTAACCTATACTATGACTTCAACCTTGAGGAGAAGGTTATGCCGATGGACCAGGTGACCCATGTGCTTGGGTTAAATGAGCCGGACATTGCAGGCGAGCAGGCCGCTGATCCAGAGAAATTTTACGAAATAACGAATGTTACTGTATGCTTAACATATTATGATGATCTG
This sequence comes from Pontiella sp., assembly GCA_036526075.1. Lineage (GTDB taxonomy): Bacteria > Verrucomicrobiota > Kiritimatiellia > Kiritimatiellales > Pontiellaceae > Pontiella. The sequence goes on along the minus strand of DATCZD010000146.1, from coordinate 9,781 downwards.
CAGAAGACGGGGCTCCGGATCGGGGCTCCGGTGGGGCATGAACAAGCGGCAAACAGCGATACCAGCTGGTTCTCCCGATTTTATAATGAAGCCAAGGCCGCAGGGGTTCGCATGGATGTAATCCCCCTTCACTGGTACGACCACGGTGGAAATGCGGGGAGCACACCCAACGCGGATCCCCAGGGAGTCCTGAATCGTTTAGCAAAATACCTCAGTAATGCATACCACCGGTATGACCGCACCCCGCTCTGGCTCACGGAATTTAATGCCAATAAAAAGCGGGTCAGGGACGTACAGGACGGATTCCTCCAGCTGGCTATGCCATACCTAGACGGTGTAGGATACGTCGAACGATACGCCTATTTTTCTTGGATGGAAAGCGGAAATTTCTACTCCAACGGACTACTCACTACCACCGGTCAGATTTACAAGGATCATGTTTCCACGATCGGTTTTACACAGAACATTCTGCCTTCTGCTCTCACCAGCGTGGATGTCGGGTCGCCGTCTGAGGCGGGGAGCGTTATCTATTCGAGCCACAGCGGCACCTATACGGTTTGCGGCAATGGCGACGGCCTCGGCGGAACCAACGACCAATTCCACTTCCTTTATGAGGCCATCTCAGGCGATTGTGAAATTATTGCGAAAGTCTCTTCTATGGTGCCCTGGAACGCTGATACCCAGGCCGGCGTTATGATCCGCGAAAGTCTGGATGCGGGATCGACCCATGCCTCCATGCTCGTTACGCGGTCCAACGGCGGTGCTTTTGAATCCCGCACAACTACCGGCGGTACCCTGGGAAGCACAGCGGTCGGCGGAATCAAAGCTCCATGCTGGGTTAAGCTGATACGCTCCGGCGACCTTCTGTCCGGGTATACATCACCGGATGGCGTTTCATGGACAGTGGCCGGCAGTCAGACGGTAGCTATGAATACGGACGTACTGGTAGGTCTGATGTCAGCAAATCCGGGCTCTAAATTCAGCGATGCGGTCCTCAGCGATGTGACGATTGCCGAAACCGGAGCGAAGAATTACCCGCCGATCTTTTTATCCGATCCGATCATCGAGCATCATGCCATCGAAAATATCGCATACAGCGGCACGGTCGCCGGATCTGCCTGGGACCCGAATGGCGACACCCCCCTGATCTATTCGGTAGTTGACGGTCCCGCCTGGCTGAGCGTAGCAACCAATGGGGTGCTCTCCGGCACGCCGGGCAGTCTGGATGTCGGTACCAACAGCTGGACCGTTCAGGTGGCTGACGCTAACGGCGGCAGCGAGACCGCCACGCTCAACATTATTGTGGGTGCTGTAGGTGAGTGGCTGCTTGCCGGATATTCAACCGGCTCCGGCCTTCTGAGTCCAAATGGAGAAACTCTGTTTGTTGACAAAACCACAACGGGCGGCACGGACATAACCGCCTCCACTGGCTGGTCAGATAAATTCGCGGTACTCATTGACGGTGCCGGTTTGTGGAATATCGGAGATACTGTGGAAATCACCGGGTTCGCCCTTCCAATTATTGGCGACTCTGAAGCAGGTGATGTGACGTTCGATATCCGACAGGGAGCCGGCGGCATTGGAACCTCCGGAGCCGGCGGTCTTGCATCGCTTGGAACGGTAACGGCATCGTATGAAGAATCCTCAACCGAGCTCATGTATCTGAACTTCGAAACACCGATCAGCTTTGTGGTCGATACCAACTCCACATCGATCGGCGTGCACATCTCGAGCACAGGGTTCCTCCGCAGCAGCAGACGGGACTGGGGCGGATCGGACCGGTATAACATTACAACCGGCGACCTTGTGGGGAATCAGATACGGGTCTCTCTTGCCGGTACTGTAACCTTAGGCAACTCACCGGATTCGCTCTATCGGGGCTGGCTGGCCGATAACAGCTATCCGACGAATGCGCCGGTTTCGGACCATTTGACTGAGTACGGTACTGCCGGAGAATCCCCGACCACTACCCACGATGCCTCGCACCTTTACTATACACACGTAGAGTGGATGGATGCAATCGATCGTGGTCTTACCTACGATGTTGAAATGACGGGAGATCTGACATTACCTTCATCATGGAGCAGTACAAATCTGGTTATTGAGAGCTCTGTTGATAATGTACCGAATTCTGGAAAGAAAACAGTTACTCACAAAATGTTGAAAGATACCCCGAGCAAGTTTATGCGTCTTCGAATTGAATTCGCTCCGTAACATAGGGTTCAATCAGCTCAGATTCGGGGAGACTTCGGGACTTCCTGCCGGTATTTGTGTCGATAAAGTGAAAACGGCCGGCTAGCCGATTCGACTGTTCGTGAACTTATCTGGAATGTGAATGGGGTAAAAGAGAGATTCGAATGAATATAAAATGCAGTTCAAAGATGATTGCGACGGTAGCGTCTGCAGTTTTAGCCGGAACGGTTTTCGGCGGATTGCCGAAAAAGCCGAACGTTGTTTTTTTTCTGGTAGATGACTTTAGCGCCGGTGCACTAAGCAGCGGCGGGAGTAAATTACACGAAACGCCGCATATAGATAAGCTGTTTGAAGCAGGCATGACGTTCGAAAACGGCTATTCCGCCTGTACAGTCTGCTCCCCGAGCCGTGCAGCCATCCTGACCGGAAAATATCCGGCCCGAACCCGTTTGACAGACTGGATTGCGGGCCACAAAAAACCTTTTGAAAAGCTCAAGGTTCCGAACTGGAATATGAAGGTGGAACACAGCGAAATCACACTCGCCGAAGCGATGAGGGAAAACGGCTACCGCACCGGTTTTTTCGGTAAATGGCATTTGATGCCGGAAAACCAACCTAAGCTGATGGACGAGCATTATCCGACCGACCACGGTTTTGACATCAATGTCGGCGGCCGCGAGTGGGGCATGCCGAAGGGGCGCGGGAAATATTTCTATCCGTTTGATATGCCGGGCTTAGAAGAGGGGCGGGAGGGCGAGTACCTGACCGATCGGTTGACCGACGAAGCAGTACGTTTCATCGACGAAAGCGGCGTTAACCCCTTTTTTCTCTATTTTTCCTATTATACCGTTCATACGCCCATTCAGGCTCGGAAAGAAAAAATCGAGAAATATAAAAAGAAGCTGGAGTCCGGGTCGTACCTGCAGAAAAATCCGAAGTATGCGGCGATGGTGGAGCATTTGGATGACAGCGTCGGCCGGGTGGTTGAGGAGCTGAAGACACGCGGCCTGTGGGAAAATACAATCGTTATTTTCACGGCTGATAACGGGGCAAACTACCAGGAGTACACGGCCGGGCTGAGGAAGTTCAAAGGCTTTTCGTATCAGGGTGGAGTCTGCGAGCCGTACCTGATTTGCGGTCCGGGCATCGAAGCGGGAAGTCGCAGTGACGTGCCGGTCATCGGGATGGATTTCTATCCGACGATTTTGGAACTGTGCGGCCTGGATGCGAAACCGGAGCAACATGTTGACGGCGTGAGTCTGGCCCCCTTGCTGAAAAACAAAGGCTCTATTCCTGAACGCAATCTCTATTGGCACTATCCGCATTACCATCGGACGAAACCCTATTCGGCCGTAATCAGCAAGGGATGGAAACTGATTGAGTTTCACGAAGAGGGTCGGCAGGAGCTGTATCATTTGGAGCAGGACCCGGCCGAGAGCAGAAATGTGGTTGGCAGCCATCCGGAAAAGGTGGCGGAGCTGACTCAGATGCTATGCAGCTGGAAAGAGGCGGTCGATGCGCAAATGCCGACGCCCAATCCAAGATACGACCGTGCAAAAACAAAACACGTAAATATGTAAGTAGGCTCTTGGAACTGCGGTTGCCCGGCAACCGTTGGACATCTCGAAACCATGGAAGGGTTCGCCTTTTTTACTATCTACCACCTTTCTTTTGGTTGAATGAGGTGGTGGATGATTATTTTGAGAAAAATATAAGGATGATGGCGCTGAGTATTAGTTGATGAACAGGCGGCTTTCCATTTGATTCTCTTTAGAGCGGTGCGTATGGTTCTGGCTCTTTTGGGGATTACATGGAAAATCTGTTTAAAGTCATTATTCTTGCTGTTATTCAAGGGGTCTCGGAATTTCTTCCGGTTAGCAGTTCTGGCCATTTGGTGCTGTCAAAGCATTTTCTCGGACTGGACGCGACTACAGGCGCAACACTTGAAATTGTATTACATTCCGGAACGCTGGTTTCCATTTTGGCTTTTTACTGGAAACACCTGTTGCAGATTGTTGTAGGTTTTTTTCGGGGAGAAAAAAGTGCCATCCGTTTTGTTCTTCTGGTTCTGCTTGGCTGTATTCCTGCCATTGTTGTCGGCTTTACAGCCAAGGACCAGTTGGAAGAGGCCTTTTCATGCCCGCGTTTTGTTTCCTGCACGCTGATGGTAACCGGTGTTTTTCTGATTGCCAGCCATTTTGCCAAGCCTGGAAGCAAACAGGTAAGCTGGATGTCCGGAATAATTATCGGACTTGCTCAGTCTGTAGCTATGATTCCAGGTGTCAGCCGTTCCGGTTCTACCATTGGGGTTTCGCGTTTTTTGGGGATTGAACCGAAAGAGGCTGCGGAATATTCCTTCCTCATGTCGGCCCCTTTACTCGCCGGTGTCAGCCTGCTCGCATTGGTAGACCTTTTTCATAACGGCAACACTTCCGGTAATTCCGGGTTGGAGTTGGTCATAGGCTTTGTCGTTTCAGCTGTGGTCGGCTATTTCTCGATAAAGTGGCTGGTATCCCTGCTGCAACGCGGTCGGTTCTGGCGCTTTGGCATCTATTGTCTTTTCATAGGATTAGTCACTTTTGTGCTTCTGTCGATTTAGCACCCTTATGTGATTAATTGAAGTGCCTACTTCCACGGAGGGGTTGTGGGGAGGAGCGCTTTAAACTCGTTTATGAGCTTCTGTTGATATTCCTCTGAAAATCCACCATCTAGAAACTGTTCATATCCTTCTTCCATAAAGCGCTGCCAGCTTTCAACTTCATGCCCGGGATTGATCGGAAAAAAATTACATCCGATAGTCTGGGCTGTGGCCATGTCACCGGGAGCATCGCCCATCATAAGGATAGCCTTCGCTGGATATCGGTTGACGGCCGACATGGTAAAATGGTCTACCTTGCTCCCGAGTTCAGGCCCGGCAATGACGGATACATATTTTGCCAGATCATCGCGATACCAGTCTTTAAGTAGAGCGACGGCCTGAGTCTGGGAAATTACGATGGCATCGGAGTTTGTCGAAATCCGTTGCAAGGCTGATTCAACTCCCTGGAAGGGGGGAGGATCGGGCATGTATCTGTCAATATCGTCATTCAGTTTAGTGCTCCACGCATAGGCCTCAGCGAGAATAACACTTCCGGTTCGTTCTGCTTCAGACTTAAGGGTGGCATTGCTGAGCGGAAGGCCAGAGTCACAGTAGACACGAAGATCGGTCGGGTCGGGGAGAGCGGCGTGATCAGATGCTTCTGACCAGTCGTTGAGCAGTTCAAGGGTTTTACAAAGCCCGAGAAAACGGTTAAGCCCGCGGAAGGTGGAGTAAAGATAGGTGAACTCAGCTGCCATACGGACCTGTGGCTCAATAGACTCAAGATTCCAATGATGGATAATGGCCGGATGGAAGAAATCTTTCTGTTTGATTTCCATGGTGTCGAACACACAGCCATCGGAATCAATTCCAACAAACGTATCGAATTTTGGAAGAAAGTTGATCAGATCTTTTTTGGTAAATTCTTTCATAAAAGGTCATCTTTTCAGTTGGACTAGCAGATTAGTCATCTCGTCCGCCTAGAAGGCCGAGCCTCATCATATAGTAGAGCAGGGTTAGCAAAGCAGAAACAGCAGATGCCACATAGGTCAGAAACGCTGCATCAAGCACCTTTCCTGCATCCTGAGCTTCTGATGGAAGAACAATTCCGTCCGTAACCATCTGTCGTTTGGCTCTAGCAGAAGCATCCCATTCGACTGGCAGTGTGATCAGGGCAAACAAAAAGCCGATGGAGAAAAGGGCTACGCCGAATTTAGCCATAATCATACTCTGCATAAAGACGCCCAGCATGATGAAAATATAGGATCCATATGAACTGAACTGGGTAATTGGAACCATGGCGCTCCGGAACTTCAGGGGGACGTAGCCTTGTGCGTGCTGAAGAGCATGACCCGCTTCGTGACAGGCTACGCCGATGGCGGAAAGGGATTGGGAATCATGTACATCCGGAGAAAGGTTTAACGTCCGATTCATGGGATTGTAGTGATCTGAAAGAAAGCCGCGCACGCGGTGAATCTGCACATCATTTAATCCATTTATATCCAGCATCCGCCGAGCGGCCTGTGCGCCGGTCATGTGTGAGCTGGCGGCCCTTTTGTTATATTTATTAAAGGTTCCTTTAGTTTTCGCGGAGGCGATTCCTGCCAGAATGAGGGCCGGAATCATGAAGAAAAGATACATGGGGTCAAAATACATAAACATTTAAAAGGCTCCTTGTTCAAAGATTGTGATATCAGACTTCTCAGTTCTAAATGCGTTCAAAATCGCCAGAAATATGGCGTTTTGTAGGAGGGGAGGCAACGCCAATTTTGAGATGGGTGGAAAAGCGTATGCGGAGCTTGACCGATTTGCAATTCTAAGGCACGGTGCGGACTTTCTAACAAGTACCTAAACATAACCAGAGGACGGTGTGTTATGAGCGATTGGATCGGCCATGAGTGCGGTATTGCCGCAGTGCGGCTATTAAAGCCTTTGGATTATTACATCGAGAAGTATGGAACTCCGATGTACGCGGTGAATAAACTTTCTCTCCTGATGGAGAAGCAACATAACCGGGGTCAGGATGGTGCCGGAGCCGCATCTATCAAACTTGATATGCCGGCGGGCTCTTCGTATATATCCCGCACCCGTTCAGCAGATAAAGACCCGATCATGCATGTACGCAATCGCATGGTTAAATCGTTTGCCGATGCCAGAGAAAAGCATCCCGAAAAAATGAATGATGGGGCATGGGTTAAAAATAATGTGTTGTTTGCTGGGGAAATCCTGCTCGGACATTTGCGCTATGGAACCCATGGTGCCGCTGGCGAATCTTTTTGTCATCCGTTTTTGCGTCAGAGCAACTGGAGGCCTCGCAATCTGGTGCTGGCCGGAAACTTTAACCTGACTAACAATGACGACCTCTTCGATATGTTAGTAGAGTTGGGGCAGCATCCGCGAAATAAAACAGATACCGTTCTTGTGTTGGAAAAAATCGGGCACTTTCTCGATGAGGCTAATGATTTTCTATTCCGGAAATTCCGGAAAGAGGGTGTTTCCCGTGTGGAGATCACAGAGCGGATTATTCGGGAACTGGATATTGTTCGGGTTCTGAAGAAAGCCACCCGTTCTTTTGATGGTGGATATGTAATGTGCGGTATGATCGGCCACGGCGATCTGTTTGCATTGCGGGACCCGTCAGGAATCAGGCCTGCGTTTTATTATAGTGATGAAGAAATTGTGGTCATTGCTTCGGAGCGCCCCCAAATCCAGACCGCGTTGAATGTTCCTGTAGACTCCGTGCGGGAAATCGAGCCAGGGCATGCATTGGTGGTGAAGCGTTCCGGTGAAGTGGTTATGTCGGAGGTAAATGAGTCTACGCAAAAAACTCCGTGTTCTTTTGAGCGGATCTATTTTTCTAGAGGAACCGATAAGGACATTTATCAGGAACGCAAAAACCTGGGTCGATCTCTTGTTAAGCCGGTATTGGAGGCAGTGGACTACGATCTCGAAAATACAGTATTCTCCTATATCCCGAATACGGCAGAAACGGCATTTCTTGGTTTAGTTGAAGGGGTGAAGGAACATGTTGGCGAACGCATGAAATATCACCTTTTGAAAGAGCCCCGTCTAACTGCCCAGCGGATTGATGAAATGCTTTCTTTCCAACCGCGGGTAGAAAAGCTGATGACCAAGGATGCAAAGTTGCGCACGTTCATTACGGCGGATGCGGACCGTGAGGATTTGGTGGCACAGGTATATGATACGACCTATGGCATTGTTAAGCCGACCGATACACTTGTGATTCTGGACGACTCGATTGTTCGCGGAACAACTTTAAGGACGAGTATCCTCCGTATTCTCGATCGGCTGGATATGAAGAAAGTTGTGATTGTTTCATCGGCTCCGCAAATTCGATTCCCCGACTGTTACGGCATTGATATGTCTAAGATGAAGGATTTTGTGGCCTTTGAAGCGGGGGTTGAGCTGTTACGGAAAACTGGTCAGGAATATATTCTCGATGAGATCTACGCCGCCTGCAAAGCGGATGAGAAAAAACCGAGACACCAGGCTCAGAACCAGGTAGCCCGTTTATTTGAGCCATTCACAGTTGATCAGGTTTCAGATGAGATTGCTCGTCTTTTAACGCCCGAGGGAATGAAGGCAGAAGTGCAGATTATATTTCAAAGTATCGAAGGGCTTCATGAGGCCTGTCCGGATCACAAGGGCGATTGGTATTTCAGTGGAAACTATCCGACCCCCGGAGGACACCGTGTAGCCAACCGCTCCTTTATCAACTTCATGGAAAAGAACGACGTTCGGGCATATTGAGTTAGGTTGGTAGCGTTGAGTGAAGCCTTATGGAATGGAGATACGTAGCGTTTTTTGGCATCTTTGCATGAAATCATTTTGTTCAACTCCCCTTTCGCAAAGGCTCTGCGTAAGATGATTTAATCGAGTTGAACCTGCTACAGGGGCGCGCCTCAAGCTCACGTCCATTGTAGGCTGTTATCATTGTGATGTGGCGGTAACGTACATAGATGCAATGACGTCCTACTCGAATAATAATACACGGGTTGTTTGAACTCCGGATGATACTTGAATCAGGAGACGTATCCAATTGCTTACGTTAATTTTCGGGGTCCAAGAGGAAGTTGTTCCTGGTTTTTTTACGATGAGTCGCGTCGGATAGGGGTGCTGAAGATGTCTGCTTCCTCAAATTAAACGGAAATAACGATAAGCAACCCATTTAAGGGCGTTGGGGCATTAGCGCAGTTTAAGTTGTGCTAAACATTTATTAAAGTCGCTGGGCAGTGGCGCGGTTGCGCGGATGGTTTTTCCGGTTTTTGGGTGCGGGAATATCAGGCGGTAGGCATGCAACATTTGGCGTGGCTGCTCCAGAGAAAACTCATTTCCGGTGCCGGCATACTTTTTATCGCCCATAACTGGGTAGCGCTTGTCGGCCAAATGACGGCGGATCTGGTGGGTTCGACCGGTTTCGATGCGGAGCTCCAGATAGCTGGCATGTTTGCTGGAATCGAGTGTTTTTAGTAGGGTGGTTGACATATAGCCTTCAATGTCGGTGCGGATTTCGGTCCAGTTTTTAGGTACCTTTCCAATCGTGATCGCACGGTAAATCTTCATAATATCGCGCCCCTTGAACATCGGGATCATCGTTTCTTTAGCCTTAGCACTTTTGGCAAAAATAACGCACCCGGAAGTTTCTTTGTCGAGCCGATGAACTGCACAGATATTTTTATTCTTCTCCTGTTTCTGCAGTTTGGCTTCAATGCTGTTTTCGGATGCATTGGTGAGTTGGTAGGGGGGCTTATTGACGATAAGATAGTCCTCATCCTGCCAAATAATGCTGATGCGTTTAGCTTCCGGCTTTTTCTGCTCTTCAATCAGAATTTCAATGCGATCATCTTCTTTGACCTCATGACGCCGTATCCAGACGCGTTTGCCGTTAACTAAGACTTGTTTGGCGTCTATGGCAGCCTGGGCCTGTTTTTTTGAGATATTCAGTTCAGCTGCTATCACTGCGAATAGCCGCTTGCCTTCATCTTTATA
>DATCZD010000145.1:0-2801 GCA_036526075.1 Pontiella sp. | reverse complement strand
TCTACACTGTCAGTTTGTCCGACCATCAATTTCATGCCATGTGTGAGGGTCAGGCTGATCGTATTGGGATTGCTGGTTCTACGGTAGCTTATGAGCGCCCGGAGGATGTCGACAAAGAGAAAAAGTTTGTTGATCTTCCGAGTCACAAAGCAGCTATTGATGAAATTCTTAAACTGTTGACGAATCCTGAGGTGGGTGTTCTTGGGAGTTTGGAGGAATTGAGCGGCGTTGGACATCGCGTGGTTCATGGTGGAGAGGATTTTACTGAGTCCGTTGTTGTTAATCATGACGTTATCAAGGCGATTGAGCATAATTCTATGCTGGCTCCGCTACATAATCCTCCGAACCTTATGGGCATTAAGGCAATTCAATCCTTGCTTCCAGACATTCCTCAGGTGGCGGTATTTGATACAGCGATCCATCAGTCTATGCCGAAAAAGGCGTACATGTATGCGCTTCCGCTTGCCCAGTATACCAACTACAAGATTCGCAAATATGGCTTCCACGGAACTTCTCACGGCTATGTTGCTCAAAAGGCGGCCGATGAATTGGGCCGGCCGCTGAAAGATCTAAAGCTGATCACCTGCCATCTGGGTAATGGAGGTTCTCTGGCGGCCTTTAAGGATGGTGTTTCTGTAGATACTACTATGGGCTTCACGCCGTTGGACGGCATTATCATGGGAACCCGTTCCGGTACGCTTGATCCGTATGTCCCGTTGCATATTATGGAGTCGCAGGAGCTAACTCCCGGGCAGGTCAGTACTATGATGAATAAGCAGGGGGGGCTGCTGGCTATTTCCGGCAAGAGCGATATGCGCGACAATGTGCAGGGAGCAGAAGCGGGAGATGAGGGATGTCAGCTGGCCATTGAAATGTTCTGCTATAGCATACAGAAATTTATCGGATCGTATGTAGCGGTCATGAATGGTGTGGATGGCATTGTCTTTACGGCTGGGGTTGGCGAAAATAATCCGCTTCTACGTAACCGTATCCTCGAAAATTTTACCTACCTGGGGTTGCACGTAGATAAAACGCGCAATGAAGCCAACGAAACTTTGATCTCCACGGATGACTCCAAGGTCATGGCTCTAAAGATACACACCAATGAAGAGCTGGTTATCGCTCTCGATACCTATAACCTGATTAGATAAGAGGAGTAGATTATCTCTGGTGTGGTTTTGGTGAGGACGGGAATATCCCGTCCTCTTTTTTTATCCGTGTCAACCGGTGTCCATCTGTGGTTCACTCTAGTGCATGAATGAAAAGGATCTGAAAAAAACATCCGCCTATATCTGGTTTGACGCTGAGTTTACCTCTTTAGAGTTGGAGCAGGCTCGTCTTTTGCAACTGGCGGTTATTGCTACCGACCATGAATTAAAACGACTTCATCCTCCCGAAGCGGATCTAAATCTCTGTATTAAATTGAACGAGGGCGAGCAGATTAGTCCCTGGGTTGAAGAAAACCTCCCTGAGCTAGTTAAGCAGAGCCGGTCTGAAAATGCTGTAACCATAGAAGAGGCGGATCAAAAAATTGTTTCACTATTGGATCAATATTGTGCCACACCGCTAGATAATGTTGCTGAACGTCCGATTTTGGCAGGGAATAGCGTTCATAATGATTGGTTTCTGATGCGCCGCTTTCTTCCCCTGTTTATGAGCCGGTTGCACTACCGCTTGCTGGATGTATCCACACTTAAGGTTCAGTGGATGGATTGGGCTGGGCAGAAGCCGTTTGATAAAGAAGATGTTGCGTTGCTTAATCAATATTTTCCCGGCGGAATAATTGATAAAGCCAATGCCCATGATGCGCTGTTTGACATCAAGGCCTCTATTGCGGAATTAGCCTACTATCGATCCAGGTTGAGTTGGGAATAATCGCGTAGTTGAGGCTGTTTTTTTTATCGTGAATGTTTAAATGCGGTGCATTTTTTTGACGCCACATTAAAAAACAATGGGAATATCGGGATGTATTTAATGGCTATAATCAGAGAATGTTCCGAGGTTCAATCTTACGTATAAGAGGTTCCTGTTGTTGATTTATCAGTAGAGGTTTCGTTATATTCCCCAGATGGCAAAAACGAAAACAGAAGAACCCGTCCGGTCGGGTTGGCGCGAGATTATCGGGATATTAATTGGGACAGTGGGATTAATGCTTCTTTTAGGCGTTTTATCTTACAACCCAGATGATATTGGTCATTTCAATAACAATCCTGGTTCGCATAACTGGATTGGTCCGTTCGGAGCAATCACAGCCTATGGTGCTTTCATGTACTTCGGTGTTGCGGGCTTTACCATTCCATTCTGTATTATCTGGATCGGGATTTCTTCTGTTTTTTGGTCGGCCCATAAGGTTTATCCCCGTCTGCTTTGGTTTGTTTTGGGCCTGTTTTGTCTGTCCGGTCTTGTAGACATGAATGAACAGTTTTGGTTGAGTGCAGTCACACGCCTGAATATCGGGAGTCCCGGCGGACTAATGGGGGAGATGCTGGCCCAACGTTCATTTGGTCGGTGGTTTGGTCACCCCGGTGCAGGTATCGGTTTTTTTGTTGGTCTCGCAATTGCCATTGTCCGCATGCTTGACCTTCAGTTTGTAGAACTCTGTAAGTTTGCCTGGAAAAAGATTAAGGCGTTTAAGGTGGAAACGCCGCCGGTTGAAGAAATGTTCTCAAAAGAGGACCCAACTCGGAAGCCGGCTCGAAAACGTACTCAACGTAGGCTAAAACCGGAGATTTCGGAGACAATCGCGGAGCAACCTTCTATTGATATTCGCGCTATGGTTGAGCAGCAGCAAAAGGCGGAAG
>DATCZD010000144.1:0-8991 GCA_036526075.1 Pontiella sp. | reverse complement strand
AATCGAAAATCTATTCTATAACATTCACTTTGCGGCGACTAAACCGAAGGAAACCAATTAAAAAAAACGTATTCTAGTAACTCAAGTGGTCCAGTCAATGGGGGCACGTCACTTTGAGTGATCGAAACTTTTGTCCGAGGTGAATTTTTTCGAGGTTTTTCGCCTATAACGCAGTTGATAAACCTATTCATTCTAGGCAATAAAAAATCCCTAACCAATTAATAATTAGGGATTTAAGAGTGGTGGCTGAGGAGGGACTTGAACCCCCGACACGCGGATTATGATTCCGCTGCTCTGACCAACTGAGCTACTCAGCCTTTTGTTGAAAAGAGGTGCAGAAGATAGTTAAAGCCTTTTGGCTTGGCAAGGCGAATTCGTCATCTTTTTTCCGGTTTTATAGCTCAATAGTTTTGCTTCTTAAAACGATGAGCGAAAAAAGCGAGCACCTACGTTATGCCTTAATACCTTGACAGTCTGTAGAGGCGTCTATAGAACCACCTTCTTTTCAGGGAGTTCCAATCGGGAACTTTCTCTTTCTTCACTCCACCGGCGGCGAGTAGGAAATAAATCATTCGCCGGAATTGGAAAAACAGATGAAGAACGAAAACGACCTTAAGGGCGTATTTAATGCATTGTTGCCGGAAATCGGCCGTGCAGTGTCAGAAGCGGAGTATCACACTCCGTCACCCATTCAGGAACAGGCAATTCCTCCTTTGCTGGAAGGGCGCGATATGATCGGCTGCGCTCAAACCGGAACCGGAAAAACAGCAGCCTTTACGCTGCCGATCCTACAGTATCTGACGAAGAATAAAAAACGTCCGGTTCCCGGGAAACCGCTTGTGCTGGTTCTTGCTCCGACACGCGAGCTGGCGGCGCAGATTGGTGAAAGTGTTGAGAAATACGGGAAGCACACCCGTACTAAATATACCGTGATTTTTGGTGGGGTGGGGCAAAATCCTCAGATTAAGGCCGTAAAGCATGGTGTGCATGTGCTTGTTGCCACGCCTGGTCGTCTTTTAGATCTGATGAACCAGGGCCATATTGATCTGTCAGGTGTTGAAATCTTCGTCCTCGACGAAGCGGATCGCATGCTTGATATGGGCTTTATTCACGACATTAAGAAGATAATTAAAAAGCTTCCAGCTAAGCGCCAGTCACTCTTTTTCTCTGCTACGATGGAGCCGAAAGTAAAGCAACTCGCGCAATCACTTGTTACTGATCCCGCACAGGTTTCGATTGAACCGGAAAAGCCGGCGGTTGAACGTATTCAGCAGAAGGTGATGTTTGTTGATAAGAAAAATAAAGACGAGTTGATCCTGCAGGTGATGGCCAGTAAGAAACTGGATAAGGTAATTATTTTTACGCAGATGAAGCATGTCGCCAACAAGGTGGCCCGCAAGCTGGAGGGCGTTGGTATTTCGGCGGCGGCAATTCATGGTAATAAAAGTCAGACGGCCCGCACACAGGCTCTGGCGGACTTTAAGTCCGGAAAACTGCGTGCTCTGGTGGCGACGGATATTGCCGCACGCGGGATTGATGTGAAGGAAATCTCTCATGTCATCAATTATGATATACCGGTGGAGCCGGAAACATATGTTCACCGGATCGGACGCACAGCCCGTGCAGGTGCAGACGGGGATGCTATTTCATTCTGCAGTGCGCCTGAACGTGACTATCTGCGGGCAATTGAAAAATTAATCCGAATTGAAATCCCTGTGGATCTTAAGCACTCCCTGCATTGTGAGAAGTCGAAAAACGCCACGGGAGCAGATGCCAAGCCGGGACCAAAAGTGCGTCAGGAACGGGGCAAATTAACGGTTGGTGCTAATGGAAAGGCTAAACATACGGGACACAATAAGCGTCCTCCTAAAGTTAAAAGCCGCCGTCCTCAACCGCGGAGACCGAAGAATGGTTGAGGTTGGAAAAATTAATCAACTGGAGGTGTCGCGCCAGTCAGATTTCGGGTTGCTGTTTGACGGCCTGCAACTTGGTGAAATTCTGATGCCGAAGCGTTATGTCTCCAAAGCCTGGAAGGTTGGGGATAAGGTCGATGTTTTTGTTTTTCTGGATTCAGAAGACCGCCTGACCGCCACTACGGATAAGCCGAAGGCACAGGTCGGGGATTTTGCTCTGCTTCGCTGTACGGATACTACAACGATAGGGGCGTTTCTTGATTGGGGACTTTCAAAAGACCTGTTTGTTCCGTTTAGAGAGCAGCGTGTAAAGATGCGCAAAGGTGAGTCCTATCTGGTTTACCTTTATTATGATAAGGCCAGCGGCCGTATTGTCGGCTCCTCAAAGTTGGATAAATATTTAACATCGCGCCGGTTTTATAAAAACGGCGAAGAGGTTGATCTAATGGTCTGGCAGAAATCGGACCTCGGATACAAGTGCATCATCAATGATGAACGTTGGGGCATGATCTTTTTTAACGATGTCTTTCAGGCACTGAGCCGCGGCCAGAAGTTAAAGGGTTATATTAAGAATGTTCGTCCGGATGGTCGTATCGATCTGATTCTCCAGAAACCCGGATATGAAAAAGTGACCGACCTGTCACAGACCATTTTGAATTATCTGAAGAAAGAGGGCGGTTTTATGCCTATTACCAGCAAAACGCCTTCAGAGAAAATCAACGCCTTATTCGGCGTTAGCAAAAAAACCTATAAAAATGCAATCGGCGCGCTCTATAAAAAACGGTTAATCACCATTGAAGATGATGGGGTTCGTTTAGTTTAGAAAGGCTTTAGATGAACAGTTTTGACGATCTCAATATTGTTTTTTCAACTGATAAAGGCCGAATAAAGCCTGAGAAAAAAGAGCCGGGGTCTCCTGAGGGAGATGGAGTTGTCCGGGTTGGACGTGAAACCAAGGGCCGCAAGGGAAAAGGAATGACGGTCATTACCGGAGTTCCGTTACACCCGGAAGGGCTGAAGGGGTTAGCAAAAACTTTGAAGCAAAAGTGTGGAACCGGTGGAACGGTAAAAGGTCATACCATTGAAATTCAGGGTGATCACCGCGACTTGCTGATCTCTGAACTGAAGCAACTCGGCTATACGGTTAAACGGTCCGGAGGATAGTTTTCCCGGGGATTGCTTTCGAAAGGATCCGTTTGAATAAACGATGTTTTTCGAAGGATAAAATGAAGAGCGAAAAGGAACCCCGCGATGGCCGTCTGTTAGGCGAACCTCTATCACCGTGGCGATAGATGTGGGCGCAAATCAATCCGGTTTCCAGAACCCTCCCTTATTCAAGGGCGTGTGGGCACCGAGCCGAAAGTTCAGCTCCCTTTTAGTAATCATTGGGTAAGAGGAAGTGCCTATTGCGCGAACCTCGTAGGGATTTACTCCTTTCCGCTTCTTCGATTATGAAGCTATCATTTCAGTCTGCTTCAGACGATGAAAAAGTGTGTTTTACCTGCAAATAAATCAGTTGGAATTTGATAATTCCCTCCAGCTGATATAGTTTAATTTTATGGATGTTTTGAAAAAAATCCTCTTTGAAAAGAATAATCCCGGGCTTCAATTCTTAAAATATGGTTTCTGCGGGGGGATGGCCTTTGCCTTCGATATCGCCATTTTTTATCTGGTGGCCGTTTTCATATTTCCGGCACTGACGCCGGACGATATCTTTGTCAGGTTGCTGGGTCTGGATGTTGAGGCTATCTCGGAACAGCTGCGGCTTCGGAATTTCTGGATCGGAAAAACCTGTAGCTTTATAGTTGCGAACTTTGTGGCCTATGCACTGAATGTGTTGTTTGTTTTTAAGGGCGGGAAACACAAGGTTCATCATGAAATCATACTATTCTTTGCTGTATCCTTTGCGGCCTTTCTCCTCTCCACCTGGACCGGCGACGCACTAATCCGCTTTTTTGAGGTACAGACAACGATTTCAAATCTAACGGCGATCGTCTTTGCAATATTTTTCAACTACACGGGTCGTAAGTTTCTTATTTTCAATGGATAAGATTCTTATGAAAATCTAGCGAATCGGTTGGTGTAACTTTTTTTTCTTTCACCCCTTGACTCGGTAAGTGGAATGACTACTATGTGCGCTCCTTTACGGGAAAGGGGCGATTAGCTCAGTTGGCTAGAGCATCTCGTTTACACCGAGAGGGTCGGCGGTTCGAGCCCGTCATCGCCCACCATTTTGAGGACTGAAACTTCGATTTCAGTCCTTTTTTTATACATGTACCCGATACTGATCTTGCATGGCTTACGCGCGGGGAATCCCACTTTTCAATTCTAAACACCTGCTTTTAAACAGGATCAGGATTGGTCTTTGGTTATTTCAAACATGCAGATGCTTCCGGCAATAGCGGCGTTAAGTGACTCGCACTCTTCAGAAAGCGGAATAGTAATCTTTTTGGTGGCCTGCATCATGAGGTTTTCAGATACACCATGCGCCTCGGAACCGATCACCAATATGTTATTTTTGCTAAAACGGGTTTTATAGAGACTGTCACCGCCAGCCCCGGTCGTTACACAGAGTTCATACCCGGCTTGCATCATTTGTTCAATCTCTTCGCTCCCGACAATCCAGATATTGCAGAAGGCAAAGGTGCCCATGGTGGAGCGAATAACTTTGGGATTGAAGGGCTCGACACAGTCGCCATAAAGCAGGACGCCTTTAAAGCCGGCTCCCACAGCAGAGCGAATAAGAGTTCCAAGGTTGCCGGGATCCCTTAGATTGTCCAACAACAGATAGTTGCCGATACATTTCGACGGATTAAATGGATTGGGTAGAGACCGTACAACACCTAGAATACCCTGGGCATTTCGCACATCAGATATTTTTTCAAACAAATGATCAGAAAGATGGATGGTTTCAATTGAGTCTGGAATTCGAGAGTCCTTTACCCATTCTGAAGAGATAATCAACTGTTCCAGGCGATAGCGTTGGCTCTCATGCGCCAGTAACGTTTTAATGCTCCGCCAACCTTCAATAATAAAGGTGTCGGTTTCCTGTCTAACCTTTTTTGATGAAGCAAGAGCCTTGAGCTGTTTTATGAATGGGTTTGCTGCGCTGGTGATTTCTTTAGTCATGGTGGCTTGGAAATTAGGGGAAGGAGGATTAGCATGGCTATAATTTTTTGCAAAAGAAACTATGTTTGAAGAAACCATAATTAAAAAACTGCCGACATCCGTGCGTATTATTAAAGATGCTCCGATGCGCGATTATACCACCTTTCAGCTGGGGGGAAACTGTCCGGTGTTGATTGATTGTCCGGATGCTGATGCGCTTGAATCAAGTGCAAAACTTCTGACGAAGGAGCATCTTGATTTTATTGTGATAGGGCAGGGATCAAATCTTTTGGTGTCGGATTGCGGCATTGACGCTATTGTTCTTCGGTACTGTTCTGAACAGAGTCCGGATGTTAGATTCGACGGATGTTGTGTAACGGTTTCCGGGAATACGTTACTGGATGATCTTGTGCGGCTATGCGTTGAACAGGGAGTAGGGGATATTGCCTTTTGCAGCGGGATTCCCGGAACCGTTGGCGGAGCTATTGCCGGCAATGCCGGTGCATTTGGGAAACAGATTGGTGATGTAGTTGAATCAGTCCGATTGATGGATCTGAATGGAACCATTCGGGATATCAACGCCACTGAACTTCAATTTAAATACCGATCATCGATTTTGAAGAAAACCAAGGGAATTATCCTTGATGCCGTTTTGAAGCTGCAGCCCGTTGATATCCAGAATATGCAAGACGAACGAGAGGAACTTCTTCAGTTGCGCCGCACAAAGCATCCTGATTGGAAAACCATGCCGTGTGCCGGAAGTGTTTTTCGTAATCTTGAACCAACATCAGCCGCTGAACGCCGTCAGGCAGCGGGATGGTTTCTGGAAGAAGTCGGAGCGAAGGATTTCCGAGTTGGTGGCGCGCATCTCTTTGAAAAACACGCCAATATTATTATTGCAGGGCCGGAGGCCACGGCAAAGGATGTATATCAGCTGACAGAAAAGATGATTGCCGCTGTGAATGAAAAGTTCGGGTTCAAGCTGGAGCGGGAAATAAAGCTGATTGGTGAATTTTCTTAACGGGAGAGAGCGTCATGGAAAAAATCCGTTTGGGGGTAAGCGCCTGTCTCATGGGCGAGCCTGTTCGATATGATGGCCAGGCTAAACATGATCGTTATCTAACAGACACGCTTGCTCAATGGGTTGAGTTTGTTCCCGTGTGCCCCGAGTTTGAACTGGGGCTTGGCGTTCCTCGGGAAGTCATGCATCTGGAAGGGAATGTTGATGCTCCGCGTTTAATCACCACTAAGACGCGACGTGATCTGACGGACTCGATGCAGACCTGGTGTGATAAGCGGATGCAAGAGCTTGAGAAGGAAAACCTATGCGGCTTTATCTTTAAAAGCAAATCGCCAAGCAGCGGTATGGAGCGGGTAAAAGTTTTTCCGGAAGGTGGAAAGGGGATGCCGGTCAAGAAGGGCAGTGGTCTCTTTGCAGCCGCCTTTATGAAGAATTTTCCGCTGCTTCCGGTTGAAGAGGAGGGGCGGCTTCATGATCCCGTGCTGCGAGACAACTTTATTGAGCGGATTTTTACATATCGTCGCTGGCGCGAAATGCTCGATTCTGATTCCAGCCGCAAGGGGCTGGTAAAGTTTCATGAGCGGCATAAATATCTATTTATGTCGCATAGTATTCCTAAATATAGGGAGCTGGGGAGGATTGTCGCAAATCTTGGTGATAAAAAGCTTTCGATTGCTCAGGGGGAATATCAGGCGCTGATGATGGATACCATCAGACTGCAGGCAACGGTAAAGAAGCATGTAAATGTGCTGGAACATATGGCTGGGTATTTCAAGAATCAACTGGAGACCGATGAGAAAAAAGAGTTGCATGAAGTCATTTCAAACTATCATGGGGGTTATGTACCTCTGATTGTTCCGATCACAATCCTGAATCACTATATCCGGAAATACAAAGAACCGTATCTTTCACAGCAGTATTATCTTAATCCACATCCCGGGGAACTGGGTCTGCGCAATCATGTTTAGGGTTTGCATTACGTTCATGCTACACGATATTTTGTTGTGTTGTTAGGAAGGATAATATTATGCCCATTCGAGAATATATTGCCGTCGATCTGAAAAAGTCCTGTGAACATTGCAGAGAGAGCTTCGAAGAGGTTGAATCGATCAACGCGCCAGCTCTAGAGACTTGTGCCTTGTGTGGTAATAAGGTCCAACGCCAGTTATCCGCCCCACAGTTGGGACGTTCCGAAAGCGGCCTACATGATCGAGCCAAAAACGCTGGCTTCACGACCTACAAGAAACTCGGCAAGGGTGAGTACGAAAAGCAGTATTAGATGGACAAGCTCGACGGTCAGATTGAACGGGTCGTTTTCCGAAACGAGGAAAACGGCTTCTGTGTTTTAAGGGTAAAGGTGCGCGGCCACAAAGATCTTGTGACCGTTACCGGAACTGTACCATCTGTAAATCCCGGTGAATGGATGGCAGCTGATGGAGAATGGTTTTCTGATCCGCGCCATGGACGCCAGTTTAAGGCGAATAAAATGCGTATGTCCAAGCCCGACACACTGGAGGGAATTGAAAAATATCTGGCATCCGACCTGGTGAAAGGTATCGGCCCTGGATATGCCAAAAAGCTGGTGCAGACCTTTGGGCGCGATGTCTTTGATGTTATTGAAAATTCATCCGGAAAGCTGCTGAAGGTCGAGGGAATCGGGAAGCAGCGAAAAGATAATATTAAGAAGGCGTGGGATGAGCAGAAAAATGTACGGCAGATCATGTCATTCCTGTTCAGTCATGGGATCAGTACCACGCGGGCGTTCCGTATCCATAAGATTTATGGTGACAAAGCCATTGAAATGGTTCAGCGCGATCCCTATTGCCTTGCGCGTGATATCCGCGGGATTGGATTTTTGATTGCAGATCAGATCGCCATGAAGCTAGGAATTTCAAAGGATTCCGATCTGAGGGCACGGGCTGGACTGGAACACTGTCTTGGAGAACTGACGGCAAACGGTCATTGTGCTTACGTGCGTAATGATCTTCTTTCGCGCACGGCGGAACTGTTGCAGGTGGATCTGAACATCGTCGATCGGGCATTGAACGACTCTTTAGAAAATCAACGTCTTATTTTACGGACCGATTTCCAAGGGCGCGATCTGGTTTACCTTCCGAAACTCTATTTTTCCGAGGTTGAGTTGGCCAAACGATTGAAATCGTTAGCATCAGGAGAACATCCCTGTCCTGAGATCAATTTTGAAAAGGCACTGTCCTGGGTACAGAAAAAGTCGGGTATCGAGTTGGCCCCGGCACAGCGCTATGCATTGAAAACATCGATAGAATCCAAGGTGATGGTAATCACCGGAGGCCCCGGGGTCGGCAAGACTACACTGGTAAATTCAGTGTTGATGGTATTAAAGGCTAAGAAACTTCGGGTGCAACTTTGTGCCCCAACCGGTCGTGCCGCTAAAAGAATGTCTGAAACCACGGGTATGGAAGCGAAGACGATTCATCGACTCCTGCAATATAACCCCGGAACAGGAGGGTTTGTTCATAAAGCAGACAACCCGTTGGAGTGTGATGTGCTGATCATTGATGAATCCAGTATGATTGATGTGGTGCTCGCATCCCAATTGTTGGATGCAGTCCCGTTGCATTCCGCTGTTGTGATTGTTGGAGATTCAGATCAACTTCCATCGGTTGGTCCGGGGCGGGTGTTACAGGATATTATACGGTCAAAAACGATTCCCGTCGGACATCTTAATGAAGTCTTTCGTCAGGCGGCTACCAGTCGCATTATTACTAACGCTCATGCAATCAATCAGGGAAAGATGCCAGAGTTTCCAGAGAGCGGAGAGATGAGCGACTGCTACTTTGTTGATGTTGAAGATCCGGAAAAGGCGCTGGCGCTCGTGGGGAAGATGGTTAAGCAATCCATCCCACAGAAGTTCCACTTTAACCCGATGGAAGATATTCAGATTTTAACGCCGATGCAGAAGGGTGGACT
>DATCZD010000143.1:0-7645 GCA_036526075.1 Pontiella sp. | reverse complement strand
AGACTGGCAATGGCCTTCGGCAATCCGGTTTGCTCTGAAATTGCGTAAACGGCCTGTTGATCTACTTGTTGAATTTTCCACTGCTTACCAGCCATTTAGCATCATCCAGTTTAAATTATATATAAAGCTAAAGCATGCATTTAGAAGAGGTGATTATATGCGGGGTCGTTATGAATTACGTAGTTACAGTAAGGTCAGCTGAGTGTTTCTACCCATTCGGAAAGCGCATTAATCATCGGGAGTGCATCTTTAATTCGAGTTTCCTTAGCTGAATTTTCAATTTCCAACGCCAGTACAGAAATTTCCGGAAGTCCTATTGTACCTCCCATGCCTTTTATGGAATGCGCAGCAGAACGAATATCTTCTGCATTATTCTGGGTAAGACCTTTTTTTAACTCATCGGTAAGGCGGCGCATCTCTGCAATAAAAAGCTCAATCAGCTCATCATCAATTTCATCAGCACATCCACGAAATTGATTTTTTTTTGTTTCAATCTCGGGAATCAGCTCACTAATCCACTCTATACTGCTTAATTTACTCGGCATATGCCGCCCTCTCTTTTTCTCTGCATGGTCGTGTTACTTAGAGAATTATAGTCCAACTTCAGCAAGATTATTTTCATCAACTGAAACCGAAAAAATACGCCGGTCCATCGGAGCACTTTCGACAGCAGCCTCAATGCCAATTTCAAATTCTCTGACACGACTGGAAAAAGCCTCTGACATAACAGTAAGGCACTGCTTGTAGATCGACTCATACTCGTCGCGTCGTATTTCCATATTGGTCACAAGGTCAAATGAAACCCGATAAGGCTCTGTTTCTCCTTCTGTACGCAAATCATGCACATCCACTAGCCTTGGGTCATCCGAAACATAGCGGTGAAGGACTTCATAAAACTCGTCAAAAAGCACGTGAGATCGATTAATCGGATCAAGGTGTGCCACAGCTCTCCAGTTAAGCTCTGTTTCAACTGCGGCCTCCGCAGCCTCTGAAATTGCGTGCGCGTCCACCAAACTCAGATTGGCATCGACTTCAATGTGAAACGAAACCATCTTCACATCTCCATATTGATGCACCATGATTTCATGTGCTCCAACAACTCCGTCAACGGATACAACCGTTTTATAAATAGCATGGACTTCAGATGGATCTGGCCGTTTTCCCAACAGGGTGTCAATGGCTTCTCGTGCGTAGGATATGCCTGTGTATAGAATAAAGAGTGCGACACCAATAGCCGTCCACCCATCCACGGCTCCCCATCCCATTCGGGAACTGAACAATGCAACAACAACCATCAGTGTGCAAATAATATCAAAAGCATGATTCCATGCATCGGCCTCCAGGACCTGCGACTTACTCAACATGGCTAATTGCCGAGCAAAAACCGCCATCCATATTTTTACCAGCACTGTAATGCCCGTCGCAATTAATAACCAAAATGGGGCATCAATCGGTTTCGGATTGATTAGACGTCCAATGCCGGATTTTGTAACTTCAAATCCAACGATAATTAGTGCGATAGCAAGTACCAAAGTTGCGACGGCCTCAATGCGTCCATGGCCAAAGGGATGTTCTTCATCCCGTGGTCTACGAGACCATTGGAATCCGAATGCAATTACCAACGAACTACCCATATCTGTCAGATTATTAGTGGCATCCGCAATCATCGAAACAGAGCCGGAAGCAATTCCTAGCCAGAATTTTGCGGCCGAAAGCAGTGCGCTCAGCAAGGTACTAGTCCAACCGGCAAGCATTCCCAATCGAGTACGATTTTCATGACTATCCAGATCATGATCGGGATTGATCACCCGCCTTAGCAGAAAGTTCATAACCGGACAAAGCAATCTATGGTTTGTTTTGTTCATGTTTTTACTCAGTCAGATCGAACAAAAAAGTTCGAACAATAATAATGAAAAAAAGCGTCCCCGCGCATCTGCAGGAACGCTTTCGAAGATAGTCTTTCAAGTACTGAAAGTCTACTTAACCTTTTCTTCCTTGTGCCACAAGAGAACAACCGGAGTCGCTACAAAGATAGAAGAGTAAGTGCCGACACAGATGCCGATGGTCAGAGCCAAGGCAAAGTCACGGACAGCTCCTCCGCCAACAACCAGTAGTGTTACGACCGTCAGCAAGGTGGTAAAGGAGGTCAGTACAGTACGGCTGAGGGTCTGGTTGATAGAGAGATTGGCAATTTCCTTGTAGGATTTTCCCTGCATCAACTTAAGATCTTCACGGATTCGGTCAAACACAACAATCGTATCATTCACAGAGTAACCTACGATAGTCAGTAGGGCCGCAATGATCGGAAGGCTCAGTTCCTGACCCAATGCACAGTAGATACCAATTGTAATCAATACATCATGTGCCAGAGCCGCAATTGCACCCACTGCAAAAGCAAACTCAAAGCGGATAGAGATGTAAATAATGATACCGATCAGTGCAAAGATAATGGCAGTAATACCCTTCTTCTGAAGTTCCTGACCAACCTGAGATCCCACACTGTCATTCTTGATATCTTTATATCCACCGTTCAGCCCTTTTACGGCAGTCAGTGCAGGCTCTGCTTCTTCACCGGAAGCTCCGACTTTTACCTCAAGGAACTCTTTTCCGGATAGATCAGATTGATATGCAATATTGGCAGAGGCGAACCCGGCATCAGCCAATGCGGCGCGAACGGTTTCAATTTCCTGCTTTTCCTCAAATTCAAAGGTAACGACCGATCCACCGGTAAAATCGACGCCAAAGTTGGCATCGCCTTTTGAGAAGAACAGCCCCCAGGTGCCCAAGATCAGAGCCAATGAAATAATTCCAGCGATCTTCCGGCCACCAATAAAGTTAAATTTGGCATTCTGCAGCCCTGGAATGGACATCATTTTAACGGATTTCAGCAACTTCAGATCAGCCAATGAGTTAAAGAACAGACGGGTAATCACAAGTACGATAAACATACTGACGAGAATACCGGCGCTTAGGGTGATCGCGAAACCGCGGATCGGGCCGGAGCCCTGCCAAAAGAGAATCATAGCGGTAAGCAGAGTAGTAACGTTCGCATCAAGAATGGTGCTGAAGGCTTTGTTATAACCGGCATTAATTGATCCGGAAATCGACTTCCCAACATTCCATTCTTCACGCATACGTTCGAAGGTAAGGACATTGGCATCCACCGCCATGCCGATAGTTAGAACAATACCGGCAATACCATAAAGCGTCAGCGTCGGAAGTCCAACGGAGGAACCTTCCAGCGAGTTGGTCAGTGCACCGAGGAATCCGGCGGAGAGAACCATACCGACCGGAAGAAGCATCAGCACGAATAATAGGGAGAGATTGGCTATAATACCCGGCACCATATAGTAAAACGCCATAAAGCCAATGACGAGTATAGCGCCGATCATCAGAGCGTTAACACCACTGTTAATGGAATCCTGCCCGAGGGTAGGAGCAACCGTGCGTTCCTCCACAATTTTAACGCGTCCGGGAAGAGCACCAGCCTTGAGTACATTTACCAGGCGGCGGGCTTCGGAAATCGAAAAATTACCGGAGATTTCGGCGTTTCCTGTGTAAATAGCCTCATTGATGCGGGGAGCTGAATAGAGCTTGTCATCAAGGATAATTGCTAGGCTACGAAACGTTCCGTCTTCCTTGGGGCTGTTTTCATCTGTAACCCGACCGAAAAGTTTTTTTCCTTCGCTATCAAACTCAAGTGAAATTGTTGGAAGTCCCATCTGGTCGCGGGAAACAAACGCATCCTTAACCGTGTCACCACCTAATTTTTTACGGCGTTCGATAAATTCCGGTCGAAAGATTTTAGAGCCGTCTTTAGCCCGATCTTCCATCAGCATGAAGTCAGCGGTTTTTCCTCCAAAGTTTTTCAGGCGTTCAAAGAAAACACGGTCTAGCTGATCATCAGACAAGGCTGACCTATCACGAACCAGAAATGCTCCGGCACCGTCCTGGCCACCAAGTTTGAAGCCCTTCGGGATCTGACCAGAACCGAACAATTCTTTTACCCAGGCATCACTTTCGAGGTGAACTAGTTTGAAGCTCAGCACCGCATCACGCGACATCTGGCCTTTAGCTTCCGCACGGGTATCTGCATCAGCGCCCGGTAGACGAACTACAATGCGATTATCACCTTCCGGATAAATCTCCGGTTCGGCAGTACCCAATACATCAATCCGATTTCGGATCACCTCAACCGCGATTTCCTGTACGCGTTTAACGCGTTCGTTGAGTTCGGATTCGGCAAGTTCTTCAATCGAAGCGGCGACGCCCTCCTCCACCATTTTTTTCGCGACATCATCAGCATCCACTTCAACCACAAAGCTTGATCCACCTTTGAGGTCGAGGCCCAGCTTAACTTTCTGATCAACAGGGAGGACCAAAGAAAGCGACCAGAGCACCAGAATGCCCAGTAGTAGCCATTTCCAAAGTTTATTCTTATCCATTACGTAAACCTTCCTTACTTGGATTCAATCTCGGCAGGGATCTCTTCGCCCTTTTCGAGGATTTGAGAAATTGCAGCACGAACCACTTCAATCTTAGTGCTTTCCGCGATCCGTATAATCAGCGTGTTTTCTTTTACATTTACAACTTCACCGATGATTCCGCTAGTCAGCATAACACGAGCACCGCTCTTGATACTGTTGATCATTTCCCGACGTTCTTTTTCCCGACGCTTCTGAGGCCGGATCATCATAAAGTACATGATCGCGAACAGAATGACCATCATGATAGGAAACTGCAACGGCGATCCCGTGGGTGCGGTAGCACTCGGAAGAGCCTCAGCAATGGTCAATGGCAGTAAGTTCATCTAGTTGTTCTCCTTTACATTTAACGTATGTTCTTCACACACCACTCGATAGTTGACATGAAACTCTGTGCGAAATGCAGCGAATGTCCCCTCTTCTATCGACTTTCTCATATCTTTCATAAATTCCAGGTAACAATGCAGGTTATGCATGGTCACCAACCGTAGCCCCAAAATTTCACCCACATTGAGCAGGTGCCGCACATAGGCCCGCGTAAAATTTTGACACGCGTAACACGTACATCCCTCCTCTAAAGGCCGGGCATCCTCTTTATACAGAGCTGCTTTTACAGGGTAACGTCCACGCCGCGTCGAAACCGTCCCGTTGCGCGCCTGTCGTGTGGGCATTACGCAATCAAACATGTCGACTCCGCGAGCCACCGACTCCACCATCTGGGCCATTTCACCAACTCCCATCAGGTAGCGCGGTTTATCCGCCGGAAGATGATCAACGGTATCGTCAACTCCCCGCAGAATCAGTTCATCCGGCTCCCCCACGCTTACGCCGCCAATCGCATAGCCGTCGAACTCCATATCAACTAATGCCTTGGCACACTCTTCGCGCAAATCGGAAAAAATACTACCCTGTGCAATACCAAAGAATAATTGGCCTTCCGCACGGGACGCTTCCCTGCAAATAGCCGCCCAATCTAGGGTTCTGCGCACGGCTTTGCAAGCGTAATCCTTTTCGCAGGGATACGGCGGACACTCGTCAAAAACCATTGCAATATCAGAGCCGAGCTTGCGTTGAATTTCCATTGATTCGCGGGGCCCGATAAAGTGTTGCCGTCCATCGGAATGCGACTTGAAGGAAACCCCTTCATCAGTGATTTTATTCATGCTTCCCAGACTGAATACCTGATATCCGCCACTGTCGGTTAAAATTGCCCGATCCCACTGCATAAACTCATGTAACCCGCCCATCCGTTCCACCAGATCCGGTCCGGGGCGGTCGTTAAGGTGATAGGTATTCCCCAACAGGATCTCGCAATCCAACTCATGCATTTCACGAGGGGTCATGCATTTCACAGTTGCTTGTGTTCCGACCGGCATAAAAACCGGAGTTTCTACTGTGCCGTGCTTGGTATGATACCGCCCGCGGCGGGCTTTACAGGAAGGGTCCGTGCCTAACAGTTCAAATTTTCCGGCGCTCATACTCACTTCACATCTTCATAAAACTTGGCAAACGAGGTTTGCATATAGGGAATGACCCACAGAAATCCAATACCAAAGGTCATGACACAGAGGATTCCCCAGCCCAAAAACCGCCACTGCAGGCAGAAAAACTTCCATTTATTACCAACCATCATGGCTTTGCTTCGACTGATGGCTTCCAGTGCGCCGCAATCCTCGTCATCAGCAATAATAAAAAAGGCCATCATATAACGATATGCGGCAATAATCCCCGGAATAATAAAAAGCGACGTCCAGAGGTATACAAACAGGGTATAGAAAAAATAGACCCCAAAGGATTTCCAGAAGCGCCTAAAGCCGACAAAAAGCAGCTCAAGTCGAGCATCTCCCTCTTGGGCAATACCAAGAAAGAACCCCATAAAGCCGACAATAACAGCGCCATAAATAATCAATTGCCCCAGATTTGCAATGATCTGAACAATCCCTCCGGCAAGCTCGATATCTGCGCCACTGGCCCCGCCAGCAACGCCCACAACCAATCCCGCAACTCCCACAAAAATGGAAAAACTCATTATTAAAAGGGTATACAACACATTTCCCAGAACGGCCATACCCCAATTTCCAGATAGGGCCATGCGCGCATCCGCCATCAGTTGCGCGTTGCTTAATCCTCGTTCCGCGCCTAATCCAGGTCGGTTTTTTACATCTTCAGCATCCCCTAATAATCCTAAGCCACTTCTTTCAGACATATTCTTTCCCCTTAAAAAAATCAAAAGACGCATATTGCCGAAACAAAAGTAGCAAACCAAGCCGGAACAACACCGGATTATCCAAAAATAGTCCCTTTTCCGTATTGAACAAATGCTCTGGAAGCCCGAATCTTTCCCGCAGTCAGATAAACGGAGTTTCCCATGAAAAATTTATACACAGATTTGTTGAAAAAAATCGGCGAAGATCCCACCCGAGAAGGATTGCTTAACACCCCTGAACGGGCCGCTAAAGCTATGGAGTTTCTAACGCGGGGTTATCATGAAAAAGTGGAAGATGTAATTAATAATGCTGTGTTTACAGTGGAAGACAACCACATGGTGATAGTCAAGGACATCGAACTATACAGTCTTTGTGAGCACCACATGCTCCCCTTCTACGGGAAATGTCATATTGGCTATATTCCTGAAGGAAAAGTTCTAGGAGTGAGTAAACTCGCGCGCGTGGTTGATGTATTTGCCCGCCGCCTCCAAATCCAGGAGCGCCTTACCAATCAGGTCGCCAACACGCTTATGGATGCAGTTGGAGCAGAAGGTGTCGGAGTTGTGATTGAAGCCAAGCACCTCTGTATGATGATGCGCGGAGTTGAAAAGCAGAACTCCTGCATGGTGACTTCAGCAATGCTCGGTAGCTTTCGCAATGATCCTGCCACCCGAAATGAGTTTCTGAAGCTGATCGGAAAATAAAACTACACATATTCCTTCAATCGCTCTGCTAATGTAGTAATGCGGTCGCGAGATTCGGCACGGGTAACGGCAAGGCTTAATGCCTTTTTAGTTCCTAATACAATTACAAGTTTCTTGGCGCGGGTGAGCGCAGTGTAAATTAGACTCCGCTGAAGAAGAACAAAGTGCTGCGTATGCATGGGGATTACAACACAGGGATACTCACTTCCCTGACTTTTATGAATGGTAATGGCATACGAGAGCACCAACT
>DATCZD010000142.1:0-6055 GCA_036526075.1 Pontiella sp. | reverse complement strand
TGGATATGAACAGCATGGATGAAGCTGAATTTGGGCAGGTTATCACCAAAGGCATCGCTCTCACACACACTACTTTTAATGTGGTCAATGTACTTCTCTTTCTCCCGTTTGTCGGCCTGCTTGCTAAATTTGTGACTTGGCTGGCTCCGGATAAAGAAGCCAAGGAAGCTCATCATCTCACCTACCTCGATGTACGCATGCTCGACACCCCCGCGTTTGGAATTATTCAGTCTCAGGGACAGCTCGACTTTATGGCGGAAAGCGTGGACAAAATGATGGTCCAGCTTAGGGCCTGCATCGAAGGTAACGGCAACGAAAAAATTGAGGGTAAAATTTTCAAGCGCGAAGAGATTCTCGACAATGTACAGAAGGAAATCTTCCTCTTCCTCAGCAACATGGTCTCCGGACAAGTTCCTCATGAAGTGACCACTACAGCTCATTCCCAGATGCGTATCGCCGACGAATATGAAACCCTTTCCGACTACATCACCAATGTACTGAAGGGGCTGAAAAAACTCGAACAGAACGATATGTCTATCGAAGGAATCGCTGAAGAAAGACTGCTAAAACTTCATGATCGTGTTGCCGCTTACATAGCAAAAATTGCTGAGTGCATGAAAAATGAAAGCGTCGATCATCTAGCCTGGGCCTCTTCGGAAGGCGCGGCCATCAGCGAACTCATGAAGGACTCCCGTAAAAAGCATCTCGAACGCCTGCAGAAGGAAGAGGTATCCCCGTACTTCAGCCTGGCTTATACCGACATGCTTAACTATTACCGCCGTATGAAGGATCATGCCCTCAATATTGCCGAGGTTCTGGCCGCCGAAAAATAGGTTCAGTTGCGACGCGTTAAAAAGCTCTCCATATGGGGAGCTTTTTTTTCTCTGGCATCCGTCTGCCAAATTAAGTCGATATCCGACTTATTTCATTCTTATAATCGTCCTTTATTAATCATTGCGGATACATTATTTATCGATGATTGAAAATAGGTACTGAATGATACAAAAAAGGAGTTTTTTTAGTGAATAGAAAAATAATCATCTCAACCATCATAACCGTATGTGCATTAGTAGCATTTGGCTTTATTTTTACAAGATACAGCACCCAGCATGGAAATAACCGGTCGATAGAAAAAACTTCGACATCTACGCCCAATAAAATCAGTGCAGTTGCTGCAGGCAAAACGGATATCATCGAAACAGAAACTCAAGAACCGGCTAAAACAACTGCAAAGCAAACCCCTAATATTATTGTTATCATGGCAGATGACTTAGGATATGCCGATGTCGGCTTTAATGGCAGCAAACAGATTCCTACCCCTAATATTGACTCTATTGCCGCCAATGGTGCTCAGTTCACCAGTGGTTACACCTCTTATTCTGTTTGCGGCCCCAGTCGGGCCGGATTCATGACTGGACGCTACCAGCAACGCTTTGGTTTTGACCGCAATCCGCAATACCAACCGGATGATCCGAATATGGGCCTGCCTCTGACAGAATCCACTTTCGCCGATATGCTTAAACCTTCGGGCTATACATCCGGAATTATTGGCAAGTGGCATCTAGGCGCCCACGAAAGTCTCCACCCGCTTAACCGCGGCTTTGATTATTTCTACGGCCACCTCGGCGGAGGAAAGCACTATTTTCAAGAACTGCTGACCATTAAAGATAGCTATAGCACCACGGATGAGGAAAAAAGCTACCAAACGTGGATTATGGAGAATCATGAACCGGTAGAGATCGATCAATACCTGACAGATGAGTTTTCCGATAAGGCTGTTACGTTTATTGAACAGAATAGAGATAATCCGTTTTTTCTATTTCTCTCCTATAATGCACCGCACACTCCGATGGAAGCCCCAGAGGAATATATAAAGCGATTTGAACATATAAAAAGCGAAAAACGCCGTATCTATGCCGCCATGGTCAGTGTCATGGACGAGGGTATCGGCCGCGTACTCAACAAAGTCAGAGAACTCGGCCTTAACGACGATACTCTGATCTTTTTCCTCTCCGACAATGGAGGCCCCTCCGGAGCCAATGCATCAAACAACTACCCTCTGCGAGGTGAAAAGTCTGATGTATGGGAAGGCGGCTTCCGCGTGCCCTTTGCCATGCAATGGTCTGGAAAAATCCCGGCTGGAACCATCTATGAACATCCGGTCAGCGCACTCGATATTTTCGGGACCGCCGCAGGCCTGACACAGGCCTCTATTGACTCGGAACGCCCGTTGGACGGCGTTAACCTAATTCCGTACATCACCGCAGAAAAGAGCGGTATTCCGCACAATACCATCTATCTGCGCAAATATGACCAACAGCGCTATGCCGTGCGCCACGGTGATTTTAAATTGGTCATTCCAAGCGAAGGAGCAACCCCGGAACTCTACAATTTAAAAGAGGATATAAAGGAATCTAAAAACCTCTATGCCAGCATGCCGGAAAAAGCGCAGGAAATAGAACTGCTACGGAACGAATGGAATGATGAACTTGGAAAGCCACGTTTCCTAGGGTTGATCCACACCAAATCCGCCATAAAAAAATGGGGCCGCCCCAAACGATGGCTTGAAGACTAAACGGCTGTTTTTACCGAATACTCAAAAAGCACTCGCCATTTCGGAGAGCGCTTTTTTGTCATCTTTTGGTTCTGACTCAGAAAAAACAAACGCATTACCCATTGCTAATATTTAATCCTATCCTCACACTCTCCTAACATTCAGTTTTTACATTTTGCGGTATCCAAAGGGATTACTGGGTTTTCCTGATCCCTCTTTTTTTAAAAAAATTAGAAATGTCCTAATTCAACAAAATGGAGGATGAATATAATGAATAAGAAAATTGTAATCGGCCTTACTGTCGCCGTCGCGATCTCTGCGAACTCTGCCTTTGCCGCAGACACAACTGACCTTAAAGCTGAGCTCGAAGCCCTCAGCAAACGTATCGAAGAACTCGAAAGCGGAAATAAAAAATCCGACTGGACAGAAAATGTAAAAATCAAGGGTGATATACGTTACCGTTATGAATACAAAGCAACGGATGATGACACGACTACGGACCGTCATCGTCTCCGCGCCCGCGTAGGCGCCTACGGCAAGGTGGCCGACAACGTGAAGGCTGGACTTCGTCTTGCGAGCGGAAGCGACGATACTCCTACTTCTACAAACCAGACCTTAGAAGATGAATTCAGCGAAAAATCGGTTTGGATCGATCTCGCCTATATCACGCTGGGCTGCACCTCAATGGAAGGACTGAGCACTACATTCGGCAAAATGAAACAACCCTGGGTTTCAGTCTCCGACCTTATTTTTGATACCGATGTCAACCCCGAGGGTATCGCTTCCGCATATGAATTCGGTTGCGATAGCCTGGCGCTGACCGCCACGGTGGCTTACCATATGCTTAACGATAAAGGCATCGGAGAAGATGATAACCTCACCTCAGGCCAAATTGCGGCCGAAGCTGATATGGGAGAGAATGTAAAACTGACCGCTGGTGTAGGCGCATACTATTACAGTGAGCTGCCCTACGAGATCGTTGATGGCTTTGTAAAGGCGGATATCACAACGGAAGCATTGCCGATTAAGCTATATGGCGAATACCTCAACAATACGTTTTCAGGTGTTGCAGAAGATACCGCATGGCTGGTCGGAATCGGAACGACGTGTCCGGTTTCCGGCGCAAAACTAGACTACAACTATCGCGACCTAGAAGCGGGCTCGGTGTATGGCGGCCTTGATGACGGCGACTTCGGCGGCCCTGATGGAAAAGGACATAAGGTAAAGGTATCCTATGGTCTGGCCAAGAACACTACGGTTGGCGCCACCTACTTCCTCGTTGACCGAAACAATACAGATCGTGATGTGCTCCAGCTCGACCTGGTTGTTAAGTTCTAAACGACCTGACTATAAATAAACTGAAAGAAGGGGTGTCCGGTAAGGGTGCCCTTTTTCATTAAAAGCATCTCCTTTTTAGGCAATGTCCTTTTGTGTTTTAATAAATGGCACGCAAGATGCCTCTTGGATAACAAGGAGGCTGTCATGAAAACTGGAACCACGCTCAGCGTTTGCACTCTTCTGTTTTGTTTCAGTTACCTCTCATCGTCTGCTGAAACATACCTTCTGGATATTGCCGGCACTGCAGTTGGTGCGGATGGGCAGCAGATTGCCTACGCCCGACAACACGGTATTATTCAGCAGGGTGATATTCTTGAGATTTCAACGGAGCACTCTGATTTTAAACTGAAAATAATGGAAATCAGCCCTGATGGCGTTCAGACCGAACAGTTTGATCTGATTCCGAAAGGTACAATCCCACTTTCGAGCAAGGAACAATCCAGTCAAAATCCGGGAAAAATAAAGGAGACAAACCGGCGAGATCCATTTCTTCCGATTGAGTATAAACCGTCTCTAAAACATATCCATACCTGTCCCCACTGCTAAATAAAAACGCCGGCGCCCAAATCAGGACTCCGGCGTTGTAAAAGAAGCCAACTACGGCCTCCTCTTATTCATTATTTAGGCGTCTTCAAACAGCCAGGTGGAAAGGTACCGTTCACCGGTATCACAGATCACAGTAACAATCAGTTTACCTGCATTTTCCGGTTTTTTTGCTAATTCCACGGCCGCATGCACATTACCGCCAGCCGAGATACCACACAGGATACCCTCTTCCTTGGCCAGACGACGTGCCATAGCACCTGCTTCATCACCATTGATCTGAATAATTTCATCGATGATTTCCGTATTGAGGTTATTCGGAATAAATCCAGCACCGATACCCTGAATTTTATGAGGACCCGGTTTCCCTCCGGAGATGACTGGTGAGTTGGCCGGTTCAACGGCAACCGCTTTAACAGATGGCTTCTTTTCCTTCAGAACAGAACCTACTCCGGTAAGCGTTCCACCAGTACCAACACCAGCCACAAAAATGTCTACCTGACCCTCGGTGTCCTTCCAAATTTCCTCAGCGGTCGTCTTTCGATGAATTTCCGGATTGGCGGGATTATCAAACTGCTGAAGCATAATGGCATCAGGATTCTTTTTAACTAACTCTTCCGCAGCTGAAATTGCTCCGGGCATACCCTTTTCTGCAGGCGTAAGCACCAATTCGGCTCCCAATACCTGAAGCAGACGACGGCGCTCAATACTCATACTCTCCGGCATGGTCAAAATCAATTTATACCCCTTGGCCGCAGCCGTAAAGGCCAGTGCAATGCCGGTGTTGCCACTGGTCGGCTCAATCAGCGTGGAACCGGGAGAAATCAATCCTTTGGCTTCGGCATCTTCAATCATGGCAACGCCGATACGATCTTTTACACTGTTAAGTGGATTGCGGGACTCCATCTTTACCGCAATCGTAGCCGGAAGGTCTTTAGAAATGCGGTTCAATTTAACCAATGGGGTATTACCAACTGTTTTTGTAATATCATCATAGATAGGCATAATTTTAATCTCCTGTTTTAGATGCTGAAGTTGATCGGCTGCTCAGCCATACGTCTAACATAGTCATCGTGCAGTTCTTTAAGTGTAATCTTTGAAAAATAGTCACGAAGCTCGTTACTGGCTCCCTGCCAGACTCGCTGTACCACACACACATCAGATTGACTGCATCCTTCGGATAGACAACCAACCAGATTAATATCCCCCTCAGAGGCTGCTAAAATATCATAAACGGTAATCTTGGCCGCATCTTTCGCCAGACGGAAGCCTCCACGAAGTCCGCGAACACTGTTAACCAGGCCTGCATTTTTTAGCGGAACAATAATCTGCTCAATATAGTCAGTGGAGATCCCTTCCTGCTCGGAAATTCTTTTTTTCGGAACCGGTTGATCACCCTGCAATCGGGAAATACACAGCAGAATGCGCGTGGCATACCGGCCTTTGGTTGATAGCTTCATCCTTCTACACTCCTAAACCTTGAATTGTTTATGATTTTTATCATGTATAAAGATGGGGTTATTACCCGTCAAGTGAATTGCAGTAAATTAACGTAAGGGTTTTATGGGATAAACCTAATTTCCTGACTTTACCTTTATTTCCGGAGACTCTTCCCCATTG
>DATCZD010000141.1:0-2112 GCA_036526075.1 Pontiella sp. | reverse complement strand
ATACGCATCCTCCGCCCCTTCCGGTCGCCAAAATGAGCAGAGCTTGCACTTTACCACACAAAGATTGGTTGGGTTGAGATTGTGGCTGTGCACGTAATAGGTCTTATTACCATGCCGGCCCTTACGAATTGCATCTGCACGCGCCATCAATTCTGCCGTCGGCATGTTTTTCAACATATCCAATGCGTCTGCATCACTGACTCTTGGCTGTAAAAATTCGTTCATACTAGTATATCCTCAAACAAAGCAGACCAATTTGGTATATATTTCTGCATTTATCACTTAAAAATTTGACCTTTATACCGTCCTTTTTTATTAACAAACTTCAAATCAAGCTGTCTTAGGTGAGTGTCGGAGTTGAGAAATGAATGATTAATTTCTAAAAGAACTCTTCATGTGGATGATCGTGATCAACCTCGGGCTACTCATTCTATCGACGGTATTCTACATAATAGTAAAAAAGTGGATTCAGCGCATTCACCGGGAACTGTTCGGCCTTTCTCCAGAATTTATCAGTGCCTTCTTATACGGTTATTTTGGGATCTATAAGATTATCTTTATTGTCTTCATTCTGATTCCTTGGTTGGCACTGTTAATCATTGCATAATACACCATAGAGGTAGTTGCAATGCCCGACGGCATTGCCTAATCTTTCCGACATTATGCAAACCATACTAATCGCTAACGCAAATCTCGTAAATGAAGGTTCCATCAAACCCGCTGATGTCTTCATCAAAAATGGAAGAATTGAAAAAATTGATTGCGGTCTAACAAACCAAAGGGCTGATACCGTTATTGATGCTGAAGGCAAAGCGCTCCTTCCCGGTATGATCGACTGTCATGTCCACTGCCGAGATCCTGGATTAGAGCAGAAAGCCGACCTGCACTCTGAAACACGTGCTGCAGTAGCCGGAGGTGTAACCTCCATCATGGAAATGCCGAATACCAAACCAGCAGCTATTACCAACGCGATTTTAGAGGAAAAATTTGCTATTGCCTCTGCCAAATGCATAACCAACTACTCCTTCCATCTCGGGGCTTCCAATAACAACATTGAGGAACTACTTGCGATAGATCCCCAAAATGTCTGCGGCGTAAAACTTTTCATGGGAGCTTCTACCGGAGGCCTGTTGGTGGACCGGGCTCAACAACTTGAAAATATTTTCGGAAGGGTTGAAGTGCCGATTTCTCTCCATTGTGAGGATACAAATACTATCCGCGAAAATGAAAAAGCGGCCCGCGAAAAGTACGGAGAAAATATTCCGTTCTCTGAACACTGGAAAATCCGTTCGGAAGCAGCCTGTTATCAATCCACCGCGCTTGCCGTTGAACTAGCCGAAAAATATGGATCCCAGATTCATGTACTTCATTTGACCTCAGCTAAAGAACTCGAGCTATTTCAATCTGGAAAAGTTGAAAACAAAAAGATTACCGCCGAGGCCTGTCCCCATCATCTTTGGTTTTCGGCTGAAGATTATGAAAGCAAGGGAGCTCTGATAAAATGTAACCCATCCATTAAACAGGCTTCAGATCGTGAAGCTTTACGACAAGCTCTGTTTGATGGTCGCATTGACACCGTCGGCACAGATCATGCACCGCACCTTTGGGAAGAAAAACAGAACGCGTATGGTTCAGCTCCCTCGGGACTTCCGGTCATACAAAGCGCAATTGTATCTCTGCTCGAATATCTTCCGTTAGAATTAGTTCCTGAAAAAATCGCTCATAATCCGGCAAAAATCTTCTCTGTAACAGACCGAGGCTTTATTCGCGAAGGCTATAAAGCCGACCTTGTATTGGTGGATACTCAGCATCCGCACACGGTTTCCAAGGATAATATTGAATACAAATGCGGATGGTCCCCATTTGAAGGAACTACTTTTAGATCATCTATCGTCACCACCCTGGTAAATGGTCAAATTGCATTTTCCAATGGACAAGTGCAGGACGCCGTCCGTGGACAACGTCTATCATTTAACCGATAATACCAATGTCGACAGAATACAGGTAGACATTCATCCTACCTTTCCCTATGAAGACACCCTATCTCCAATATAAAGACTACATGAAAGAGCGTTATGGAGAACCGCTATTTCGTGTTCCAATCGACTTTAA
>DATCZD010000140.1:0-4001 GCA_036526075.1 Pontiella sp. | reverse complement strand
ATTGGACCTGGCAGTGCGGGCATTAGTCGAACCGGGGGATGAAGTGCTCTATCATGAACCGAGCTATGTCTCCTATAATCCGCTCATTCAGTTTGCCTATGGGGTTCCGGTCGCAATTCAGACTAAAAAAGAAAACGGTTTTCGCCTTACCCGTGAAGATTTGGAGGCGAATGTCAGCGAAAAGACCAAGGTACTGTTGCTTAACTATCCAAACAATCCGACGGGTGCTGCGCTATCAAAGAAAGATGTTGAGGATATTGCCGCCTTTGCCATTGAATATGATCTGATTGTTCTTACAGATGAGATTTATGACGAATTGACGTATGATCGTGAGCATTACAGTATCATTTCTGTTCCAGGTATGAAGGAGCGTACGGTTTATCTTCACGGATTCTCAAAGGCGTGGGCGATGACCGGCTTCCGTATGGGCTTTACCTGTGCGCCTCCGGAGTTAACGGAAGCCATGATGAAGATTCATCAATATACGATGCTGTGTGCTCCGATCCTGAGTCAGGAAGCCTCTGTTGAAGCACTTAAAAATGCAGATGCCGATATTGCCTATATGAAGGCCGAATATAAAAAGCGCCGGAACTTTATTCATGCTTCATTTGAAGAGATCGGCATTCCATGTATCTATCCTGACGGGGCCTTTTATGCTTTTGCTGATATTTCCAGGTTCGGGCTATCTTCGAAGGAGTTTGCGCTCAAACTGCTGGATGAACAGAATGTGGCCTGTGTGCCCGGAACGGCTTTTGGTGAATGTGGAGAAGGGTTTATCCGTTGTTCCTATGCGACCTCATTTGATGAGATCAAGGAAGCGATGATCCGTATCGCGCGATTTATTGAAAACCTCTAATGTCCGTTATCGTGACCCAGCATGAGTTAATTGTTTTTCCGACTGAGCTGGCCCTTCGACGTTGTCAGCAAGAGATCGCTTTTGAGAAGGGCTGGGTTGATGCATCCGGCCACACTACGTTTGCTCGTCTTCGAAGTTTATGCCTTCCCTATGCAAAAATAAAAGGGCGCCGAATGGTGCCGGCGGAGCACTTGTTAATGCGCCGACAGGTTGTCGATACAGCCATCGGCCATTTTTCGGGTGAAGGAACACTGGGAGAACTTTCGCCGAATGCTTTGGCTAATGTTCTTGATAAGCTGCTCACGGAATTGTCCCTTCTCCCGGATGAAGCAGGCCGTATTGTTGATTGGATGCTGGATCATCATCGTCGACATAAATTATATCAGCTGGGCACACTCTATAGCGTTTGGCGGGCAACCATCAAACAGGAGGGTTTGGCTGATACGTTGGATGTAAATCAGGCGTTATTGAAACTGCTTCGGGGAAACCGAAACAGTTGGCCTCCGCTGTTGCGGAATTGTAAACAGGTTATCTTTAAGTCGGTTCGGTGGTTTAACCCGTTCGAAGAGTCCTGTATTTCAGCTCTCAATCAAAAGCTTAAGCTGTGCATAGAGTCTGCTCTGCCTTGTGCTCACGCCGAAGTGGCTGCAGATAAGCTAGGTCAGCGGATCCATGCTGAAATTATGTCAGAACCGTGGGCTGTTTGGGCTGAGGATCTGGGTGATGCATTGGCGGTTGACAGTTCAGATGTATTGCAGAAGGAAGATGCAGCGTTGCGCATTGGATTCTCTCAATCAGCTGGCGCGTATGGTGAGATCGAAGATCTTGCACGGCGCATTTGCTGGACTCTGGAAACGCAGAACATAGACCCGCATCGTATTGCATTAATTGTCCCTAATGTAGGATCCGTGCAGGACATTATTCCGCATGTATTCGGGCGCTTTGGCATACCGTATTATTTTCGGCGTGGTCGTCCTGTTTTATCATCGCCTTGTGTAAAGGCCTGTTTTG
This sequence comes from Pontiella sp., assembly GCA_036526075.1. Classification (GTDB taxonomy): domain Bacteria; phylum Verrucomicrobiota; class Kiritimatiellia; order Kiritimatiellales; family Pontiellaceae; genus Pontiella. The sequence continues at coordinate 2,134 of DATCZD010000140.1, read as the reverse complement.
CATTTCTTGGGTTTTCGATGCGCCCTGATCGGGATCGCTTAATCGACCTAGTGCGCAATCCGGTTCTCCGATTTGAGGAACGCGAGGAGGTTATTACTTCTCTTTATAAACTTTCGCCACGCCTTAAATTAAAAGATCTAAGAGATTCCGTTCCTCGAATAAGGCCGGTTTTCGAAAAGACTGTTTCCGGTTCAGATGTTTTAACGTGGCTTCAGGAGATAATTGTTTTTCCTGAAGATCATTTTAATACAGAGGCTTTAAATACGCTCTTATCTGCGCTGGAAGATTTCGGTGAGCAGTTGCTACCTCTTCCGGAATTGATCGATTTAGTAGAAGAATTGCTAGAAGATGTTACGATCCAGCCTCAGGATAGACATGAACAGGGGGTCTGGGTGCTAAAGGCAGATGATGCAGTCGGTCTGGAGTTTGATCTGGTTATTTTTGCGGGTCTTAATGAAGGAGAATTTCCTGCTGTCCCAAAGCAAGATGCTCTACTTAGTGATCAAGAACGGTATTGGTTGCGCAGGAGTTTTGAAGAGCAGACGCATAAACTTCCAAAAATGGCGTTGCCGCAGGCAGATGTTCTTTTTGAACAACAATCGGTTATGTTTCTATCTGCTATCGGTATGGCGAGGGAGCAACTGATTTGTTCATTTCAGTCGGTTGACCAGGAAGGCAGAGAGAAAGGCGCGGGTGAATATTACCGAAAAATCTGGAACTTAGCAGGTTGGCCGGCTCAGGCTGAAGTATGTCTATCCCTTTATGATGAGTGGCGAATACAGCGTTTAGGTGGTGAAAATATATTTTCGCGCCATCGCTTATCACAACAGGGTAAGAAGCCCGAAGACCGTCAACCCATGCCGGGAGAATCGTTTCTTTCCATTGTGCCATTTCCGTTATGTCGAGCTTCAGATGAAGCGCTTCAGGCGGTGACTAATGGAGGCTCGGTTGAGCCGCCTTCTGTGGACTGCGGGGATGCTATCCCTTTAATTGAGCACCTAACATCCATGCTTAAGGTCGAGTCAGAGCGAGTGGCCTTCTTAGACACTCCGGTTAATAAACGGGAGTCCTCAAAATATTGCGGACAAATTGAAGGGGTAAAGGAAAAGATTTCCGCATGGTTCGATGAAAAGAAAGAACTGGCCCCGACAGCTCTGGAATCTTTAGCACGATGTCGATATATCTTTTTATTGGAACATGTATTTGGCCTACAGAAGCCGCGTGTTGCGGATGATACACCGGATCCCATCGATCGTGGTACTTTGATCCACTCTATTCTTCGAGAAATCTATACTGCAATTGCTCTGGGGCAATCTAAAATCGCTGTGCCACGTTGCTGGGCCGTGAAGGGCGAATCGGGCTGGAAATTACGAAATAAAGATGGAGTCGGAGCCATTCCTTTGGCGGTTTTCAACAGGGAATATAAGAGTGATTATGAAGCTTTTGCTCGGGAGGTTGCTTTTCGACGAATAAAGCAATATACCTTAGGGAACCCTGCAGTGTGGATCGCAGAACAGGAAAAGATTCTGGAGCAGGTGCTGAACTTCGTGCGGTATGACGTGGATACCTGTGAGGATGAAAATCGTTTTCCGGCTCTGTTTGAGCTTAAGTTTAAGGGGGCGAGCGCTATTGATCTGGGCACGGTTAAAGTGCATGGACAGATCGACCGTGTTGATCTGATCTTTGCTGAGACGGGGGCGCTCTCAAAAGTGCGGGTACTGGACTATAAGGGGTCAAGCTGCATACGAAACAGTCAGGAGGAATATGTCGATGAAATCAGACATAATCTTAATTGCCAACTCCCGGTTTATGCGTTTGCTTCTCAACAGTATTTCTTCAATGCGTTTAATACTGATAAGCTAAATCGGATGACGGAGGCCGGATATCTGGTTTATGAACGGGAATATTCAAAAATACGGTCCTTGCTGAAGAAGAGTATTGTTCCAATGGATAAGACCGGAATGGTGGAGAGCTTTTTGGCAACACTTAATGATAATATCAAATTGTTAAAGATCGGCGATTTCGCTGTTGATCCGCTTGTTGAAACCTATCATGACTATCAGTCCATATGTAGGACTCAATGTATAACGGTAAATGAGATAAACTCTATTGAATAGGTGATATATACAACTTC
>DATCZD010000139.1:0-8092 GCA_036526075.1 Pontiella sp. | reverse complement strand
CCCGCTACCCATATTGGCCCCATCAAAAAATACGGCACCGGAAAAATACCCACCCTTCAGCTCTACGTTGCGCCCTAGTTGGCAGTTTTCGATCACTACCGGCGCTTCTCGACCGATCACACACCCCGGACCGATTGAAGTTTCAGCTCCGAGTATGCGACACCCTGCATAGATGTGGGAGCTGGATGATATTTTTTCCGGATTGACTTCGTCACCAATCACCACACCGGCGGACCGAAGGCTCTGTATTTTTTCCAACATCATTTTTTTAATAAAACTCCGATTGCTATTCCAAAAGAGGTGTAGCCCAGCATGGCAATAGGTGTAGGAATTCCTTTAAAAACCAGATTTCCCATTGAAATATTTACCGATCCCTCCGTAAAGATGAAGGATACAATGCATAAGACCAGTAGGACCAACGCCCAAAGTAAACTTTTACTCATTTTGCTCTCCAAAAATCAGCGAAAAATTTACCAGAAACAGGTATGAAGTCGCACCTTTTTTACAAAAGGATTACCGCTACAGATAAATATCTGACAATTTGCATCTTTCATGTAAAGCCAGTATATTTGAACGGCAACGAAGGCCGTAACTCCGGAGATTATATGGAAAATAAGAAAAAAACCCCAATAATCCTAACGATTGACGATGAAGATCTGGTCAGAAAAAACTTCCGAGCTATTCTAGAGCATTATGGTTATGAGGTTATCGAAGCGGACAACGGGGCCGATGGCATCAAGGTTTTTGAACAGTTAAAGCCTGATATGGTTCTAATCGACCTAATCATGCCGATCATGGGCGGTCTGGAGGTTTTAAAGCATATTCACACTTCATCCAGCCCCAATACACCTAGCATTATCATTTCAGGAACCAATAGTATTTCCGAGGCCGTTGAAGCTTTGCGTCTGGGGGCTTGGGATTATATTTTTAAGCCAATCGAGGATATTTCCATTCTGCATCACATCATTGAACGAAATTTTGAGCGGGCTGACCTGATCCGAAAAAATGATGAATATCACCGACACCTTGCTGATACGCTAGAACAGATTCACGAAGACGAAGCGGCCGGACGAAAAATGCAATTAAAATTACTTCCTCCACCCGTCATGGAAATAAATGACCTTACTCTCGAACGCTATTTTATGCCCTCTGATTATCTGAGCGGAGACTTCCTGGATTATTTTCCGATCAACAAAAACCTGTTTGCTTTCTACTCAGCCGATGTTTCAGGGCATGGAATTCCTTCTGCCCTGATCACCATTTATCTAAAAACTTTTATGCGCAAACATCTGGAGCGCTACCAACAAGGCATCAGTGATACGGTATGCAACCCCAGTGAATTGCTGGCCCTGCTGAATAACCAGCTCATTGATGAGGATTTGGATAAACACCTGACTTTGATTTACGGACTGATCTCCACAGATACAGATCTGCTGACCTATGTAAGTGCCGGACAGTTTCCACCTACCATGCTGTGGCAGAATGGATCACTAGAAATGCTGCAGAATGAAAACACCGCCATCGGGCTTTTCCCTGATGCTCAATACTCAGTATCTACAAAGGAACTCTCAGAGGACTTTTTCTTAGCTGTATTTTCTGACGGAATTCTGGATGCACTGCCGCAGGAAGCGTTGTCGGACAAACTTGATTTTCTGAAAGGACTCAGCAACTCCAATGCTATAACAAACTACCTGAACACCCTCGACTCAGACCACTTGGAAGACGACCTAACCATTGTATCCATCAAAAGGAGCTGTTCTTATGGCTGAAAATGAAATTCTTTATTCGATTGACGAATACTGTTGTATATTCAGGCTTCTAGGGAACATTCGCCATACAAACAGCACGGGATTCAACGCCACCATTCGAAAACTGTTTGATGAGAATCAGATTAATGACGTTATTATTGATTTACGGGAAACCATCTTTATCGACAGCACCAATCTCGGACTACTGGCCATTATTTCCCGTAATCTATGGCAAATTAATAAAAAACGACCTGTGGTTCTCTGCCCTCAAAACGATGTATATGAAATCCTGATCAGCATGGACTTTCAAAACTACTTTACCATCATGACCGATGATGAGATCGAATTTGAAAAGATGGATGCAGTTTCGACTGTGGACGAAAACTCAAAGGCTCAAATCATTCTTGAAGCTCATGAAGCCCTGATTAACTTAAGCGAAAGCAACCGGCTACAGTTTGAAAATCTGATCGATTTACTACGAATAGAACTGGGAACTGATGAACTTGTTTAGATGTATTCTAGAAGATACCCGACCCAACTACACGCATTCATTGTCATCCTTATAGCAGGAAGTATAGAGCCAACTTAACAGCGATTCAAAACGCGGATCTGCATGTAGATTTTTTAGATCCTGATCCTTTTTCATCCATTCATAATCGCAGTAACCTAACTCGACCGCCTTACTCAGCGCTTCAAATGCATCATCCGCTTGATTGGTTAGTGCGTAAGAACAGCCTAGATTGTACCAGACCAAGTCATCCGATGGAAGTTGCTGGCTCAGTCTGATATCAATTTCCAACCCACACTTATATTGCCCGGTTTTTGTATACAACTCGGCCAAAGCCTGGAGAATCTCAAGATCTTCAGGAAGACGTTTGGAAATTTGCTCAAGAAAGCCCAGTTCAACCGCATCATGCCTGACACAGTCCTTCATTCTACCTTTGCTCATATAGCAATCACCTAGTTTATCGAACGCTGCGATGGTCCGGTATAGACCTGACGCGGACGACCAATGCGAGCATGCGGATCATCGCGCATTTCAAGCCACTGAGCAATCCATCCCGGAATACGTCCAATAGCAAACATCACCGTAAACATGTTGGTAGGAATTCCCATTGCACGGTAAGTTAGCCCAGTATAAAAGTCTATATTCGGATACAGGCTGCGTTCCGCAAAATAATCGTCGGCGAGAACGGCTTCTTCCAGCTCCTGCGCAAGATCAACGAGCGGATCATCAACCCCCATCTGGGACAACACATCCTTACACATCTGCTTTGCAACCTTGGCGCGGGGGTCATAAGACTTGTAGACGCGGTGGCCAACCCCCATCAAACGGAACGGATCATTCTTGTCTTTGGCGCGTTCAATGATTCGCTTAACATCACCATTGTCTTCATTTATAATTCGCTCCAGCATCTCTATCACATGCTGATTGGCACCACCGTGCAACGGACCCCAAAGAGCACAGATACCGGCGGAAATCGACGCATACAAATTGGCTCCGGAACTGCCGACCATCTTCACAACAGAAGCAGAGCAATTTTGTTCGTGGTCCGCATGAAGAATCAACAGTTTATTAAGCGCATTAGCAATTACCGGATTAACTTGATAATTGTTTACTGGGGTCCAGAACATCATGTTCAGGAAGTTTTCGCAATATTTCAGGTCATGACGTGGATAAACTATGGGATGACCGATTGACTTCTTATAGGCGAACGCTGCCGCAGTGCGCATTTTAGAAAGTAGGCGGGTCACCTTATAGTTAAGATTTTCCTCATTACTACTGTCCTCCAACTCTGGGTAAAAGGTAGAAAGCGAAACCGCCATCGCCGACAGAGTGGCCATCGGATGAGCGTGATCCGGATATGCATCAAAGAAATGGCGCATATCTTCATGCATCAAAGAATGATTGTTCAGATTCTGAGAAAACTCTGCATGTTGCTCTTCATTAGGAAGCGTGCCGTTTATTAATAGATAGGCCACATCCACAAACTCGCACTTTTCAGCCAGCTCATTGATATCATAGCCGCGGTAACGCAAAATTCCTTTTTCACCATCAATATAAGTAATATCACTTTCACAGCATCCGGTATTCACAAATCCCGGATCATAAGTAATCATTCCTGTTTCTTTACGCAAAGTACGAATATCAACAGCCTTTTCTTTTTCAGATCCCTCAAAAACCGGAAGATCTATACTCTTGCCATCAAAGGTGAGCGTTGCAGCTCCTAATTCTTTTACACTATGCATTTAAAAACTCCTTACGCATCTGAAGCGCTTTTTCCTTATAGAAGACTCTTAAAAATACGGTTACCGGGAAGGCATTCAAGACTAAAAGCTGACGGGTCTTAAATATAGGTGCCAAAAATTGACTTATCGCCCCCTGTTTTTTTGACTCTTTTGTATTGCGCGCCTTGCACCATTTCTGTTTTATCCACGGGTCTTACAACAAAAGGAACTAAGATTTTATGGCTAAGAAAAGCAAAGTTGTTAAAAATCAGAAGCGCATTGCATGTGCCGCAAAGTACTATGAGAAGCGTCAGGAACTAAAAAAAATCATCAGCAATCCGGAAACAGATCCAGCTGATCGCGTGGTTGCTGTTCGCAAACTCCGCTCACTGCCGCTCGACTCCAACCCCAACCGCATCATGAACCGTTGCTCCGTTACCGGACGCCCGCATGCGGTATACCGCAAGTTTGGCCTCTCCCGCATCACCCTTCGCGAAATGGCTTCCGAAGGAAAGATCCCGGGCATGACCAAGGCCAGCTGGTAATACTACCCTTCTTGCTGTAAGACAAACACCTCGCCAACTGCGAGGTGTTTTTTTATGCCTAGACTCTGATTTATCCATACGGATTTCCGATTAAATTCCGAGCCAACGTTCTCTTATTAGATCCAGAAAAAGGTCTTGATGAGAAATCTCGTCATACACTACTTGACCAAAACCCTCCCTGTTTTCACATCAAGTAGCACTAGAAAATACTATGTAGTGATTCCTGAATTTAATGGATCAAGGCTGTATTGTTCCAAATGACAGTTTTTCTCTTAGGGACACCCATCATGCAAATGAGCCGCCCATAATGTTCAGATAAAAAAAACCGCCCCTTTTATCAGGGACGGTTTTGCAATTTCCTTTAGAAAGAAACTTAGGCTTTTTTAACAGCGCCTGAACGCAGAGCCTTAGCGGAAACCCAAACACGCTTAACGGTTCCGTTTTCATCACGAACACGAACGCGCTGCAGGTTCGGCTTGAACGTACGCTTAGTAGCGCTGGTTACGTGAAGGCCGATACCGCCTTTTTTCTTCGACAAACCCTTGCGGACAATGCGACGACCAACAATGGTCTTCTTACCTGTAACTGCACATTCTCTACCCATCTCAAATACCTCAGTAATCTGTTTAAAAATTCTTCCTGTCGTCAATAGGAGCAAGGGAATCTAAGGATTCCGAAGAGCTTTGCAAGACTAAATGGCCGTTTTTTATACTAAATCACTAAAAACTGCATTACATACAAATAGAGCTTCAGGTGTTAAAGCCACGACTTCCCCATCATACTTCAACAATCCTTCCTCCGTCAGATGTGCAAGCGAAGATCCACAAAGCTCATCAACTGAATATCCCGTTGCTGATTTGAATGCATCCAGAGGGACCCCACCCGTCATGCGTAACCACATAACCAAAGTCTCGCGCGCCTTCTCTTCCGAGCCTAAAATTTCAATTTCGTCAAACGGGTTCACTCCGTTCTCCATCCGTTCGCAATAGAACTTTAGATCAGAAAGATTACCGAATCGCCGACCGCTCCAATGTGAATGAGCAGAAGGACCGCATCCAAAATATTCCCCACCCTGCCAATAGAGTACATTATGCAAACACTGATATCCTGACTTCGAAAAATTGGATATTTCATAGTGATCATATCCAGCCTTTTCCAGGAAGGCCTTAATCAAAAAATAATTATCGGCTTCCTCTTCATCTCCCGGAGGAACAACCCTACCGGCATCACGAGCGGCCGTCAGCGATGTTCCGGGCTCATAGATCAGATTGTAAAATGAAATGTGCTCCGGCCCCAACTCCACCACCTTTCGAGCATCATCCAACACCTCTTCCGAACTCATTCCCGGAATACTCTGGATCAGATCAATGTTCACATTATCGAATCCGGCTTCCCGAAGCATATAAAAACCTTCGATCGCTACTGATGATGAATGAATACGACCCAGCAGCTGCAGTGCACGATCATTGAAAGACTGCACACCAATAGATACCCGGTTAACGCCACCGTCTTTCATTACCGAAAGCTTTTCTGGCGTCAGTGTGCCCGGATTGGCCTCACTTGAAAATTCGCTCACATTTGAAAGATTGATCTGCCGGTGTATCGACTCTAGCATGCGGGCATACTCATCAGGTGCCAACGCGGTCGGGGTTCCGCCTCCTATAAATATGGTATCCGGAACAAACGTGTCCGGAAGCCGGGACAACTCAACCTCCAGACTTTTTAGAAATCGCCCATTATCCGCCCATTCCTTCGCAGTTTCTTTATAAAAATCGCAGTAGCGGCAACGTGAAATACAAAACGGAACATGGATATATAGACCGGTCATCAGATCCTACTTTTTGTTATTCAACTCATTGCGAATTAGTTCCGCTGTCTTTTTCCCAATACCGGGAGCCTCTTTAATCTGCTCCAGACTTGCGCGACTGAGCCGTGCAATTGATCCGAAATGCTTCAGCAATAGCTCCTTTTTAGCGGATCCAATACCGGGAATCTCATCGAGCTTTGATTCCATGATTCTTTGTCGGCGCAGATCACGGTGATAGGTAATCGCAAAACGATGCGCCTCATCACGAAGGCGTGTCACCACCCCCAACCCCGCTGAATGGCGTGGTAATGTGAGATTACCGGAATTATTTTCATAATCCCAGACAATCTCCTCATAGCGTTTAGCAAGTCCGACAATTGGAAGTTTATCCAAGCCCAACCTTAAAAGCTCCATCCTGGCGGCGCGCAACTGCGTTATCCCCCCATCCACCATCACTAAGTCTGGCAATGATTTTTCTTCTCGAAGCAGGCGAGAATAATGGCGCTTAATCACTTCGGCTATAGAGCGGGGATCATCCACCCCTTCTACCGTTTTTATGCGAAACCGGCGATAGCGATTTGGACACGGAACCCCATCAATCGCACAAACCATACTCGCCACTGAACTGGTGCCGGAAATATTTGATATATCGAAACACTCAATTATTCGGGGTTCGGACGGAAGGTCTAGCCTCTTCTGCAACTCCTTTAACCCCAATCGCGCCTCATCCTGTTTCATCTTCGGCGTTTTACGCACCTTCGCCCGATCCCTCACCGCATTATGTAAATGGATGAGCATATCCCGTAAAGCAGCAGCCTCCTCAAATCGCTTCTCTGACGCCATCATTTCCATTTCTGCACGAAGTTCTTTCAGCATCTCCATCCGCTCGCCACGCAGAAAAGCACATGCCTCTTCCACTCGATGGCGATACTCCTCCGGAGCTACCTTGCCGATACACGGTGCAGAACAGTTGGTAATGATATCATTGCTGCAATGTTTATACGTTTCCTTATCGGGCACACGCGGACGACAACGGCGAAGACCAAACCGACGTTCCAAAAAATCAATAGAGACCTTAACATCCATACCGGATGTATAAGGTCCAAAATAAACAGCCCCGTCATTCTTTTTGATTCGGCATTTTGTGATCATTGGGAACGGATGTTGCACATCGACACGAATCATTTGAAAACGTTTATCATCCTTCCAAAGCGTATTGTAGTGCGGCCGGTACTCCTTGATCAACTTGCCCTCTGTAAGAATGGCCTCGGCCTCCGAATTTAGAATCACAATATCAAAATCAGCAATCGAACCGATCAGGCTACGAATCTTAGGTTGCGCCGTTCGTTTCGTGTGCTGCCGAAAATAGCTCTGCACCCGTTTACGAAGAGAAGCCGCCTTGCCGATGTAGATAATCTTCCCATCACGATCACGCATCAGATAACATCCCGGTTTATCCGGAAGGTTTTTCAGCTTTTCCTGGATGGTCTTTGAATATTCCACAAATAGCTACGGCCTAGGCTTCCATTAATTTAACACTTCAGGCTATTAAGACAAAATATAAGCATGCTTCCAAGGATTGGATAATGGAACTCTTGATTAATATTTCAATTTAAATCTGGCTTATCACGGTTGTCATGAGTCCCTATCTTCTATTCGGGTTCCTAATGGCTGGCACTCTATCGGTATTGATTTCCCGCGATTATGTCCTACGGCATCTGGGTGAACAGAGTAGGACAGGATCAATCAAGGCCACTCTCATT
>DATCZD010000138.1:0-4774 GCA_036526075.1 Pontiella sp. | reverse complement strand
ACTGTTGTCGGCGGAGCTGTCTCGGTGCAGGCCGGTGAGGGTTGCGGCTCGGCGGCCTATGAAAGTAAGAAGGGCGATAAGGACGGTATTTCAATTGTCGAAGGCTTTAAAAAGCTCGGCAAAGAAACCGGTATCTATCGCTTCTTTAATCCGCAGACTAAGGAAGAAAAGAAGGCGGCTTATAAGGCGGCGCTGATCAAGACGGTTGAAGCGGAAATTTCCGCTGGGCATTTTCACGGTGCAATGGAGGTGATCCATAAGGCGTACGGCGTGGATGATGCGCTGATCGCGGAGCTGACGCAGAAGGTTGAAGACGCAGAAGCTGAAGGCTATGAAGCGCCGGCTTCGCTGCCGCAGGGCTTGGGTCAGTTTCTGATGATTTTGGTGGGGCTTGGTCTGATTTATCTGGCCATTGCCAAAGGCTTTGAGCCTTTGCTTCTTCTTCCGATCGGCTTCGGCGCCATTTTAACCAATATTCCAATGGCTGGTATTTCCGCAGGTCCGCTTCCTGGGCAACCAGGCGGTTTCCTTTATTATTTCTACACGGTGGGTGTTGAGTCCGGCGTATTTCCGCTACTCATTTTCATGGGGGTAGGGGCGATGACCGACTTCGGTCCACTATTGGCTAACCCGAAAACGGCTCTGCTGGGGGCTGCTGCTCAGTTCGGTATTTTTGTGGCCCTGCTAGGTGCAATGGCGCTGACTATGCTTACTGCTTGTATTGATCCTGAGTCTTGGTGGGCTTGGGCGAAAGTGAACTTTGAGCTGCAAGATGCTGCTTCTATTGGTATCATTGGCGGTGCCGACGGTCCGACGGCCATTTTCCTGGCGTCCCGTCTGTCACCGAACCTGCTGGGGGCGATTGCGGTTGCCGCTTATTCTTACATGGCACTGGTTCCGATTATTCAGCCGCCGATCATGAAGATGTTTACAACCGAAGCGGAACGCGCGATTGAAATGAAACAGCTCCGCCATGTGACCAAGACGGAAAAGATTATCTTTCCATTGGTGGTGCTGATCATCTGTTTGGCTCTATTGCCTTCAGCCACGCCACTGATCGGGATGCTGATGCTCGGTAATCTGATGAAGGAATGTGCGGTCGTGGATCGTCTTTCCGATACAGCGCAGAATGCACTGATTAATATTGTGACTATTATGCTCGGTTTGGCGGTCGGCTCCAAGCTGGCGGCGGACAAGTTCTTGAATATTGAGACTATTGGTATTCTGGGTCTCGGTCTTGGTGCCTTCGTTATCGGTACGGCATCAGGCGTTTTGCTGGCCAGGCTGCTGAATAAAGCCAGCAAGGATCAGATTAACCCGCTGATCGGTTCGGCCGGAGTTTCCGCTGTCCCGATGGCGGCCCGTGTATCCAATAAAGTTGGCCTCGAAGCCAACCCGCAGAATTTTCTGCTTATGCATGCTATGGGGCCGAATGTGGCCGGCGTAATCGGGTCCGCTGTTGCAGCCGGTGTACTGCTCGCACTCGTTGGTTAACGGTTTTTGATTTGGAACACAAAAAGGGCCGCCACTGGCGGTCCTTTTTATTTGCAGGCTGCAAATGTTCTTTTTTTCGTGAATTCCATGGCGTGGGGCTGTAGATTGCGCGCTCGATTTTTGAAGGAGATTTAATTATGGCAAAGCAGAAAAAGACGGCCATTACGCCGACTCGTGAGGAAAACTACCCGGAATGGTACCAGCAGGTGGTGCGTTCTGCGGATCTGGCGGAGACCAGCGCGGTGCGCGGCTGCATGGTGATTAAGCCGTGGGGCTATGCCTTGTGGGAAAATATCCGCAATGGGCTGGATAAAATGTTCAAGGAAACCGGCCATGTGAATGCCTATTTCCCACTGTTTATTCCGAAAAGCTTTCTTGAGAAGGAAGCTGAACATGTAGACGGGTTTGCCAAGGAATGCGCGGTGGTCACGCATCACCGTTTGGAAGAGGGGCCTGATGGCGGGCTTGTTCCGGCGGGTGAGCTGGAAGAACCGCTGATTGTTCGTCCGACCTCCGAAACCATTATCGGCGCAACCTATGCCAAGTGGGTGCAGAGCTATCGCGACCTTCCGATCCTCGTGAACCAATGGGCAAATGTCGTGCGCTGGGAAATGCGTACCCGTATGTTCCTGCGCACCACTGAATTTCTTTGGCAGGAGGGACATACTGCCCATGAGACTGAAGCGGAAGCATGGGAAGAAACCCGCAAGATGCTGGAAGTCTATAAGATCTTTGCCGAAGAATATATGGCAATGCCGGTACTGACCGGTGAAAAAACGCCGGGCGAGCGTTTTCCTGGGGCGGTAAGCACCCTTTGTATTGAAGCGATGATGCAGGATCGTAAGGCGCTGCAGGCGGGAACCAGTCATTTTCTGGGGCAGAATTTTGCGAAAGCTTCAAACATTCAGTACACGAGCCGAGAAGGAGTTCTTGAGCATGCGTGGACAACATCATGGGGTGTTTCGACTCGTCTGATCGGCGGAATGATTATGACGCATGCGGATGATGACGGCATGGTGATGCCACCGCGTCTGGCGCCGAGCCATGTGGTGCTGCTCCCGATTATCCGTAAGGAGGAAGACCGCGCCGCCATTATGAAATATTGTAATGAGATTGCCGTAAAGCTTCGTGGGAAACGTTTTTATGAGCGTGATATTGAAGTGATTGTCGATGCTCGCGATATCAATGCCGGAGAGAAGGGCTGGGGTTGGGTTAAAAAGGGGGTCCCGATCCGGGCTGAAATTGGACCTCGTGATATGGACAATAATTCCGTATTCATGGCCCGCCGCGACACAGGAGAAAGGCAAGGTATTGATAAGGATGAATTTGTGGAAACCATTGTTCAGACGCTGGAGGATATCCAACAGAACCTGTTGCAGAAGGCTTTGGATCACCGTGCTGAAAATACGGTGGAGATTGATTCCTATGATGAATTTGTGAAGTTTTTTACCCCGCAGAACAAGGAGCGTCCGGAAGCACATGGCGGATTTTCTATGAGTCACTGGTGTGACGGTGCAGAGTGCGAAGATAAAATTAACAATGAGTTGTCAGTGACGATTCGTGCGGTTCCCTTTGATCGTTCGGAGAGTGGTGAAGGGGCATGCATTTGCTGTGGAAAGTCGAGTTCCGGCCGCGTGGTTTTTGCAAAAAGTTATTAATTTACTGGGCTCCTCGTATTGCTCATTTCGAGGCGGTCGTCTAGACTGTGATTATTATGTATTTTCTTAGATATATACCTATGCTGTTATTGGCCGGATTTGCGGTTTCGGGGTGCAGTACTCCGCCGGAAGTCGACCGTTATGTTGTCGAAGATGAAGGACGCTCAACAATACGTTCTTTTTTTGACAAAAGGGAGCCTGATTCTGCATCTCAGTGGGCGTACGCTAGGCAGACTCAGGATCGGGGACAGTTGAAAACGGCTGAACGGAGGATGCTCTATCTCCATCGCCGCTGGCCTAACAGTAAGGAGGCTCCGTGGGCAGCGCGAGCGCGGGCCGATATGCTCTTTTCGCGTGAACAGTGGGAATCTGCATTTTTTGCCTATCAATATCTGATCGATAATTATTCCAGCCGGATGCAGGACTATGATTCGGTGCTGGAGCGTCAATATGCGGTTGCTGTAAAAGTTATGGAGCGGAAACGAATGCGCTGGTTTTTTGGTGGCTACCGTGCTCCGGAATATGCCATTGAATATTTTGAGACTGTAATTCGGAATGGCCCGCAATGGGATCGTGCGCCGGAGGCGCAGTTTATGATAGGGACGTGTCATCAGGAGGCCAAGGAGTACGATTTGGCGGTTATGTCTTACGGTGTATTGGGCTATCGCTATCCTGACAGTGCATATGCCGAGGAGGCCGCATGGTTGCAGTTGGGATGCCTAGAAAAGCTGCGAGAGGAATATCCTTCTGATTCAGAAATTCTGGAACGTATTCTAACTTCATCCACGGTCTTTATTTCCACATTTCCGGAGTCGAAATATATTGATCGGGTTAAGCAATTTCGCAACAAGCTTTATGAAATCATGGCTGAACGTGCGTATAAGCGGGCTGATTTTTATGTAAAAGTTCCCAAGGAGGCGGAAGCCGCCATCATCTGTTTTGAGCAGATGATAGAGGAGTTCCCAAAGAGCAGGAAAGTCCCCGAAGCGAAGGAACGCATTATTGAGTTAAAGGCTTTATTGAAACGCCCGGAAGAAGCCGGTTCTTTAGATGTCTCGCGATCCCGACCGTTACCCTTTACAAAGGAATATCAAGATGACGAAGATTAGATGGTTCAGTCTCTTTTTCGTAGTGGCGGGGGTTTTCTCTGCCTCAGCGGCATTTGATGTGGATGTGCCGAAAGAGATTCCTGACGAACCGTTTGATCTGACTGCCGCACGCCTAGAGTATACCAATGATGTTGTACTTGCCAGTGGTGGAGTGACTGGGCGGTTTGAAAATGTTAAAATTTTTGCCGACCAGATTGCCGCCAATACGCAGAGTGGCAACCTGACCATAAAGGGTAATATTCTTTTTGAGCGGGATAATGTAATCTGGAAGGGATCTTATCTGGATTATAACTACATTTCGCAGACCGGAAATTTCGGTCCATCTCTCCTGAATTTTGATCCTGTCTTGATGAGCGTTGAGCATATGGAGCGTGTTTCCAGCAACGAATATGTATTAAAGGGAGCAACCTTTACTTCCTGCACGAATGCTCAACCTCATTTTTATGTCAGGGCGCAGGAAGCTCGATTGGTTGATGAAAAATATTTGACCGCTAAAGGAGTGAAAGTCTATGC
>DATCZD010000137.1:0-16625 GCA_036526075.1 Pontiella sp. | reverse complement strand
ATGCCTGATTTCAGCAGAGCAACCGGCAGAAGAACGAATCGCACTACTATACAGACTAGGAATCCTTTACATTGTAATAGGTGGCATTGGGCACGGATTTCGCTACCTCCAAAATATGCTGACCACTTGGATTGGACAGAAAGTCATCTACGATCTTCGGTTGGAAGTCTTTTCAAAGGCCTTGCGCATGCATCAGGCCTATTTTGATCGAACCCCAGTAGGCACGCTCATGACCCGTGTCTCATCAGATATCGAACGGCTCCAACATTTCGTTACAGAAGGAGTGGTCGGGTCAGTGGCGGACCTATTTATGCTGTTCGGAATCATGGGCTATATGGTCTGGTTCAGCCCTTTGCTTTCGTTCTCCGTTTTCGCCACACTTCCGCTTCTCTTCGCCGTCATGTATTTTATCAATATGCGCCTACGCAATGCCAACCGCGATATTCGCGACCGCCAATCCAAACTGAATGCGCTCATTCAAGAAGACCTGACAGGTATGGCCACCATTCAGATCTTTAATCAAGAATCTAATGCTATAGAAGATTTTGACGAAAAAAATACTCATTTGCGTTCCGCTCACTATGACGAAGTCCGTTGGTTCAGCCTCTATTTCCCAACGATGGAAAGCGGGCAAATCCTAGCTATTCTCATCACATTGGTAATCGGTGGATCTGCAGTATTAAACGGATCCGACATGATTACTCTGGGAAAGCTGATTGCCTTTATTGCCTACGTTCGCAGTTTTTTCTACCCGCTGGGATCTCTGTCTGACAAAGCTGGATCTTTCCAGGTCGCCATGGCATCCATCGAACGGGTTTTTGAGCTGATAGACATGGAAGAAAAAATTGCTGATCCTGAACTTCCAGCATCTCCGGAACAGCTAGCTGGCCCGATTGCCTTCAACAACGTATCCTTTGCTTACACCGAAAACAACTGGGTCATTAAAAATCTATCCTTTAACGTTGATCCAGGGCAGGTACTTGCTGTTGTCGGAGCCACCGGAGCAGGTAAAAGTACCATCACTAATCTGATAGGGCGTTTTTATGACGTCCAGAAAGGATCCGTCACAATTAACAAAATTGATGTGCGTAATTTCAGAACACATGATTTGCGCCGCCGACTCGGCTATGTATTCCAAGATCCATTCATCTTTACAGGTTCTGTTGCCGACAATATTTCACTTGAAACTCCCGGTCTTGACCGTATGGATGTTATCCGGGCAGCAAAAACGGTCAATGCCCACAAATTTATTAAAGCCATGCCCGAAGGCTATGACACACAATTGAATGAACGAGGAGCCGGACTTTCTCTTGGACAAAAACAACTTCTAGTTATGGCACGCACACTCGCACAAAACCCGGAGCTACTGTTTGTACTTGATGAAGCCACGGCAAGTGTTGATACCGCTACAGAAATACTCATCCAGGATGCGCTCTCTAAGTTGATGAAAAATCGAACAAGTATTGTTATCGCCCACCGCCTTTCCACAATACGAAACGCAGATCGGATTCTCGTCATGCGCCACGGAAAGCTCATCGATCAGGGAACTCATGATGAACTCATGAATAAAGATAGCTACTATCGTCAACTTTACGAACTCCTGCTCCATACCCCGAACTAACGGGGCAAAAGAGAGAAAACTCTATTCCCCTATAATTTTAACAAGAGCCCGTTTTTTACGCAGTCCATCGAGTTCATAGTAAAAGATGGCCTCCCAAGGACCGAAGTCAAGTTTGCCATCGGTGATCGCTACCACAACTTCGCGACCCATAATAGTGCGCTTCAGATGAGCATCTGCATTATCCTCGAAACCATTGTGGGCATATTGATCATATGGCTTTTCCGGTGCAATTTTCTCAAGCCAGCGTTCATAATCGGAGTGTAGCCCACCTTCATTATCGTTGATAAAAACGGATGCAGTAATATGCATCGCATTGACAAGGCAGAGCCCTTCCTTAATGCCGGACTCACGTAGACACGCTTCTATCTGCGGCGTGATATGAATAATCTGACGACGCTGAGTAGCTTCAAACCAAAGTTCTTTACGGTATGACTTCATCAGAAACCTCTACTTTTTATCAAAACACCAAGTGCTTCAGGAGTTCTTTGTGAGCTTAGTGTCGTCATGCTTGTTTTCAGATCCTGTATTCATCGAGCGGAATCAATTTCTCATTCAGATACAGTTGTTTAACCATTTCGCAGTCGAGCCGATGTCCAGCCTTATAGGATTTAATCCTGCCAACAAACTGACCATTAGGAATTAGAGCAATGGCAGCCAACAGATCGAGTACAGCACGGTGCCAAACGGCTTCTAACGCCTTACCATCATGCGGCAGACGCGGTTCGTTGATGTAACGGCTCTTGCTGGCGATCGAAACATTCTTCTTGTTGTAGCCGAGATTACGCACATCGGCGAACAACTTACCAATCGTCGCGCAATAAAGCACCTTGCTATATGACGTATTGGTACGGGCAACAGATGCCATACGGGTCAGCTCTTCGCAGACTGGGAAAATGATGCGCTGTTGCCCGATTGCTGTATTAAAATTAATAGCACAATCCACCGTCAGAATCGGATTATCTAAATCATCCGGAGGAGCGAGCGTTAAAAAGTCGCCGTAGGTTCCTCCAACCGTTACCGGCTCTTTAACAGTGACATAGTTGACCGGCTTATCAAGCATCACCTTCCCACACTGATCTAGCGCTTCAACCACATCCAAACTGCCCTGCTCAAACAGTGGAGGGTCACCGGCATCAAGCTTAATCACCAGATTATCTATCCCCATTCCCATGCGCAGAGAAATCAGATGCTCTACCATGCGGACATAGTTGTGCGGATTACCGCTGCGCAGCACAATATTGCTTACAATCTGACCGGTGGTCCAAACATTGGAAATACCGACGCGAATCGGGAGCGAACCTGGAAGATCGGAACGATCTAGCCACCACCCTTCCAGATGCGTCGGCTCAAAAGTAATTGTGCGGGTAGCCTTTCCCATGAAGGTTCCGGGTCCGGAAATAGTCGTTGAATTAGCCAGGGTTGTCTGCATTTTTCGCAATGATCCCACATCCTTATCGGAAAGGTCCCAATCCACTGGCTGATTATTCATCTGCTTATAAGAAGTCTTGATGGCCTCGTCATCACCCATCAAAATTGTGCCTGGATCTGTCATAAATCGTATTCCGTTCTGCTTTGAACTGCCTTTGTAAATGCCATATATTTAAATTTTTCGACTCGTTAAGGCAATCAAAACTGAGGGAGACTACTTGAAAGATAGAAAAGTAATCCAGGCAGCTGGTGTGGTGGGAAGCTTTACCCTGCTCAGCCGCGGGCTCGGTATGATACGCGACATCATCATTGCTTATCATTTCGGCACCTCAATGCTGGCCTCGGCCTTTTTTGTAGCCTTCACTATACCTAATCTATTCCGCCGACTATTCGGTGAAGGCGCGCTTTCAGCCGCCTTTATACCTGTTTTTGTTGAAACCCGTACTAAACAAGGTGATCAGGAGGCGTGGAAGATGGCATCAAAGGTAGTCACTATGACTGCCGCGTTACTCTCCGCCATTGCTATTATCGGCGTACTGCTTTTTTCCGTAGGCACTAAAATGCCGGGAATTTCAGAAAAGTGGATTACAACCTTTTCCTTGTCACGGGTCATGTTTCCCTATGTGCTGTTTATTTGCCTTGCGGCCCTTTTCATGGCCATACTCAATTCCTTTAAACATTTTTCCATATCAGCCTTTGCCCCCTGCCTCCTTAACCTGATTCTAATCATTACCATGCTTGGCGTTTTTCCCATGATTGGGAATAAACCACTTCAACATGCTTATGCCCTCTCATGGGCGGTTGTAATCGCCGGCATAGCGCAGGTAACCATCCAGCTTCCGGCACTCAGTCGTTTCGGATGCCCGTTTAAATTTACGAGCCACTGGACTGATCCGCGCATTAGGAAGATGCTGTTGCTTATGGGTCCCGCATCCCTCGGCATGGCCGTCACTCAGTTTAATGTACTGATTGATCGTTTATTGGCACTCTGGATTGGTCCCTGGGCTCCGGCCGCTCTTTTTTATAGTGAGCGCATGATTTATTTCCCGCTCGGCATCATTGCTACAGCTCTGGGTACCGTTCTGCTCCCCACCTTTTCCGTTCATGTTGCAAAGGAGGATCATTCCTCTATGAGCAAAACCATTACTTCATCCTTACGGCATCTGATCTTTATTATGGTGCCGGCCGCTCTTGGATTGCTGGTATTAGCCACTGACATCCTGACTGCTCTTTTTGAATGGAACGGAAGTTTTGATGCAAACTCCACACGACTCAGTTCGCGTGCCCTCATGTTCTATGCACCCGGTCTGATTGTTTTCAGTGTCGCCAAAGTATTTGTTCCCGCCTTTTATGCCCTGCAGGATACAAAGACCCCTGTACGCATCGGCATCTACACTGTTCTACTCAACCTTATTCTGAATATTACCTTTATCCTGACCCTTCCGGAATACTGGAAACATGTCGGCATGGCATTCTCCACAGTACTGGCCGAGACGATCGGCATGGCTGCCCTGGGACTGCTGCTTGCTAGGCGCATTCCCGATATCCAATGGAAGGTCGTTTTGCGGGGTTTTGTACGCTGCCTTGCCTGCGGTATCATTATGGCGGCAGCCGCAGGGCTTACTGCTCACTACGCCCTTCCCGCGTTGAAAACCATCTATCTGGACAAAGTTGCTCAACTTATGAATCTTGTCCTCTCCATTGGAGCCGGCGCCGGAACCTATTTTATTCTGTCATTGGGTCTCAATTCTCCCGAGCTCTCTGAAATAAGAACTGCACTGCGAAGAAAATAACAGACGACGCTTTTTTTCAACTCGCTAGCGACTGTAGAATGACACGAGACAGCAACGATCTACGGTTAAACGTTAGCGTAGACGTGATGCTGACACATCCGCCGGATGGGCTGGAAAGGTGTACATCGGTTAAACTTGATCGGTTTATCTTCAGTAGCAATGCAGATGTAATAACACTGACTACACTCTTCGACGAACAGAGATAGGTCCCAATATGCTGTTTGATCGTTAAACCAAGCGCGCCATCCGACCTGGTCACCTGTTGCTACATCACTATCTTGACGGAAATTAATTCTTCAAATCCTCTCTAAAGGATGTACTCTTTCAAGCATGAAATGCATACTGTCACTTGACCAGGGAACAACCAGCTCTCGAGCCATTATTTTCGATCATGCGGGCCAAGTACGCGCTGTTGCCCAGCAGGAATTTAAGCAGATCTTTCCTCAATCCGGCTGGGTAGAGCACGATCCTGAAGAAATCTGGAAAACACAGGAATCTACGGCAAAACAAGCGATGCAAAAGGCCGGAGTACATTGTGAAGATATTCAGGCCATAGGAATAACCAATCAACGAGAAACCACCGTAGTCTGGAATCGAAAAACCGGAAAACCGATTCATAACGCCATTGTCTGGCAGGATCGGCGAACGGCAGACACCTGCGCCCGCCTCAAAGCCGATGGAACGGAATCCCTCTTTTTTAAGAAAACAGGACTACTGCTGGACCCCTACTTTTCAGGAACAAAGATCAAATGGATTCTGGATCATGTGGACGGCGCAAGACAGCAGGCCGAACGCGGAGAACTGGCATTTGGAACCATCGATTCTTGGCTGACCTGGAAGCTGACCAATGGGCAGAAACATATTACCGATGTATCCAATGCATCCCGCACCCTGTTGTTCAACATTCAGACTATGCAATGGGATCATGAACTATTGAATTTATTGGAAATTCCCCCCGCCATGCTGCCAGAGGTTCGCCCATCGAGCGAAATATATGGCAATGTAAACCGTTTTCTCTGTCAGTGTGGATGTTCTATTTCCGGAATCGCGGGTGATCAGCAGGCCGCTCTCTTCGGACAGGCCTGCTATGATACGGGATCTTCTAAAAACACCTATGGAACCGGATGCTTCCTGCTAATGAATACCGGTAGCACTCCGGTGGCTTCGAACAACAAGCTGCTGACCACTGTAGCATGGCAGCGAGGAAACGAAGTTAACTATGCACTTGAAGGAAGCGTTTTTATCGGAGGAGCTGTGGTCCAATGGTTACGGGATGAACTAAACATCATTAATTCTTCCAATGAGATTCAAGGCCTTGCCGAACAGGTCCCAGATACCGATGGTGTTTATCTTGTCCCCGCCTTTGCTGGACTAGGAGCCCCACACTGGGACCCGCATGCCCGCGGGACTTTAATCGGTCTTACGAGAGGAACCGGAAGAGCGCATATTGCCCGTGCCGCACTGGAATCGATGTGCTTTCAGTCACTGGAAGTTCTTAAGGCCATGGAAAAAGATTCCGGTTCTCCGATCCCATCGTTACGGGTGGATGGAGGAGCCTGTTCAAATGATCTACTGATGCAGATTCAGGCGGACCTACTGCAACTTCCTATAGAACGCCCTAAGATGATTGAATCCACCGCCTTTGGTGCTGCGGTTCTTGCCGGATTAGCCGTAGAGTTCTGGGACAGCCCAGATGAAATTCAAAGTATTCGTCAGATCGACCGCATCTTTGAACCCCAGATTAGTCCCGATGAGGCAGCATCCCGACTTTTCATGTGGCAGAAGGCCGTTGAACGAAGCAAGGGATGGAACACAGATTGATAAAAATGGCAGATCCAAGAAATAAGGATAAACGGTGAGAGACTCAAGTTGCGTAAGAGGGAAAAACCTTGATCTACTTTAGTAGAGGCCTTCCACACCTGCACTTGAAGTTAATTATAAAAGAGTCCTAGGCTGGGAACCGCGGTTCAACAAAAACGGGAGGATGCATATACAGCGGCTCAAACACTTCTGACTCAACTCCATTTTCCATCCGTTGAAAGACCAGCTTCCCCAATGCACCGGCAGTTGGAAATACCGATTTTCCGGGTGTTGTATAACTTGCCAACAGTTCCACCAAACGATCATAGTCAGGGCTGACGACCAGCGCACCCTCCGGCACAAATTCTTCAAGATCTTCCGGAGCCATTAGCTGAAACTTTTTTGTAAGTTCGGTTCCGGAAAAAAGTCCGGCCCACACCTGATTACGGCGGGCATCACCCACAACCACAGTTTGGTCCGCACCCAGCTGGGCGGCCAAGGCAACGGCACTGCTGAGTGCATAAACCGGTTTCGCTTCGGGCGCTGCCAGAGCGTTGATCACGGAAAACCCGATACGCATGCCGGAAAAGGCACCAGGACCACGACCAACCGCAAAAACATCCACCGCTCCCCAATCAATCGACATCTCTTTCATTGCATCAAAAAGCTGTTGACGGTTTTTAAAATTCTCCTCCCAGCTCTTTTCTAGCGAAACTTCTCCGTCCTCGATAAGTGCCATGCTTCCAAAGCGGGAACTCAGTTCAATAGAAAAAATAATCATGCTTCGTTCTCCCAGAAAATACGAAACGTACGGGTGCCGGTATGTTCGTCAGCCTTGATTTCAATATGAAGGAGATCCGGAGGAAGTAACCCTTCAGCACGTTCCGCCCACTCAATGGCCGTAATGCCGTTAACATCAAAATATTCCTCTAGCCCAAGCCCCAAAGCCTCCACTGGGCCGGATAAACGATAGAGGTCTATATGGTGCAACGGAAGACGCCCTTCATATTCACCGATTAACGTATAGGTCGGACTGGTAATCGGTTCATCTATCCCGAGGGCTGCCGCAAAACCTTGAATAAAGCAGGTTTTTCCAGCACCGAGGTCTCCATGAAGTGCCATCACCGTTCCGGCATCTAATTCAGAAGCCAGCTCGGATGCCAACTCCCATGTTTCTTCAGGACTGTTTGTTTCCACAATACGCATAATCTATCTCTCTAAAAATCGGAGCAGAACCTACAACTCTGTCTCGCCTATTAAAAGCCAGATTTTAAGGGGATTCTTTTTCCGGACTAAACTTAATCGTGAATGACATCGGAATACTTGAAACCTCCATACCGTCGGCATAAACGGCCACCACGCGTATCCGATTCGGACCTTCCCCCAGAACTTTTTCATCAAATATCAACTCGGCATCGCACGAATAGCTGCATGTATCCAGCTCCATGACTCCACTGATCAGTTTTAGTTTTTCAGGATGTTCTTCTCCCTCAACCTTAACCCTAATAGCATGCTTAAAAGTCCCTCTTCTAGCCACATCCGGAAGAATATGTACCGATCGGCCTTTCCTGTTCACCAGAATAGACTTATTGGACGATGCACTGAAGCGAACCGGATGGTTAATAGAAGCCACAGCACGCAATTCGTGATATCCGTCCGAAAGATTATCTACAGACAACATAATTGAGTTATCCGAAGAGGTTCTCTGAACCTGCTTTCCGTCTAATAAAAAAGAGTATAAAAATTCAACGCCCCGGATCGAAGAGCTGACCGAAGCCAGATAGGTAAAACTGCTGTCAATGCGTTCTGCTCCCAACACTTTCACTGACAGCGGTAACGCATAGGGTTTAGCTAGCGGATCGCCCAACAACAAACACTGAAGAGGACACGCAATCGATTGGTAAAAACTTTCCAGCATTGTACAGCCAGAAGCATAGTGAGTGAAAAAGCGGGCGGAAGGAAATTTATTAGGATTGGAATACGGCTCCACCACCGAACCGGCCGAACCGGTCGCACCGGACTTTATCCATTCCGTCAACTTCGTCTGAGGCCGCTGAAACTCTGCGCTCCAACTGGTGAGGTGTTCCGCCATAGCTCCTGGTGCAAAGGATTTTATCGACAAAGGGTCAAGTTGTTCTGCACCGACCATCACTCCCATCACATTACTTTTACCCGCCGGAAAGTTTGTACTTATACCTGCCGCAACCCCACGGGTCTTTAACTCCTCAACCGCCGGCTTATACTGCCACTCACGACAGGTTGAACGAACATCTTCCGAAACCACAAAATAAATTCCGTTTCGTTGTCCACTATAGTCAGACTTCAGCCCCCTTCTGATGTTTTCCAGCACCGTCTCAACATCATTTCCGTTTTCACCGACATACCCCAGCATCATACTGGGGATTGGCATGCGCACGCCCAAACCACTCTGAATCCAGGCTGCTTCGGGAGGAACATGGACTGCCATACCTAGGCCTGTTTTTGCAGTACCCAATGACATGGAATTCAGATAAAACTTCAAATGGTCATTCGGTCCAGCAAACAGTTTGGAAAGATATTGACCCTTCTCGACCACCGAAAGATCAGGCATCTTATTACGCAGAAAGGTCAGTCCGCTGACCGACATCTGTTTACGATCCGATTTATGCGTCTTAATGCGAATCGGAAAATCAACGGAATAAACCCAGGCCAGAATCTGATCCTCAAGATGGCGCTCCTTTATCGCGTCACAAGCTGGATTCCAAATCAACGCTGTGAATTCATCTGGAGAAATCGTAGCACTCCCTCCATATGCACTTTCCGGAATATTAAGATAAACCAGATTACACTTTGGAATCTGTCGAGAAGCGGCATACGCATTGGCCACCTGCAATGAAGCCTGAGACTGTTTATTTACCAGCAACAGCACTTCGTGCGGCATTTGTGCCCACACATTTACCGCCATAAAAATTACAAGTGAAAGATTCCTGATGTTTCCCATTTCTTATCTCCGGCCAAGTGCTTGTTACACTTCGCCAAAGACAATAGCCTCGAAAACGTGGAAATCGCAACCGGATTCCCAGTCCCTAGGTCCCATCCCGGCCTTCATGGATAGATGGGACAACGTCGTTTCAAGGTCCCATCCCTGTTCCAAGGCCACCTGCGGAAGAAAAACCGCTGAATGTATTCCTTTGTAGAGTACGATTCCGTGCCGTCCGATTTCTATTTCATCGGGCGAGCTAACCGGGTGCGGTGCAGTGAGCGCAGAAATTTCTATATCGACGTCCTCTAACTCATCCGCCCTGAGCTTTGGAAACCGCGGGTCATGAAATGCAGAATTTACCGCTTGCTCCGCAACGGCCTCACAAATCGAACGGCGAGGAAAAATCTCCCCGATACATCCTCGGAGCTGTCCATATTTATGCAACGTAACAAACGCGCCCATCACCTTCTGCATCGAAGCCGTTAGTTCAAAATCAAAATCGGGTTCGCTCGGATTCAACTTCGCCCTGATTCTGTGTCGAGCCAACTGCAAAAGCGTAGCCTTGTCTTTTGATGAAAAAAGGTGTTTTTCGTGGGAGTTAAGAGTTGAATTATCAGGCCACATGCCGGAAACCGCAACAGAGATATAACTGACGCAATGCGACCAGTCAGCAGTCATCACCCCTGAATTATCATACTTCAACAGATGAACCTGCGATTCGGCCGGAAGCATAGCCAGCAAAACCGCAATCGGACTGCGCCCACAGATTGTTGCGCCTGTATTTTCCACATACTCAAGAAATCCATTCAGCTTTTTCTGACGAATCTGTTCAAAGGCACCTAGATCCAGTGCTCGAAGATTTTTTTCAATGTCCGCTGTAAAAGGAACATATCCAAAATTTCGTCCATAGTGAGTGAAATCAGAGCTGATCACCATCAGTGTGTCAGAATCTATATTCTCTAACAGCATCTGGGCGATGCGTTTTGCTCCTGCCAAATCTAAATCTCCACAGACAATTGGAACCAGCTTGAATTTTCCAAGAACGAGCTGGAGAAATGGTAATTCAATCTGCACGCTATGTTCATCTACATGAGCGTGCGGGTTAGACAGGACACCCTCATATCCGCGTAACCGAACAGCCGTCCCCTGATCGATCTCAATCTTTCCCAGCGGTGTTTCCAGATGGGTCACATTCGGAATACTGATGCTATTATGCATAACCACCCGATGACTCGGCCCCAGCACCACCACCCGGCTAAACGACCGACCTTTCAGTAACTTCACACCATACGCAGCAACCTGCCCCGAATATTGATACCCCGCATGCGGAAGAATGAGCGCCATAACACGCTCCACTGGTTCGGGATCGGCGGCATCAATATATGAATCAAGTTCACCCGCTAACCGCTCAGGGTCTGCCGGATACCAGGTTCCAGCCAACTCTGAATGCAGAATTTTTTCCTCCATAAAACCTCTCCGGTTGCAATAGCGAGAGGATACCGGGGAACAGGAACGATGACAACCCATGTTTTTATTGCTACAGCGATTATCACGTTTTATCTTTCCGGCATGGAAACGCATATACTGATAAAAATCCTCCGTTCTTCCGCTCGGATCTACCTATTGGTAAACCTGTTTACCTACCTTCTTTCAGACTGGATGATCTTTGTCCCACAGGAACCCAGCTACACAACCCTGCCTGATGAGGTGAGAATAAGAACAGCAGACGATGAACTGATTACGGCGGTCTACCTGGAAGCTCCCAACGCAGAATACACCCTGCTTTTCAGTCATGGAAACGCAGAAGATCTCGGCGAAGTGGCTCCTTTTTTTGAACAGTTCCAAGCCATCGGATACTCCGTGCTGATTTATGACTACCGCGGCTACGGAACCAGCGAGGGCAAGCCCTCCACCCGCAATGCAAAAAAAGATGTGGAGGCGGCCTATCGGTGGCTCGTTGAAGAAAAAAAAGTAGCGCCTAAAACGATTATTGCCCACGGCCGTTCACTCGGCGGTGGTGTCGCCACCTGGTTGGCCGCCCGGCATCCCGTCGGGGCCCTGATTGTGGAAAGCTCGTTTACTTCCACAACCCGGGTAAAAACCCATTGGAAACTGTTTTTCTGGGATAAATTCAACAGTTTGAGATCCTTCAAAAAGATTACCTGCCCGGTTCTGGTCATGCATGGAGAGAACGATGAAACTCTTCCGATCTGGCACGGTAAAAAACTCTATGAGACCGCTCCAGAACCCAAGCAGTACCTATGGATCGAAAATGGCCGGCACAATAACTATGCCTACGTAGCCGGAGACGACTATCTGAAAACATTTATGTCGTTCATGGAGTTGGTGAAAGAACACCATAGTACAAACGTCTCATTCAAATCGTTTAATCAGTAGCGTTCCTAGCGCTGACAGCAATCAACCGGTAACAAAAAAACTGGCAGAGCATCAGCCTGTTGAAAGCCCAAAATAGTTCACCACTAAGTCGACGGCCCCGGTATTGACGATTTCGTGCACTTCGCCGGGCTCCACCACAACAGTTGTGCCGGCAGCAAAAACATACCCGACATCATCTATGCGGATTTCACCGCAGCCCGATTCTACTGTAAACACTTCGGCCATGTCGTTATGCAGATGGCTTCCGGCTTTTTCACCGGGAGGAAAAACGGCGCGGGAATAATAGCTAAGGCCCGAAATCCTTCCGTTTTCAACCAGTACCTTCTTGCGGATTTTATCATTATGAGAAACTCCGACTTCCGGCACATCACTGATTTTTATGAGTTTCATGGTTCTCTTATTTCCCGATATAAAAATGTGCTGAATATATTAAACTCGAACCCCATTAAATTTATTCTTCGAAGATTTCGTCAAGATTAGCCGGTTCGATCGACTCCACCGTCTGCACCGCCTGGGAGTAGGAGTTGGCCATGCCTGAAAAATCAGTTCCATAGGAGGACGAAGAATCTGCCGGTTCGGACTCTTTGGAATGCTGATACAGCACGAGCGCTACAATCGCAATCATTGCGACAACACCTTGAATAATAAAAAATGCGGGACCTTTATGCTTCATCACGGTTCTCCTATTATAAATGTCCTTCTACCTAACAAGGGAGCGTCAATTGCTCAATCATGGAACTCAACCATTCCAACTTCTTCTTCTGAAGCATGGGACTGGGGTGGGCATTAAGCAACGGATGCACTTCAGACTGAACGGTACAGGTAGGCTCGCCGTCAATACGGCGGAGACATTGCTTCACCATGGGTAACAGGCCCACATCCTGCCCCCACCCCAGCAATACCGGGGTTCGGGTCTTGCGTTTCAGTGAATGTGCGCACTCATCAGCACGTTCAGCACAAAACATACTGTGCACATGTCCGCCCATGATTTCGCCCAGCGCATCAACCTTCTGCAGAAAACTTCCTGACTTGGGATCCCGCAAGTCGGAGAGATTCAGTACACGAATATGTTTCCATCCCTTTTCAACCGCGACACGCATCACCTGATACTGCGTATTGTCCGGCTGGGTCAGGACCAGCTTTTTGCGCATCGAAGCACCAGAGCGCGGATATTCTATCTCTTCATCAATGTGATAAATGTCTTTGGGATAAGAAGAGCCGGGATTCATCATAATAACCACCGCATCCGGCTCCATTTCGGAAATATTGGCAGGAACAACCTGAGGAATTGAAGTGTCCACAATCTCCAACACACTGCGGCATTTTGCCCGCTCACCATTCATGAGTACCAACTCATAAAAATGTCCATAACAGGCAAATCGCTTTTTCAACTCTGCTGCATACAGAAAATCCATACCGATTCCTTAATTGAAACTATAAAAACAGACGTACACTTTAGGCTTCCGACTCCGGAAATAACAACCTATCTTTTGAGCTTCGATACATTCTAAAGAACAATGACCATGATGCATATTGCGATCGATATTCTAATTGCCCTTTTTCTCCTGTTTTTTCTACGGGGAGGCTGGCGCAAAGGGTTGCTCATTTCTCTTCTGGGAGTGATTCGGATTGTCTTAGCCTATGGACTAGCCTTTCTTTCTGGACGGCATCTGGGCTTCTGGCTCGGTGGCGTCGCCCACCGCCCTCGCATTATCACCATGCCGATCGTAGCAGCACTCACCTTCATTCTTATTACCTTTGCATTCCATATTATTATTACCCATATCCGCTATACTCATTTTCTGGCCAAGGAAGATAATAACATTTCCCTTTCATGGTACAGTCGACTTGGAGGAGGACTCATAAACCTTACCATTGGTGTTTTCTCACTGTTGCTCCTATTCTGGCTCTGTGACCTTTTATTCGTCGGGATATCCGGACATGCCATTCCCGGAGCTAATCGGTCATATTTTGCCCGTACAGTCCGGAAAACAGTTTATAAAACCATTAACACAACAGCATCCCATAAAGGACGGGAAGCTCAGGTTGCCACGCTGGCTCGTGTAGCCAGCGACCCTCAACAAGGCATGGAACACCTGACCAAACTCCTTGCATTTGAGTCTGTGCAACAGCTCATATATGATGAAGAGTTTATAAAAGATCTCTTCAGTGGAGATCCAGACCGCATCCGATATAACGCATCCATGCAACGGCTGTTTGATGATAAACCAGCCCTTGATGAACTTCTGGCTTTAGGAGTGGTGTCGAAGGATGAGAAAAAAACGATTCTTTGCGAAAACCTTGCAAAGGTTGGTCGCAATGAAAAAATAAAGGCCAGTTTGAAAAGTCTGAAAGAGCGAAACATGCTGGAAATTCAGAAAGCACACCTCCTTATCCGCGACCCCGATTTTGATATCATCGTTATCGAAATGGTGAAATAGCCGCTGTGCTTGCGATTGACCTCCGAGAGTCCAGGCGATAACCTCTTCTTCAGTTTCATATAATGCAACCTATAGGAGAGCCCACTATGAAGAAAAGTCAGTTGCTATTGACAATTGCCCTTGTATCCATCGTTGCCTTAACCGGCTGCAAAACCAAAGTTCAGCGCGTTGGCGTTGATGAATCCATCGATCTATCCGGACGTTGGAATGACACGGACTCCCAGTTAGTATCCGCTGAAATGATCAACGACATTGCCTCCCGGCCGTGGATTGAAGAATACACGGCCAAACATGGTAAAAAACCTGTCGTTATTGTTGGGACCATACGCAACAAAAGCGCCGAGCATATTGAAACAGAAGCTTTCACCAAAGATCTGGAGCGTGAGCTGATCAACAACGGTCGGGTTACTTTTGTAGCCAATAAAACCGAACGCGGAGAGCTTCGCCAGGAACGGAAGGAACAACAGATCTGGTCTCGCGAAGAAACCCAAAAACGACTTGCTGCAGAGACCGGAGCTGACTACATGCTTCAGGGAAGCATCAAAACCATTGTTGACCAGGAAGGAAAACAGGCGGTTAAGTTCTACCAGATTGACCTGGAAATGATTCATCTCGAAACCAATGAAAAGGTATGGATGGGTGATAAGAAAATAAAGAAGCTTGTCAAACGCGCCAGCGTAAAGTGGTAGTACTCCTAGCTTTTCCAAGCGGCACTTCCTGTGCCGCTTTTTAATAATAGTACCATGTGCCACACATCTGCCATCCTACTGCTTGCCTCCCTGACGTTCATTCTGAACGGCTGTACCAGCCTGCGCACAGACAAATCGCACTATGCAAACATTCAGCCATTACTTGCACAAGCTGACTATCCTGCAGTAATTGCCCGAATTGAAGGTGCGAAACAGAAGGCCTATACTTATAAAGACCGCGTAGTCTATTATCTGGACATCGGCATGCTTCATCATTGGAACGGGGACTATGAAAAGAGTAACGAATTCCTGGAAAAAGCCGAACGCAGCATCGAGGAGAACTTTACTAAAAGTATTACCCGTGCGGCGGCATCCCTGCTCATCAACGATAATACTCTGGCCTATGCCGGGGAGGATTATGAAGATATCTACCTTAATGCTTTTAAAGCGCTTAACTACCTTGCATTAAACCAGCCTGATTCCGCCTTTGTGGAGGTGCGCCGCATCAATAATAAACTTGCTCTGCTTGAAAGCAAACATGCAAAGATGGCCAAAAGTCTCTCTGTAGCTGAAGAAGCTCAGGAAACGTTCAGTCCGGGGAAAAATTATTTCGTAGAATCGGCTTTAGGGCGGTATTTAAGCGCCCTGCTCTATCGCAATGATCATAAATGGGATGATGTCCGCATTGACTTTGAGAAGATTGAACAAGGCTGGAAACTACAGCCAGATATTTATCCCTTTTCCTCTCCTGATTTTTCCCGATCACGCAAAGAGGTTGGCAACGGGATCGCTCGCCTGAATATTATCGCGTTCAGCGGCCTAGCTCCTGAAAAGCAGGCGACGTCCTTCTACGTCCACACAGAAGAAAACCTGATTGTACTGGCAGGTTCCTCTGAAGACTATCTTGGGCGACAAAACCTCTCTGATTTCCAGACTATTTTTTGGCCGAACGTAAGCGCTGGATATCATTTCAAATTCCAACTTCCCCAGATGAAGCGGAAAACCTCACAGGTCGGACGTATTGAGATTGAAGTTAACGGCGTTCAGACCGAAACTCTTCAAAAACTTGAAAGTCTGGAAAATGCGGCAGTGGAAACGTTCAGCATAAAAAAACCGATGATCTACCTGAAAACTCTGACCCGCGCCGTTAGCAAAGGAATCACCGCAGAACAGGCCAAGCAAAAGATGACCAAAGATATGGGAGAAGGAGCGGCACTGTTTACCCGTCTTGCTGCTGACCTACTGGTTGATCAGACGGAGAACGCGGACCTGCGCACCTCGCGCTTTTTTCCTGCTGAGGCCTCTATCCGAGAGCTGCATCTTGAAGACGGCGTCTATGACATAAGCATTAACTTTTTTTCCCACAACGGCACCCTGCTTCATAGCGACACTAAAGCCGGTGTTCACATAGAAGCCGGGAAACTGAACGTACTTGAATCCGCTTACTTGGACTAGAAACAGGAACCCGCGAATGAAATCGAAAAACCGAACATC
>DATCZD010000136.1:0-5065 GCA_036526075.1 Pontiella sp. | reverse complement strand
ATGTTGGGAAAAGGGTTTGGTGGAGCTGAACGCTCATTTGTGGACACGGCGCTGGCATTGGCCGCTCGTGGCCATCACGTTCAGGCGATCTGTCACCGAAAGTTTGTGAAACAATCGCTGTTGGAGAATGTGCCGAATCTTCAGCTGGAAACCATTAAAGCCGGCGGCGAACTTGATTTTATTACTCCGCGGAGGATCGCAAAACTGCTTAAGGACTTCCGGCCGGAGATTGTACATACTCAGCTGAAGCGGGCAGCCTGGCATGGGGGACGAGGGGCGCATCGGGCCGGTATTCCGGTCGTTTCAAAGCTGCATAACTATGTTCAGCTTGAGAAATATCGGTATGTTCATACGCTCATTGGAACCACAGAAGATCAGAGGATGCATGCGTTAAAGTTGCAGTGGCCGGAGGAGCGGGTCACCGTTATTCCAAATTTTTCACGGGTTGTTCCGGCCGATGTCGCCCGGTCACCGGAGAGGCGTCCTGTGCGCCTGCTTTCATACGGACGGTGCGTTCATAAAAAAGGATTTGATGTGCTTTTGAGGGCTTTCAGGAAGCTTCTTGACGACGGGGTTGATGCGGAACTGATCATCGGAGGAAGCGGGCCGGAAGTCGATCGTCTTCAGACTCTTGCTGATGAACTGGGTATTTCAGATAAGGTTCAGCTGGGCGTGTGGATTGATGATGTAAGCGAGGCTCTGGATCTGGCGGATATTTTTGTTCTTCCATCCAGAGATGAACCCTTTGGTATTGTTATGCTTGAAGCAATGGCTCGTGGTTTGCCGATTGTAACCACCCGCACACAGGGACCTTCGCAGGTTTTGACAGATGAGATGGCGTATTTTGCAGAGATTGATTCTGTAGAGACGCTTCTGGATGGAATACTTCAGGTGGTCCGGCATCCGGTTGATGCTGAGAAGAAGGCTTCCGCTGCGTTGGATTTGTATAAAACGACTTACTATGAAGATGCCGTACTTCCCCGGTTGGAAGCATTGTATCAAGCGGTTATTTCTTCGTAGACGGCAAGTTCGGTCTCTGTCATATGCTGCAGACTGAAGTGGGCATTGATATGTTCGCGCATGTTGGTAAAGGTAAATTCCATGGCGTGGAGTATTTTTTCGCTTAGGGCCTGATGATTGTTCGGCGGGAATAACAGTCCGTTTTCTTCATCGCGAACAATATCAATCGAACCGCCATGCGCACTGGCAATCACCGGTGTGTTCATGGCAAGTGCTTCCGCGGCTGTACGTCCGAAGGTCTCGGGTTTGGTTGATGCTGCGGAAATAACGAGGTTGCTCAAGGCATAAATTTCGCGCACTCGTGATTGTGATCCGGTAAAGCGAATCTCAGCTCCTGCTTCGGATGCCAGGTCTTTCAGAGATTGGAGGTAATCTTCTTTTCCATGCCAGACACCGCCGGCAACAACTCCAACCACCTCAGGATGTTGTTTTTGAACGGTTCCAAGTGCTCGAATAAAGCAGTCATGACCTTTCCATTCGGTAATGCGTCCGACCATGGTGATGACAAAGCGGTTCTGTAGATTGTGTTGAGTTTTGAATTCTTCGATAAACTCGGAGTCCTTTTTCTCGGGATCAAAATGATCCATATCAATGCCTCGCGGGACATAACGCAGTTTAGATGTATCTATGGAATAGTGTTTTAGAACATAGTCTTTGATGGCCGAGCTTCCATAGATTACGCGTTCTCCTTTAAGCATGATTTCGCTGTATTTGCTGACACTGTTAAATCCGTGAACCGTGGTTACAAATGGAATTTTGAGCGTTTTATTTGCAAACCAACAAAGCCATGCCGGAACCCGACTCCGGGGATGGAGAATATCAGGTTTCAGTGTGGAGAGCTCTTTTTTCAGTTTCAAGACTCTGGGAAAAAAGGTGAGTGGGTTTTTGGAACAGACATTGAGGGGAAGGTGTTTGCCTCCATCGATTTCAATTTGTGCTGCCAGTTTTCCTCCGTTTGAAATAACAGTGGATTGATGCCCTCGTTTGATAAGTTCGCGATTAAACTCAACCACGCCGCGCTCGACGCCGCCCTGGTTTAATTCCGGTATGAGTTGAACAATATGCATGAGACCAGTTTTAGGGTTTAGGATCATGGTGACAAGTGACAAATGATTCGGATTGCGTATTCATTGAGGTTTATGGAGTATGCCAACCATGCAAAATAACGATAAAGAACAGACTGAATCACTGGAGATTTATAAGCGGCTTTTTCCTTTTGTGCGGCCTTATATCGGACGTCTCATTATGGGGACGATCTGTGGGATGCTGCATGGCGGAGCGACCTTTGGCATGCTGGTGGTACTACGTTGGGCATTAGGCGGGCTGTCCGGAGAGGAGCTTAGTTTCTCTGGAGGCTTCCCTGATGTGGGTGATCCTGAGGGGAATGCCGGGGATTTGCAGTTAAACCGAGTGATTGTGACTGTTATTTTGCTTCCGGTTGTTTCTATTTTACAGGGGATTCTCTTTTTTTCAGGAAAGTATCTGGTGGAGTGGGTCGGAAGCCGGGTGATTACGGATTTACGTTCTCGTTTGTTTGGGCATATTCATGCTTTGCCGATGCAGTTTTTTACCCAGAGCCGTGTGGGTGAGCTGATCACCCGTATTACGGCTGATACCGGTCTGCTAATGCAGCTGGTTACCAATGTGATTGGGGATCTAATTCGCGAACCCTTCACTTTGATCGGTTGTATTGCGGCCATGATTTATCTGGATTGGCGTTTGTCCGTGCTAACCCTTGTCGTATTCCCCGTTTGCATTCTGCCTGTTGTTGTTTTAGGGCGCCGCGTTCGTAAGGCTTCCAAGGGAGGTCAGGAGAGCATTGGTGATATGCTTTCCGTGGTGCAGGAGTCTATTGGCGGTGCTCTGGTAGTGAAGGCTTTTCAGATGGAAAACGAAGAGGTCAACCGTTTCAATGTATTCAACATGAAGGCCTTTAAGCTGGGAATGCGACAGTCGCGGGCAAAATCCTTATCCGATCCGATTATTCTTTTTCTCTCATCGTTAGGTATTTCCGGAGTCGTTATTTATTCATTCCTGAATGACCTTTCTTTAGCCTTGTTGGTGGCGTTTGCCGGGGCGGCGGTTCAAATGTATAAACCGTTCAAAAAACTGAGCCAGATTCATATGCGCATTCAGCGGGCGGCACCGGGGGCTGAGCGGGTTTTTGAAATTCTTGATATTGAAAATACCATTGCTGATACACCTGATGCCGTGGCGTTTTCGGGGATAGTTCAGCGTGTAGAATTTAAGAACGTCTCCTTTGCTTATGAAGATAAGCAGGTGCTGGATGGTGTTAACCTTCGTTCGCAGGCTGGTCAGTGTATTGCTTTTGTCGGAAGTTCGGGGGCCGGAAAGACCACCTTGGTGAACCTGATTCCCCGCTTTTTTGACGTTACCGGCGGATGTGTTGAGCTGAACGGCAGGGATGTTCGTGACTATACCGTTCAATCGTTACGTGAACAAATCGGTGTTGTGACACAGAGTACAATGCTCTTTAACCGTAGCGTGGCCGATAACATTGCCTACGGATCACCGGATGCTACTCCCGAGCAGATTGAAGATGCTGCACGGCGCGCTAATGCTCATAAATTTATTATGGAGATGGAGGATGGCTACGATACTGTGATTGGAGAGCGTGGATCGTTGCTTTCCGGCGGTATGGCTCAACGCGTGGCTATTGCTCGGGCGCTATTACGTAATCCGCCGATTCTGATTCTGGATGAGGCAACCAGTGCGCTTGATACAGAATCCGAACGTCTGGTTCAGGGGGCGCTCGATGAGCTGATGAAGGACCGCACCGTATTTGTTATTGCTCACCGCCTTTCAACCATCGCTCATGCCGACAAGATCGTTGTGTTGGACAAAGGACAGATCGTTGAAGAGGGCACCCACGACGAGCTCCTGGCGAAGGGCGGAAAATACAAATACCTTTACGATATCCAGTTTGCGGATACTTAATTTAAAGATTGTGAATGCGCTGTTTTAGGGTTGGGCCTAAATCAATTTTATTGTCCGCATCGCCGAGGGTGCCGTTGAATATATGCAGGGCGTTTTTTCGTTCCAGTCCCTGAATCAGCTCTTCAAATTTATTCGGCGTTTTGAGCTGCCGGTTCATCAGAACTTCGACTTTGGCCGAACCAAAGCTGCTGCACTCGCTGATCATTGAGGCGGAATCGGATGTAACAAACAACCGGTCGCAGAGCTGGATAAAAGCCGGAATGGGATTATAGGAGTCCCGCGAGTTGATCAACTTGAAGTCGAATGGGTAGGCGTCAATGAGGTCTTCGACCTCTTTCGGGGTACGTCGCGATGTGGTCACCCAGTGCTCTTTGTTCTCCGTCAGATTGAAGATCTGTTCCAGTTGTTCTTTTAGTCGCTTCGGATCTATTTCCGACACGGAGTTCGGGCCGCCGATGATAATGCCGATCGCTTCTTTTTTAGATGTGTGTTTACTTCTGAATTCGTCAGATTTTTCGTCAAAGAAGCTTTGGTCGGCTGCACATAGATTTAACGGAAGCTCGGTGATATTATCCCTTTTCGGTGGGTGATCATAGGCCGGGCAGAAAATGTAATTGAAGTTGAGGCGATAGCCTTTTGGGTGGAGAATGGCAATATTCGGTACGCCAAGCTGTTTAGCCAGAAGCTTGTTGGTGTAGTAGGTGGTAGACCCTGTGGAGATGATGAGGCTGAAGTCTGGAGCCTGAAAGTTGAATTCTGAAGGGGTTAGCAAATTTGACGTGTAGATGCCCATGCGATCCAGTGCATAGGAGAACCCTTTAGCGGTTTTGCTTTTATAGGCTACTTCCAATAATTCATAATCAAGATCGAGGTGTTTGCAGAGAGCAATCGACTGATTAAGGTGTCCGGGTTTGCCGTCGCTGATAATCAGAGCCCGTTTCATAGTTCATCCTTCTTCAGTTTCCATCGGTTGTGCATGAGAAACCACTGATCAGGGTATTCGAGAATAATTTCCTCGATAATCTTCTGGTGTATTTTTGTCAGCTCAAGAACCTGTTCATCTGTGCTCTTTCCATTATCGGTCCAG
>DATCZD010000135.1:0-5079 GCA_036526075.1 Pontiella sp. | reverse complement strand
GAAGAGGGGCATCAGCAGGTGCTTTCCACAGTTTCTGCTACGAATTGTTTTGATCGGGATACCATCGTAGTTTCATCTGACTTCAAACGCGCGGCGGAAACGGCGATCATTATCCAGCAGGAGTTGCGATGCGGTCCGGTTGAGTTTGATGACCGTCTGCGCGAACGTTTTTTCGGTGGATGGGAGGGCCAGTCTCATGAAAACTATTCTAAGGCTTGGATGCAGGATTGCTATGATCCCGATCAGGTAGGTAATGGAGCTGAAAGTTCGGCCTCGGTGCTCCAACGAATGCTCTCCCTTGTTGAATCGTTGGAAGAGCGTTATTCCGCAATGAAAATCATTTTGGTCTCACATGGTGATCCGCTGATGATCCTGCAAACGGCATTTGCTGGAATGAATTCTGGCAAACACCGCTCTTTACCTTATTTTGAAACAGCCGAGTTGCGGCCGTTGAACTGATATTCCCGCCTCTGGGTTATTTCCTGAGGCGGGAGCGAATAGTGTTAGAAGTTAATAGTAACTCCGGCTTTGTAGATTTGTTTTGGGGCAGGATAGTA
Organism: Pontiella sp.; assembly: GCA_036526075.1. Taxonomy (GTDB): domain Bacteria; phylum Verrucomicrobiota; class Kiritimatiellia; order Kiritimatiellales; family Pontiellaceae; genus Pontiella. The sequence goes on along the minus strand of DATCZD010000135.1, from coordinate 4,522 downwards.
CCCTGTTCCAAATCCATAGTCAGTAACGAGAAAATTGTATTCTTTACCGAATAGGTTATCGATGCCCGCATGAAGAATTACATCGGATTTTTTTGTGTTCATGGAATATTCCAATAGAAGGTCTGTGATAATATATCCGCTTTGTTTTTCTGCGGTATTATTGTCGTTGTCTCCTAATGGCAACATGCTTCCAGTATACCCGACATGAGTGCTGGCTGTTAGGGAGTCGCTGAGTAATATTGCAAGGCTCGCATTCATCTTGTTCTGAGGAACCCAAGGAATCTCATTCCCTTTATTAGTGCCTTCGGAGAACTCTGATTGTAGCCAAGTGTAATAGATTTCCAGAATAAACACATCACGCTCGTATAATAAGGAAATTTCGGCGCCTCGATGAGTTGTTTCATCCAGATTAACGTTCGCGTTAACCGGCCACCCTACAAACGCTATTTCATCTTTCATGTCAGTCCGGAAGGCGGTTGTCTGCAGTGAAAAATTAGTTGTAAGCGCAAGGTCAATACCTAGTTCATAGCTATTGCCTTTCTCAGGAACTAGATCGCTGTTGAATGCATCGCTTCCCCAGCCGTAATAGTTCGCCTGTTCATCTGTGAATGGGTAACGGAAAACTTTGTCATATTTTGCATAGATCTTGAGCTCGTCGGTAGGCCGGGCAACAGCGCCAAAGTGGTATGCTTCTTCAGTATGATGTTTTTTCGCTTTGTAAGAGACTGCAGGAATAAACCAGGGAGGGTAGGCTTGTGCATTACTATTCACATCAATTTTGCTTTTTCCTTTTCTGGCTCCCATACTTATAAGAAATTTATCGTTTAGTATCCCTAATGTATTGTGCAAATAAACTTCGGCTGAGGTTTTCTCTACCTCGGCCTCTCCTTGTTTAGAACTTCGGTCTTTGTCATTAAAACGATCAATGTTTAGATCATCGCGAAGCATATCTATCCCAAAAACGATCCTATTATTTAGTTCGTCTATTTGGGATAGGTGTGTGATTTTCGGAGAGAGTGTATAGGTGTTAATCTTGTTATCAGAAAAGCCGTTTATAGGTCCAAAAGAAGGCATATCTGATTCGAGATCTTTTTCTGCCACCCCTCCATCTAGGGAAATAATGAGGTCGTCGGTTGGATCAAGTTCAAATCCAATAGTAGAATTCAAGTAGCTTTCGCGAGCGGCATCGTTTGAATTCCCCGCCGCTTTTCGATTCTGATGTACTTCTGCCAGGGTAAGAGAGCCTGGAAGTTGATGTTGCTCCTTCACCGTGGAGGCTTCTGCGTATGCTGACAGGGAGTCGGTAATATCCCCACTTAGTCTAAGACTTCCGGAAAGCGTATCGTAGCGGGAACGGTCGCGATAGCCATCGCCGGATTGATGTCCAAGAGTAGCGGTATAGCCTAAGCCTTCCAGTTTTCCTGATGTAGATAGGGATTGGCTATACGCTTCATGGCTTGCAATGGAAGCTACTAGAGAAGTTTGTGGAGTGTCGGTTGGTTCCTTTGTCAGGATATTGATCACTCCGCCAATAGCATGGTCTCCGTATAGAACCGTGTTGGGCCCGCGTACAACTTCAATACGCTCCACGGATGGAATTGGAATTTGTGCCCAGTTAATCGAGGCTTGGTCGGGACGGTTTAGTTTCCGTCCGTTTAGTAGAATAAGAACTTTCCCATGAGGATTATCCCCTCCGAATCCCCGAATGTTAATAGACGCTTGAGAGGGATTGTCTGCATAGTTGCTGAAGAAAATTCCCGCTTTCTTTTGAAGTGCTTCGGGAATAGACGTGTAATGACCCTGTTCAATATCGGTTGATGTGATAACTGACGGGTTGGACGGAATGGTTTGGGTAGCCGATTCTATCCGCGTTGCGGTGACGATGATGGTTTCGTTGGTGGCCGCCTGTGTTATAAGGGCGGTGGATGCGACTGCTATTGCAATCAGAATATTTTTTTTCATGATTCTGCCTTTTTTACCCTACGCGGGGTGTTCTTAAACAAACCTTTGCGGAGGGCGCGAAAGCAGATCTTCCGACAGCCATCCCCCTATTCCGCGAAGGAGATTAACTAATGCAATCAATGTTCGTTTTCTGGCTCACGGCATAGGGCCGATTACAGTTGCGCGACAGCGTTCGATTTTCACGATACTTTCCGAATCAATCGATTGATTCGGGGAAGTTAAGCTTTGATCTGTAGGAGGACAAGTTTCATTAGCACTTTTTTAAGTACTTGGATGCTGTTTTATTTTTGAGGACCAACATGATCATGTTATCGGTCTGACTGCGGTTTCCGGAAAAGGCAGAACGTTGCTGCGGATAATTATTGAGTAGGTCAGTGGCTCTAGCTAGCCACAGGAGGGTATTATTAATGAATCGCTTACTCTTGGCTTAAGTTACGGACATCCTCCTGCAGGAATTCGAGAACAGATTTAAATTTGGATAAGTTTTCCGGGTTGATATCTACGAGCGTTTCATGAGCTGTCAAAGTGGTTTGGGCTGTGTCCAGTTTGTCCGTGGAATCGGGATCCAACTTTTCGTCTTCGCCTTGATCGATGATCTGTTGTTCTTCATCCGAGGCGGAGAGGGAATAATCCACAACTCGGTCGACACCCAGAGTCTTTAGCAGTTTTTCATTGTTCTCAGACAGGTTGATCAGTTTAAAACTGGTTTCCGGAGTGCGCTTGATGAGGCAGGCCACCCCTGCAGTTATTCCCATAAACGTACTATCCATGCCGGTGCATTTCGACATATCGATGATGATCCGTTCTGCGGAATGAGTGTTGATAACCTGATGAACAAATTGCTTTATGGATGGACTGATTTTGAAGGAGCCACGGCCCTCTACGCGGATGATCGCTGTGTTTTTAATGTAAGCCGCTGTTAGGTTGTCGTTATTGCCTGTAGTAGCCATTTATTTTAACATCCTCATATAGAACTTATTTGACTGCTTCTGAGTCTATCATCGACCAAGTTGAATGCAATATTGAATGGTGGAGGAATAAGGGTAAAGGGGATTACTCTGCGGGTTGAACTATAACCACACATTCTCCCTTTACGGTTCGCCCTTCATAGACCAGTTTTATCTCTTCCGGTGTTCCGGTGGTGAGTTCTTCAAACTTCTTGGTGAGCTCCCGTCCGACAAAAACAGTACGCTCCGCTCCTAAATATTCTTCCAGTTCGCCCATTAATTTTATCAGGCGATAAGGAGATTCATAGAACACTATAGGAAGGTCGGCCTCTCTCCATTTTTCAATATCGCGTTTGCGTCCGCCGCTTTTGTGGGGGAGAAAGCCGGCAAAGATAAAACCTTTCTCGCCAAACCCGCTAAGTGCTACTGCAGTTGTAACAGCAGTCGGTCCGGGGACGGCTGTGATAGGGACCCCCGCATTCTGACAGAGTTTAACGACGCGCGATCCGGGGTCGGAGATGCCGGGCATGCCGGAATCTGTGACCATGGCAATGGCCTGCCCCTCCTGAATCCGCTCAATAATCTGTTGAGCCCGTTGATGTTCATTAAACTTATGGCAACTTATTAAGTGTGTGGTGATTTCATAGCGGTCGGTCAGTCGCCGGGTATAGCGTGTATCTTCGGCAACAATCAGATCGGCCTCTTTCAGTGTTTCCAACGCTCGGAAGGAAATATCGCCCAGATTTCCGATCGGGGTTCCAACAATATAAAGTCCAGCATCCATAGTTCGTTTAGAAAGAAAAAGCCCGGTCAAGGCCGGGCTGTAGGTTAAAAATCAACGATATTGGAAATATAGCTTTCCAGTTCGCTGATGGGCATGCGGGTCTGCTCCATGGTATCGCGATCACGCACGGTCACGCAATCATCCTGCTCGATTGTCTCGAAGTCAACGGTGATACAGAGCGGGGTTCCGATTTCATCCTGACGACGGTAGCGTCGGCCGATGGCACCGGTCTGGTCGTAGAATGTTTTCCATCGCTTGGAAAGTTGTTCGTATACTTCACGTGCTTTTTCCACCAACGGTTCTTTGTTTTTTACAAGCGGAAGAACGGCCACTTTGTATGGGGCAATACATGGAGAGAAACGAAGAACCGTGCGGGCTTCATATCCTTCCGGAGCACGTTTAACACCCGCTTCAGCGGTAACCACTTTGCCGGTTTCTTTGTTGATCCATTCCTCACGATAAGCTTCACAAAGAAGAGCCAAAGCAATGCGGTCTACCCCGGCAGACGGTTCGATCACATGTGGGATATACGTTTCGTTTGTATCCGGATCATGATATTCGAGTTTTTTACCTGACGTGTTTTGGTGTTGGGTCAGATCAAAGTTTCCGCGGGCTGCAATGCCTTCCAGTTCCTGTGTTCCGAACGGGAAATCATACATGATATCGGTGCAGGCGGATGCATAGTGGGCAAGCTCGTCACCCTCATGAATATCGCGGTGCATACGCCCTTCGGGCAGGCCGACTTTTTCGTACCACTTTAGACGTTCGGTTACCCAGTATTCGTGTTGCTCGGCATCGGTGCCGGGTTTGATGAAAAACTCGAGTTCCA
>DATCZD010000134.1:0-4260 GCA_036526075.1 Pontiella sp. | reverse complement strand
CCTCTCAGTGCCGGAGTATTGCTAGTCGGGGGCGGGTCTTTCCTGAATGGTGCACACGATCTGGGGCAGAAAATTTTTAATGTGCCATGCAAGCGGGCAAAGCCCTACAATGTTCAAGGGACTGCCATGGCGACTAAGAATAGACCACTCTACGCCAGCCTTATCGGGGCTGTGCGCTATGCCGCTTCGGTTCAGAAGAGCGTAGAGAAGCCGTCTATTTGGAAAAAATTTATGAAGCTTGTGTGGGGGGGCGATTATGAGTGAGTTTTCGAATGATCCATCTCAGGTCTTTTCCGCTCCTCGTATTTTGGTGATGGGGGTGGGAAGCAGTGGTGCTCGTGCCGTTGCCGGAATGGCGCAGTTGAATCCGGGGATTGATGCTGTTGCGGTCGATACTGAAATGAAGACGCTTGAGTCGTTGGCTATAAATCGAGTAATTAATGTAGGAGCAACTGTGACCCGCGGAATGAGTGCCGGAGGCGATGTCGAGTTAGGGCGGCAGTCTGTAGAAAAAGATTCAACGAGTATTCGCAAGCTATTGAGAAATGTTGATCTATTGGTGATTGTTGCCGGTCTAGGCGGTGGAACAGGCTCTGGAGCGGTCCCTGTAATTACTCGAATTGCATCCTCCATCAATATATATGTACTGGCAATGGTGGCGATGCCATTTGCATTTGAAGGAAAGAAGATCGCTTTGGCCGCAGAAGATGCTCTGAAACGCATTCGAACTCATGCGGATGCCATTATACGAGTCCCTAATGAGCGATTAGTTGATCGTGCTGATGTGGATTTGCCGGTAGCACAGGCCTATGCTCGCAGTCATCAGGTTATGATGGATGGAATTTTCTCATTGTGGCGTCTGTTGGCCAAGACTGGGGTGTGCGGACTTGATTTTGCCTGTATTCAGACCATGTTGCGTCACTGTGATGGGTTCTGCCACTTTGCAAATGCGGATGGATCAGGAAATGAGCGTGCTGAGATTGTTGCAGAGGGCATTTTAAAACATCGCCTGCTAAATAAAGGCAAGCTGTTGGAAGGTGCCCGGGGCATTATTATAGGGATGACTGGAGGCCAGGATCTAAAGCTGAGTGAGATTGAAACTGTTATGGAACGTATTCAGACCAAGCTTCCAGAGGATATCTGGCTTAATTTTGGTGTTGCCGTAGATGCTGCATTTGAAGGGCGTCTGTCAGTTATTGTTTTGGCTGCGGAGCAGTGGAGTGAGCCGCTGGTGGATCCTGCTAATGGAGAGCTGAGGCGCAAAACTATTGCTGGACAGGGAGAGCTGGCTCTCGAAACCGTCGGCAAGGGGAAATTTACCTATGCGGACCCTACCATTCACAACAATCAGGATCTTGATGTTCCGACCTTTCAACGTCGGAATATAAAGCTTCCGCGTTAGAGAGTTTTAAAAAGCTCTATACTGGGTCTTTACTGCATAAAGAAGTTGGTGGCGCGTTCGATGCCAATCTTGGTATCTTCTCCGTGTCCAGGGAAAACCCGAATGTCATCTGGGAGCTGTTTTAGCTTATTGAGCGATTCCTTTAACTGGCGAGGATTTCCACCCGGCAGATCGGTGCGACCGCAAGAGCCTTTGAAGAGTGTATCTCCGGAAAACAGAAATTTTGATTCCGGAAACAACAGGCAACATGATCCCGGTGTATGCCCAGGAGTTTCAATTCTCTGAAAGTGTAAACCTGAAAAGTGCCAGTCTTTAGAGTTCTCTAATTGTAAGAAACTATCTGAGTCTGGGCGTTTGGGAACAGAATAGTAGGGCTCTATTTGGTTAATTTCCTCGAAAGCCCATGCTTGGTCATTCGTGTGCATAACAATAGGAGCAGGATATTTTTTGTGTAGCTCGGCTAATGCATTGATATGGTCTGCATGAGCATGGGTGCAGGCATAGGCGGCAACAGTGAGGTTGCAGTCATTTAGATGATTAGAGATTAGATCGGCATCAAACCCGGGGTCAATGACAATAGCCTGTTGCTCTTTGCTCCAAACAATATAGCAGATTTCCTGAAAAGGGCCGGTGGGGATCGCTTTTACATTCATTGCTTTTCAGTTTCACTGGGGATCGGTTTTTTCGTGTAAGCACAATGGATAACCATGTTTCCGCCCAGCTTTCCGGTCTTTTCTTCGACAGGTTTTATATTAAGCGTACGAACATCATAGTTTACTCCTTGTCGCTGAAGGTCGGCTAGGAAGTTAATCACGGATTTTAGTTCACCTTGCCATGTACAGTTAATGCCTAATTCATAAAGGTCACCTGTGGGTTTTTCATTGCGGGGTTGGCTACGGGTGATCTCCAAGCCGTGCTTGTTAGAAATAATTTTGATGGTTTTCATCAGCTCCGGAGCCACGGTCCGTTGGTTGATGTCAAATGCCCGAAGATTTTTCTGCAACTCTTTCAGCTCAGCAATCCACTCTTCCTGCATATTGATGCGGCGCTTATCGAGTCGCATCTGCTGCTCCATTTTTTCCATCTCGGTTGCCATAGATTTCCACTCGGTCATCTGTTTTTCAACCAGATTTAAGGTAACCCACCCGAGGCCGCCAGCCAGCACCACCACGCCGAGAATCATTTCATTTTTTGAAATTTTCATTCCTGATCCTCCTTGGTAGGTAGTTCCAAAGTTGCCGAAAAAACAGCTCTCCGTACACCTTTCGTAGTTTTTGTCGTTACGGATTGATCTTTAAGTTGTTCAAAAAATTTGGAATTTGAAAGCACGAGGAAAAAATCATTTACAAGGGTATCATTAGATGCAGTTCCTCGCAAGGAAACGCCTTTTCCCTTCGTGTAACTATAGCTGACAAACTCAATGTCACCGATAGGCAGTAGCTGGGTAACTTCACGCAGACATTCTAAAGAAGATTGTGAGCGGTCGGTGTATGCCCGGAGAGCTTGAAGCTTTTCCTGATTCTGTCGGGCTTGCTGTGCTGCCGGGGCTATGGCTTCCGCTTTTTTCTTTACTGCGGCATACTGAAAATCCCGTATCTTGTAGATCGTGTAGAACGAGAGCAAAACGATGAGCCAAATAGATGCGATGGATGCTGATGAAAGAAAGAATTTTTTGATCAAACGTTTTCGCTCTTCATATTCTACCCATTCCCGGGGTATCAGCTCAATGCATTCGTTCTTATCCAGCGTACGCCGCACCATGCCTTCCGAGAGTGGAGGGAGGGCGATCAGTGTATGCGTATGTACATCAATTCCGCATCGTTCTGTTAGTTCACTACTGACTATCTTGGAAATTTCGGCGTTACTCCAGAAGTGAATTGCCGTAGGGGATGGAAGGTCATGTTCAGCATCCAGAGTGGTCAGCGTATAGTTAAGCTCGTGAACCAGTTCGTCTACCAAATCCTCAGCATTTAGGTGAACATGGAGTGAGCGTAGCACGAGTGGACTACCCTTATGTAGTAACACCAGAGAACAATCGATATCATCGTCAACGATCAGAAACTCACAGTTGTCGTTGGAAATATGACCTCCATCACGCAATAGGTGAATCCATCCTAAAATCCGTGCATCAATTCGATGGATCTGAACGCCTTTTTCTTCAAAAGTGTCGCCAATAGAATCAATGCTTTCACGCTTGGCTCCTACCATCAATACCAGAGAACCAGTTTCGGTGGTCCGAAGAATTTCATAGGAAAGGTCGAGCTGGTCCAGTGGATAAGGAGAGATCTTATCAATTTGAAAACCGACCATTTCGGCTATTTCCTCCGGGTCACTGGTCGGAAATTCCATTGTACGCGTCAGCAGTTCCGCCGTGCGAAGGGCAACAGTAAGATCACCTTTTAGGCTAGCGGATAGTTCGGTTGGTAGCTGCATAGCAGCTACCGTATCCTCGGCGTCCATTTCCGTATGGGCTGTAGATGAGAGGGCTCCCTGGCAGGCGATTTCATATGTGCCATCCTTAATGCGCAGGGTGGTCCATTCAATCCCGTCCTGTATGCGACAGGCTGCTGTTATTATTTTATCGCGTATATGCATTCTTTTTTAGAGGAGCTTCATTCCAATAGACTACTGCCGAGTCTTTCTCCTTCTGGAGAAAGATCGCCTCGATTTGATACTGAATACCGTGAATATCGCCTACAGAGGTTACCTTTACAAAGTTACTTTGCAATTTAAATTTATTAGCATCAGCGCCTACCTCACTAAGCTGCCGGATGCCGTCGTCGACTGTGCCTGCTTCACCATCAAGACCGTTGCGAGCCTCAAGTACACTTTCGAGTTCCCAATCCTCATATTCAGAA
>DATCZD010000133.1:0-2311 GCA_036526075.1 Pontiella sp. | reverse complement strand
CTGGGTGAAGTGTAATGCGGGAACTCTTTCCACTCATATTTCCTTTGATTATCCATTCATTTTCGTTGGAGGATACTTCGATTCCTTTTGGAGTTTTGTAGACAATATTTTCTATTGAAACTGCCGGTTTCAGCAGATCGGAAATATGACAATAGTTTCCGGGAAGACGTTCTTCGGAAGAAGAAGGCGTGTTTGTTAAAGGAGCCTTCTCTTCAGGTCGCTGGGCTTTTCCTCCGGCCAGAGTCAAAGCGCTTGCGGATAAAAGTATAATAAAAGTGGTTACAGGCAGCTTCACTAGGTCATCCTTCTTTCATTTTTAAAGAAAACTATATCAATTGCATGAGACATCACTTACCTCAACGAAACATAGAATTGTTTTTGGACATATATAATAAAGGATGATCCGCGGGAACAGTTCTATATGCTATATTCTTGGTTATGCCGGTTATCCAATATCGCTACCCTTTTTTTAAGACGATATGAAAACCAACTCTTACTGCCTCAAAATTTTCAATGCACTAAGAGCACCGGAAAATCCGACACCATCGATCTCGATGGACTTTTTTATGAAGTCCGGAAACTCGTTATCGTTCCCAAGTCGGATGTGCATATTCTCTCCGGCAAACGGCTTATTTAGTGGAACTGTTGCCATGCGTTGGCGGTTTATAGTCAGACTGGCCAGGTTATTTTGAATGCGCAATTCAATCCATATCCATTTATTCAAATGGTTCGTGAGAATGGCATCCGCTTTTCCTTTTAGAGCAATAGGTGAGAGGGCGTTAAATACTACAGCCTGGATAAGACCATCCTTCAGAAAGATAGCATAGCCCTGATCATCATTACCTTGTGAAAGCAGTAATCCATCCTGCTTTACAAAAACCCGCATCGCAACAACCCAGTCTTTTCCATCCGGATCCAGCAGGGTGCTGTGAGGAATACTCAGGCCCTGTTCCGGTTGAAAAACAAGTGCTGGACGGTCTTTGACCTTAGCTGTTTTTAATCCACCCAGCGGAACATGCAGCGGATAGAGTCCATTACTTCGGATGATCTCGTTTTCTATCTGCTCAAAGTCCAGAGCGAGCATTAATCCTTTGGGAACAGGCTTCTCTGACGAATATGCGGGGGAACTGAAGGCCAGTAAAAAAAAGAAAATACAGGCTGGTAAGGTCATTCTCATAGGAAGATAGGGTAACCGTATTCCACTTCTTGAATAAAGTCTCGATTTAGTCAGGTTTAATACGCAATATACCATTTTTGTTGCTAAGCGAAATATGCTGGTACGGGCAGGGTGACTATGATTCAGCTGACAGATGATTTAATTTTTGCAGAAGGTGGAAGACGGTATTGTTTTGTGCACCCGGATAACCCCAATAAATGCATTAAAACACTCAGCCCGAACGGTGATCCCGCTAAACGCCGGAAAGAGGCTCAATGGTACAAAAAACTCCGGCCGCTTTCCATGTTTGATGATAATCAGCGAGAGCTGAAATCCTTCAATGATTTGGCGAAGAAGAGCGACGCTGTCTGGGCCCATTTCCCGCGGTGTTATGGTATTCAGGAAACCAGTCGCGGCGATGGCATCGTTACCGACCTCATTCGTGATGTAGATGGGAGCGTTTCTCAAACCGTCCGTCAGTATGTGAAAGCCAATGGGAAAACTCCTGAGTTAGTTCATGCACTAGAAGAATTCTTTGATCTGTTTCGTCATGAGATCATTATTACCCGCGATATCCTTGACCATAATCTTGTGGTACAGATCGTTCCGGATAAATTAACCATATATATGATTGATGGGTTCGGGTCTTCCGAGATCTTACCATTCTCAGCATGGTTCAAGCCCTTAGGGAAAAATAAAGTCGCTCGGAAAGTTGTCCGCTTTACTAAGCGCTATAAAATAAACCAGATTACAGTTGTTTAATAACTGTTGCCGGGATTCCCCCAACGACAGCATTGTCAGGAATATCTTTTGTGACTACAGCATTTGCTCCAATGATTACGTTTTTCCCAATAGTAACATTGGGCATAATCACAACATTATCACCAATCCATGTATTTTCATTTATATAGACTGGTCCATTTGAGTGTAGTTCTCGCTGAACAGCTTTGATATTTAACTCTTCTGATGTTATTTTTCCATGCTGATGATCGGTAATAAGTACATTGCTTCCAATTAGTACATCATTAGATATGACGATCTTATGAATTGCGCCGATGTGGCAGTGGTGCCCTAAAGAAACGTTGCTCCCAATTTTAATTTCAGGTTGAAATCGTTGCTGTTTATATCGGGCAATCGCATCAATCCTTAATCCCG
>DATCZD010000132.1:0-3746 GCA_036526075.1 Pontiella sp. | reverse complement strand
TGCCATCGAATCTCCGGCGCAGTAAAATACCTTATGAGCTGTGTTCTGGATCAACTGCTCAAAACAACTGACAAAGGCCTCTTCCGACTTATGATGCTCCATATGGTCATATTCAATATTGGTAATAATTGAATAATCAGGCGTATATCCGGCGACGGTCCCATCAGACTCATCGGCCTCAACCACCATAATTTCTCCATCGCAAGCAACGCCTTCTATTCCGGAAATTTCGCCGCCGACACAATAACCACAACCCAGCACCTGCGCAATCATTGCCGTCGTAGTGGTTTTTCCATGCGTACCACTCACTGCAATGCAGATACGGTCCCTCATCAACGCGGGAAGAACTTCACCCCTCCGGGAAACCGGAAGGCCGCACTGAAGGGCCTGTTCAACTTCCGGATGTGAAAGCGGAACCGCAGTAGAGCGAATCACCCAGTCAACAGATGGCATGATGTGTGCAACATCATGACCGGAGAATATTTTAACACCGTTTTTAGCTAGCCATTTCGTCTGCCGATTCTGCTGAAGATCGCAACCGGAAACCGAAAAACCCCGTTCTTTCAAGAGCCATGCCAGACCGGCCATTCCAATGCCGCCAATACCGAGAAGATGGACATGCCCTCCTTTTCGGATCAACCGCTCGGCCTGATCAACCGGCGTCATGCTTAGGCTCCCGCAACTTTTTCCATGAGATCTGCCAGTTGCACTGCGGCATCTGACTGAGCACGCCTTTTCATGGCAACAGCCATACGCTCAAGCCGTTCCGGTTTTTGAGAAACATTAATCAGGTAATCCCGAAGCCAGGTATCCGTCAAATCCTGTTGTGCCACAACATCAGCCGCTCCGGCATCCTGAAGAATGCGGGCGTTGCTCATCTGATGATCTCTTACAGCATACGGATAAGGAACCAGTAATGCCGGAACCCCGAACGCTGCCAGTTCGGCGCAGGAGGCCGCACCGGAACGGCAGATGGCCAGATCAGCAAAATGATATTTTTCTTCCATATTCTGAACAAAGTGATGCACCCGTGCATTTGCGCCCAACTTTGCATAAGCCTTCTCTACCACGCCGCTCTCCTGCAGTCCGGCAATATGCTCGACTTCAACCTGAATTCCCTTTTCAGCTACCGCCGCAATGGCCAATGGCACGGTTTCATTCAATGCCTGCGCACCACGACTTCCGCCCATCACCAAAATCCGTAGAGGGGCATCTGGATCCCGCTCCTGACGGGCTTTCTCACAAGCCAGTTGGAGCTCTTTCCGAAGCGGCATCCCCGTAATGACCAGATTGGCATGTTTAAGGTAATAATTTGTCTTTTCAAAACTGACAGCAACGGTGTGCGCCCTGCGGGCTAAGAGAGACACCGCCCGACCTGGAACCAAATTGGCTTCATGCAAAACATAGGGAATACCAAGCTTGTAGGCTGCGGTTACCGGAGCATAAGAGGCATAGCTTCCCATGGCCAACATCGCATCCGGTTTCAGCTTTTTCATCGGTTCCAAAGCTAGTCGGTACGCTTTCCGCAGCTTAAAAAAAGTCTTGAGACTCCTATAAGAAAATCCAAATTGAAAGCCTTCCGCCGGAATCGTTATGATCTCTCCCTGCCAAGCTTTTACGGCATCGTGTTCGATATCTTTTCCGGCCAACCAAAGTGACACGTCATGCCCTCGGGTTGCCAGTTCATGAGCCGTTGCCAATCCTGGAAAGATATGTCCTCCAGTGCCTCCACAGGCTACTCCTATTTTTAGAGTTTTCCCCATAATTATCCGCCTTTTAATAGAGGAGATCTTTTAACATCCCCCCTTCGGTTTGACACGCTAATTTATTGATGAAACCTGTCGCATACCTATAATTAGAGCCAATTATACGGAGAGTATTGAAATGGAAGAGCTAGACCCGATCATGCTGAAGCAGGAACTCGATCAGTTCAAAAAAGAGAAGGAAAAGATCCGCCAACTTATGGGACAAATCGGCGGAAAAGATGCGGAGAAAAAGGATCGATGGCTCAATATGGTTTTTATTTCGGCGGTCATCCTAATCGCATTCAACGATATAATGCACCATATTTTCCATATTTCGACGCCCGTAAGCGTAGAATTTTCGATTGGCTTGGCGGTCTTACTGATATCTATAAAAATTATCTGGATGATGCACAAGGCTGCCAAGGTGGAGCATTTCCAGTTCTGGATTCTTAATTCAATTGAGTTCCGCCTGAATGATGTATCCAAGCAGCTGCGCCACCTAGAGAAAACGGTTAATAAATATCACACCAAAGAAACCGACATTAATATCGGCAGCACCCCTGATTAACGAAACGGAAGCACTGCATCGAGCGATTCTGCACCTGCCAACAGCATAAGCAGTCGATCCACCCCCAGAGCAACACCGCCGGACGGAGGCATCATTTCAAGCGCCTGAATAAAGTCATCATCGATTTCATAAACGGGTTTTTCCATGGACCGTCGTTGTTGAGCACACTCTTCAAACCGGCAGCGTTGCTCATCAGGATCCGTCAGTTCGGAATAGGCATTGGCCAGTTCTACACCATGGATATATAGCTCCCAACGTTCAGCCAATAACGGGTTGTCTGGATTACGGCGCGACAAAGCAGCTGCCTCAACGGGATAATCCTTCAGAACCACCGCCCCATCCATCATCTTGATTGCTGGCTCCACTTTTCCTACAAGATCCAAATCAAAACGATCTGCATCATAGTTCCCTGCAGGATCCCATCCGGCAAATTCCAGAAAAGCCTCTGAAACAGTCATAATGTTCCAGTCTCCAAGCCTTAAGCTATAAGAGTCAGTAACATACTCCAACAAGGCCTGAGTATCCGCCAGGATATCCATATAATCTGCATGAGTACGGTACCACTCAAGCATGGTATATTCCGGATGATGCAAAGCCCCACGCTCGCCCTGCCGGAAACATTTACCGACTTCAAAAATTTTATCTAACCCTGAGGATAGAAGTCGTTTGTGAAATATTTCAGGGGAGGTTCTTAGAAAATAATCCCCAGAAGGCTCCGCATCAATATGGAGTTCCATACAGGGCGTCTCCACCCGAATTGGCGTCTCTACTTCCGCAAACCCGCGCTCATAAAAAAACGCCCTGATGCGGCGCATCACGGCGTCTCTCAGCAATATGCCGTTAGTATCCATTATCCCTTGGAAACACGGTCGGCGTATGTGCCAGTACGGGTATCAATGCGAATAGTATCGCCTTCATTAATAAAGATCGGAACGTTGATTTCATACCCGTTATCCAGCTTCGCCGGTTTCATCACATTTGTAGCTGTATCGCCACGGGCTCCCGGCTCAGTTTCAGCTATTACCATTTCAACAAAGTTCGGCAATGTAATATCCAATGCCCGGTCATTGTGAAACAGGATTTCAACTTCCATATCATCAACAATAAAATATTTCAAATCTGCCAGCAGTTCTTCATTAAGACGAACTTCTTCATAGGTTTCATTGTCAGAAAAAATATACTCCTCACCATCGATATACGAAAAAGTGAAATCGCGCGAAATCAGCGCACAACGACTGATCTTATCCGCGGATCGATATGTTTTATCGAATGTATTGCCGGTAATGAGGTTTTTAATTTTGCAACGATAAAGCGCCTGCCCTTTTCCGGGTTTTGAAAATTCAAAATTGGTAATCATGCAAGGGTCGCCATCGATCTCTATCTTCAAGCCCTTCTTAAGGTCTGATGCACTGTACATAGTCACTACTCCATTA
>DATCZD010000131.1:0-14777 GCA_036526075.1 Pontiella sp. | reverse complement strand
GCCACAACGCAATGATTGATGGCGGCTTGGGCGCCGGGGCGGATATCGCCTTTGTCATCTTCGATCGCACCATGGGCCAGAACAATGTCGCCAAACTCCGAAAGAATATCTTCCATTCTGGTGAAGAGCTCATTTTTGCAGTGGAAGCAACGATCTCCTCTATTTTTTAGGTATTCCTCATGCAGGTGTTCGCCGGTTCTTATGATACGTAGGTTCCAGCCGCGTTCCGTTGCCATATCGATGGCTTCTTGAAGTTCTTTACGAGGAATAGACGGAGAGTCAGCGATAATCATCATGGCATTAGATCCAAGTACTTCATGGGCGCAGTCGGCCAGATAGGTGGAGTCCACACCTCCAGAATAGGCGATTGCGAGAGCGCCATATGATTTTAGTTCATCAAGTAATATCAGTTCTTTTTCTTCAATGGTTTTCATGGGTTAAAGCTCCAAGTCGTTTTTACGATTTAACAACAGCCAGATAAAGAAAGGGCCTCCAAGGAGGGCCGTGAGTACGCCAACCGGGATTTCGGACGGGGCAATGATTATGCGCGACAGGGTATCGCAAATTGCCAGAAACACACCTCCGAACAGGAGGGTGGCGGGCATGAGATGGCGGTGGTCGACTCCAACGAGAAGGCGGCAGATGTGGGGTGACATCATTCCCACAAAACCTATAGGGCCACAGACTGCCACAACACCGCCGACCATCAGCGAGGCAGAGAGGAAAATCAGCTTCTTCACGAGTCCAACATTTACACCTCGGCTAATAGCAATATCTTCGCCGACGATAAACAGGTTCATTTCGCGGTGGAGGAAGGCCAGTAGGGATCCGCCAAAGGCAAAGAATGGGAGCAGATTAAACACACGGTTATAGTCAGCCATGGTAAAGGTTCCCATCATCCAGTGCACGATGCGGAAGGAATGGGTCAGTCCGCTGACATATTGAATGAAAAGAATCAGACTGGAAAAAAAGAAGCTGATGGCAATCCCGGCCAGCAATAATGTCGGGGTTGAAAAGCCACCCTTAAGATGGGTCAGTCCATAAACCAGAAGGACGGATAGAAGAGCCCCTGAAAATGCCGCCAGAGAAATGCCGGAGATCCCTAGAATAGAAAAGGTCAGGCCGAGACGGATAAAGATTGCTGCTCCCAGTGCGGCTCCGCTCGAGACGCCTAGTGTGAATGGTGTTGCCAGGGGATTGCGGAAAAGGGATTGAAAGGCCATGCCGCTGAGCGCTAGCATAGCTCCTGCTGTAAAGGCGCTTAGCACTCGGGGAATACGAATATTCTGTAGAATATCAAGGTCCTGTCCCGTTGAGCCGAAGGGAATAAATTTCATGCCGAATCGGGGTGCAAAAAAAAGGGTCAGAATTGAAAGAATGAAAAGTACGAGAATCTGTCGTGACGGTTTTCTCATAGTGACCCTCCTGTTGTAATAATGGGGAGGGCCTGCCCGGGAGAAGATGTACATTGAAACTCCGTCCCATACAGTTGCTCTAGTTTTTTGCTGTCCGCGATTTCTTCAGCAGTGCCGGAAAACGCAATAGATGCATTTTTCAGTGCATAAATCCGATCACTGCTGGCTATGGCGGTGTTAATGTCATGGTGAACTGCCAAAACGGTAACTCCGGTTTCGCGACAAGCTTTTTTCAGGAGATTTGCAACATTAGCCTTATGTCGATAGTCGAGAAAGGTCGACGGTTCATCGAGTAAAAGAAGCTTTGACTCTTGAGCCAGAGCAGCGGCAATAAAGGTCATCTGGCGTTCCCCTCCACTGAGTGTGTTCAGTTTGCGATGCCGGAATGAATCCAGTTCGGCCAATGCTATTGCCTTATTGATAGCGGTATAATCAGTGCTTTTGAGCGTGCTGAAAGCGGAGAGATGTGGATAGCGCCCCAGCATCACGAACTCTTCGATGGTTAAGGGAGTACTACGCCCCTCGGCCTGCGGAACATAGCTTTGGAGTTTCGCAAGTTCCCTAGGAGTATAGTCGGAAAAGGTGCGTTTGTTGAGCTGGATTGATCCGGTCCATCCCCGATGAATACCGGCTAAGCATTTTATGAGTGTACTCTTTCCGGCTCCGTTGGGCCCTATGATGGAGATATATTCTCCCTGAGCAGCCTCTATACAAATCTGTTTCAGAATGGGGTTTCCAGAAAGTGTGAAGGAGAGGTCTTTAACTTGGATGAATGGACTCACTCTTCCTCCAGATGGTTTTTTTCGATAATCCGAACGAAGTCTTCAAGGGTCTGGATAAAACGCGGTCCAGGAATACAAGCGTAGTCGTTAGTGAGAATGTGTATCTGTTGTTTTTGTACAGCCGTAATGGTTGGGTAGGTGCTGAAAGTGTTGGCAAGCGGCCCGCTACATTCTAATTCCGGCGCGAGCACAATGATAATGTCGGGATTCAGTCTCAGAACGGCTTCGCGCGAGAGAAGGCAGTAGGGTTGCTGACTTGTTATGACATTCCGGCCTCCTGCAATTTCTAGCAGTTCGCTGTGAAGATTATTGGTTCCAAATGCGTGAAGCTGTTCATTCATTGAATCGACATTCCCTTCAAAGATCATGAGGACGCGCGGTTGTTCAGTTTCGATTCGACGGAGCTCATTAATACGTTGTTCCAAACTGCAGACCAGTGATTCGGCCTGTTGGCTGGCTCCGCAGGCTGAGCCTACGCTTAGGATGGTGGCAAGAATATCAGCAATAGAGTAGCTTCCGGTTTCAAGGGTTGGAATCGCGAGGTTATTGAGTTTGGATTTTTCTGCGACATATTCTTTGTGAAGAATAACCAGATCAGGGGACAGCCCGACTATAACTTCATAGTTATACTGACCAAATCCGCCCACTTTCGGAGTTGCTTTTGCCTCTTCCGGATAACTGCAGAAGGTGGTGGTCCCAATAACTTGATCACCTAATCCAAGTACATAGAGAGTTTCTGTAATATTAGGTGCTAAAGATACAATGCGTTGTGGCGACTCACCCTGGGGAGGGGGCGTTGAGGGCCTGTTGCATCCTGCCACCAAGAGGGATAGCGCAACTATAAGAGCTGTATTTTGTCTACTCATCGGTAAGCCTGAAAGTAAACGATAGCTCTGTACTAGAGTCAATGGCCTGTCCACAAAGTGTTGCCGGAATAAACGGTGCTTTTTGAACCGCTTTTAGCGCTGCGTTGTCTAGTCTTCGGTGACCGCTTGATTGCACTACCGAGATCTGACCGATATTCCCATTGCTACGCACTTCCACGAGAATAATGACTCGGCCTTCTTCACCTCGCTGACGGGAGAGCCGAGGGTAGGTGGGAATGATTGTTCTTGCAGTTCGAGGCTCAGCTGTAACGCCTTTTTGTGGTTGTAGGCTGGCATCAAACGGTTTGGAGAGAGTCTGTTCTAGTTCTTTCTGTGCGGGTTCAGGACTCCGTGGTTCTTTAGGTTTCGGTTTGGGTATTGTTATCGGGGTTGGAAAATCTGGTGGTTCCGATAGTTCCTTGACGGGTTCTTTCGACGGTTTTTCTTTGACCTCGGGCCCAGATTCCTTTGTCTTTTTTTTCTCTGTGAGGAGTTGGCTTGCAACTGAGGGAGTTAGAGTCAGCTGAATAACAGTTTGTCCCGCATCTAACAGAATAACTGGTTCAGTATGTATCTTATTGCCAGATAATATCACGGAATGAATAGCCAGTGAGATTACCGCTCCAATGAATAGGGGTAGATTGATTATGGAGTTTCCGGTTTGCACGAAAATGATACTTTCTCGATGCCATTACGCTTCAGTTCATCCAACAACTCTATGGCCAATCCTAGGTCTGCCTGCCTGTCGCCATCAATGAAGATCGGTTTGGTCTGCTCTGTACATAACGCTTGTATCCGAGAGGCCAGTTGTTCTATCGGGATCAGTTCGCTGTTGAGATAAAAACGGCTGTCAGCATCAATCGTAATAGAAATATAATCGTCTATTTCCATAGTTGCTGTTTCGGCCGCCGGCAAATCAATTTCCAGTCCGTGATGTACTACCATGGAGACCATAGCGTAGATAAAAAAGACGAGAAGCAAAAATACCACATCAATCAGCGGCAGCATTTCCACTCGTGCTTTTTTTGCTTCATACCCCGAACTTAGCCGCATTGTTTTTCAATTCCTTTCTGCACGGTAACTTCATAGCAGGTAATCAGTTGTTCAATATGGCGGGTAACTTTCTCGACTTTACGGGTAAACGCATTGTAGGGAAGCAGGGTCAGGATTGCGATAGACAATCCCGTTGCTGTGGTAATTAGGGCTTGGGCAATGCCTCCGGTAACAGCCTTCGGATCTTCGATTCCAGCGTCGCCTAGCAGATCAAATGAAATGATAATACCGGAGACCGTTCCAAGAATGCCAAGCAGAGGAGCCGCGGTGATAATGGTATCGAGGACTGTTAGATAACGCTTCATTTTCTCAATCTCTGCCATGGCGGCGGCCTCTAGGGACTGAACCAGTCCATAGTTGCGGTGGGCAAGACCAGTGCTCAGGATTCTGCATGTAATGCAGGAAGATACCTGACCTTCTTGAACGGCGGTCTCAAACTCGCCGGATTCAGTCAGCGTAAAGATCCGATTAGTCAGTTTCTGATCATTTCGTATTGAAGCAACCATCCAAAAAAACAGGCGTTCAATAACAATGGTAAGAGCGGTAATTGAGCACGCCAACAGGGGCCACATAATAACCCCGCCTTTATGTAGTAGTTCCAACATGTATTCATCCTTACAGTTAATGACGTCACAATAGGGTTTTTCCTAAGATTAGGAAAGTGCGATCAATGTCGGGTTCAGTAAATACTTGATCTTCCAAGTCTTAAAATAGATCCTCAAATTTTTGAGGTTAAAAATGAAGGTAAATCAGAAGCAGATTGCCGAACATTTAGGGGTTTCAATAGCCTTGGTGTCCCGTGTGTTATCGGGGAAGGCTGAGGAAATCGGAATTGCTACGGCTACGAGGGATCGTGTTTTAAAAACTGCCAGAGAGATGGGGTATGTTCCCAGTGCGGCGGCTCTGAGCTTGAAAGGCAAGTCCACAAAAACGCTTGGTGTGGTGGTTTATAATTTTAATGATCCATATTTTGGATCCATTATTGAGCATTTACAGGGGCTGAGTCATGATCATTGTTATTCTCTGGTTATGACTGGATTTCGAAACCGCATTCCGGACCTGTCGGATCTTTCTACTCTTTATAAACATGCTATCGACGGGGTGATTATCCTCGGCTCGGATGAAAAAGCGGAATGGCTGGACTCTTTTGAACATCTTCCTGTGGCTCGCATAGGCCATGGACATTCGGAAGAGAAAAGTACACGCATTGCAATTGATGAAGACGACGCTGCCTCCCAGTTGATAAATTACTTATATGAATCTGGTCGAAGAAAGCTAACCTTTCTTGCTCGGAACCTTCCTGCACACCATCTCCGATATGTTGCGATGAAGAGACACGCAGAGCGAGTTGGTTGCAGTTTTGAGGCGAATTTTTTTGAGGATGAAGCTTTTGAATCAGGTAAGCGTGGCGCCGAAGAGTTATTGAATAAGGGTGTGGGGCTGGAGGATGCGCTGGTTTGCGCTACGGATGTTATTGCCATGGGGGCGCTACATGCGCTGAATATCAACGGGAAACGGGTTGCTATTACCGGTTTTGATGATATTCCGGCAGCATCACGCTTTTTTCCTTCCATTACCACAATTCGGCAACCGATAGGAGAAATGGTAAAGAAAGCATTTCTGGCGGTCACTCAACCTGCTTCGGTCGCCGATATCCAAATCAAGGGCGACTTGTTGGTTAGGAGTTCTTCATGAAGATTGTGGTAGCACCGGACTCTTTCAAAGGCAACATGCGTAGCTCAAAAGTCTGTGCGATCATTAGGGAGTCGATTTTGTCTGAAATACCCGCCGCCGAGGTGTTGCCGATTCCTATAGCCGATGGAGGAGAGGGGTCTGTTGATGCAGTGGTGGAGGCCGTTGGCGGAACGATATATACTCTCCAAGTTTGCGGTCCTTTAGGAGATCCAGTTGAAGCGCAATATGGACTTCTCCCCGATGGTACCGCTGTGATGGAAATGGCTTCTTCGTCCGGGCTCGAGCTGATTTCTTCTCAGCGCCTCAACCCAATGGAAACGACTACTTATGGGGTCGGACAACTTTTGCGTCATCTTCTGGAGTCCGGTCATACCTCCATTGTAATAGGGATCGGCGGAAGCGCCACGGTTGATGGAGGAGTTGGAATGGCGCAGGCGTTGGGCTTTCGATTTTTTGATGAATCAGGCTCTGAACTACTGGGGCGTGGCGGGAAGATTTTATCTGATATCTGTTCGGTGGACTCGCTAATGGTTGTTCCTCAGCTTAAAAACTCGGCAATCCGGATTGCCTGCGATGTCATAAATCCGCTTTCCGGCAGTAATGGCGCTGCGTGTGTCTTTGGCCCGCAGAAAGGGGCAACGCCTGAAATGGTGGTGCAACTGGATGCTGGGTTGGAGAACTTAGCAAAAGTCATGAGTCTCGATGAAATTCCTGGTGATGGGGCCGCCGGAGGCCTAGGGTATGGGCTTCGGGCTTTCTGTAATGCGGAAATTATTTCGGGTGCTGAGTTGATTGCAGAGACTGTTGGACTTCCTGCAGCGTTGGAAGGTGCCGATCTGCTGATTACCGGAGAGGGATGTACTGATGGGCAGACTGCATCTGGGAAGCTGTGTGCTGTTTTGGCAAGAATGGCACGAGAGCGAGGAGTGAAGACCCTTTTGTTATCCGGTGCTCTTCAAGGAGAACTTATTCCATTTTTCGATTCCTTCGATTATGCTTTCAGCATTTCTTCCGGACACGCTTCGCTTGAGGAATGTATGACCCACGCTCCCGGGAACCTAGATTTTACAGTGCGTAATATAATGCGCCTGTTGGTCAGAAAAGGGTAAAAAAAGAGCGCAATTTTTGCGCTCTTTCATTGTTGTTAGTTATTTCCCTTTAATGGGGTGCAGTATAAAGCGATATTCGGTAGGAGCCGACCGAGCCCGGTATTTTTCCATGGTAACCGGGCCACAAGATCCATTTCCTAATCCGGACACCTGAGCTGCAATGCGGAGTTCCGTTACCGATGGATCTGGAAGGTCAATTGGGTGACGAGCCTTTTCAAGTTCCTCCTGAGTATAGGGCAGTACACTCATGGAAAGGGGCGTCGGTGCGGTGATTTTTAATCCGAAACCTCTAGTATCGGTCAGTTCGAGCCACCGTACTGCTTCGCGATTTCCATGATCCTGCGGTTTTCCGTAGGGTATAAAAAAGTCTTCTACCTTGGCTTTGTGAACGGATGTCCACGCACTGTACGAGCGGTCACAATAATTATCGTGCGGTCCTAGGCCATAATAGGCAACCTGATCGAGCTCTTTGGAGAGTTGGAAACGTAGTCCCATTCTTGGAATCCAGACATCATCAGGAAGGCCGTTGGCCGGCGTGACGGATTCAATTACCTCAATCTTTCCTGAACCATAAATATTCCAGGTTTGGACTTCATCAAACCCGACGTTTTTTGGGGTACGGTAGGAGGTTTGAATGGTTATAGAAACATGATCCGCCATTTTTTCGAGTTTGATGATAGGTGTGGATTCTTGTTTAAGCTTCCCAAGTTGCCACTTGGTAAAGTCCTTGAGTTTCAATGTCCATTTTTCAGAATCGTAATGATTATCAATCTTGGCCTGATTATGATCGAAACTGTATTCGAGACGTTTGTCGGGAGGGGCAAGCAGTTCAACTCCATCAACTGAGAGGTAAGACAGTGCTCCGCTCGATTTCCCAAAAAGGCAGATCACTCCATTTTTTGTGGCAGCCCCGATATATGTATTGTTTTCCAGAATTTGAGGCATTGATGCCTTCTGGATAATTGATTCGGTAAAGTTTCCGCTGATCTTGAACTCTGAGAAGGTGACTTCGTGCCCAGCCTCAGCCCATTCGGTGGAATTCTTTAGCTGGAACATGATCCGTAGAAAATATTCCTTCTCTTCATTAAGTTTACTGCGATCATACGGCACCGTGAAAGGTGCCTTTTCTTCAGGGAGAGCCTGTAGCGTTTCAAGTTCTCCGGATTGAACCACCTCTCCGTTTTCGCGAAGTTCCCAACAGATCGTGAAGCTGTCGAGGCTAGTTTGGTTTAATCGGTTGTGCACTTCAAACCTGCCGTCCTCCAGAGAGAGGGGCGCTATCATGAATGGTTCGTAGCACTTTTTTACTTCCGCAATCTTTGGGGTCCATTCGCGGTTAGGCATAACCAGCCCGTTCAGGCTGTAGTTTGCACGGTTCCGTTTCCGGTCATTCCAGTCCCCGCCATACTGGTAGTAAATACTTCCATCTTTCTTCTTGCCCTCAACACCTTGGTCGACCCAGTCCCATATACACCCACCGTTCAGGCGATCATTTTCGTGCTTATAGATATAGTCCCAGACTTCCTTAAGGGCTCCGACGGAGTTTCCCATGGCGTGACGGTATTCACACATAAAGAACGGGCGATGATCGTTGCGTGCTTTCCGGTGTTCTTTCATTTTTTCTAATGCGCCGTACATAGGAGTTACCGTGTCAGGTCTATTTGTTCGTAGTGTATTGTCTGCAGCCCACAGATCTTTGTCCGGACTTAGATTAGCTCGGTCACACATAATGAGGCGGGTTGGATCTAATTGTTTCGTGATGTCATACTGCTCCTCAAATGTTTTAGCCCAACCCACTCCCTGTTCATTACCCAGAGACCAAATTAGAATTGACGGATGGTTTTTGTCGCGTTCGACCATATTAACTACCCGATCGACCG
Organism: Pontiella sp.; assembly: GCA_036526075.1. Classification (GTDB taxonomy): domain Bacteria; phylum Verrucomicrobiota; class Kiritimatiellia; order Kiritimatiellales; family Pontiellaceae; genus Pontiella. The sequence continues at coordinate 5,977 of DATCZD010000131.1, read as the reverse complement.
CTTGGGGAATCCACTTTGGATTGTCTTGAGGAATAATTTTAGATACGCCGTGCGATTCTACATTGGCCTCATCCAGCAGGGCCATGCCGTAACGATTGCAAAGGTAATACCAGCGTTCGTCATTCGGATAGTGCGAGGTGCGCACCGTGTTGATGTTGTTCTGTTTCATCAGTTTGATGTCCTGAATCATTGATTCCAGCGTGACTTGCCGTCCAAACTTTGGATGGTGGTCATGGCGGTTGACTCCTTTAATGAAGAAGCGTTTATTATTCAGGTAGAAGTTGCCCTGCCGATCTTCGAAACGTCGGAATCCGGTATCGATTCGGATAACCTGAAGAACTTTTTCTTCGGAGTCTTTAAGAGAGGCAAGCAGGGTGTAGAGATGGGGTTGGTCTGGGCTCCAGAGCTTTAGATTTTCCAATGAAAGCTGCCCTTGGATGTTGACAGAATCTTTTGGTGTGATGGCTGGTGCCGGTTGGCTCCATGAATGGATGGTTTTGCCGTCCGCATCAGAGATTAACTCAAAGTCGATTTTGGCATTTTTTAACTCCTCGTCAGAGTGGTTTGAGATGTCCACATCATAGACCGCATGGATGGTTTGAAGGCTTTCATCAGGGGTTCCGATGAAGGATATGTCTCGGATTTGCTGCAGGGGTTCGAAGCGGAGAAATACATCACGATAGATCCCAGCAAAGCGAACCATGTCCTGCATTTCAAGATAACTACCATCAGTCCATCGGTACACCTGTAGTGCTAGGAGGTTCTTTCCAGGCTTCAGGTATGAGGTGATATTGAACTCCGAAGGGGTCAGACTATCTTGACTGTAGCCTACTTCTTTGCCGTTGACAAAGATGGAGATGCCAGCCTCAACCGCGCCAATGCGCAGTATAACACGTTGGTTTAATTTTTCCTCTGGGATATCAATCCATTTACGGTAGCAACCAACAGGGTTAACATCTTCGGGAATATAGCCGGCAATCACTTTTTCATGATTGACCGGGGCTCCGCCTTTAAACTCCTCGCGCAACCCCTGATCTTTTGAGTTGAAGTCATAGAAGAAGGGTAACATGGTGTTTAGGTAGTAGAGGCGGTCATAGCCATAAGTCTGCCAAGTTCCCGGAACAGGAATGCTGTCCCATTGTGTAACGGTCGAGTCCAGTTCAAACCAGTCTTCCGGAACCTTCCCAACAGTCGGATACCAGTTAAAGTCCCACTCTCCATTCAGGTCTTGGTAGGCGTCCCCGTTCCATGGGTTCTCTAGGTCGAGTGTCTGAAGTGCGGTTGTACGATCCTTGTGGATTGTGAACTCCGCATGGGCCTTTTCTTTGTTGATTCGGAAAACTTCCGGATTCCGCCATTTTTCGACACTGTTTGCCGTTGCTGAAAAAACGGTTAACGTCAGCATGCCGCTAATAATTTGTCTTCCCTTCATCAAGTACACTCCTGTTGATATTTAAAAATATTCATCATGGTTTATAGTTCCAAGGTAGATCTAGAAACTGAGATACGACGCCAATTCTTGATCCCGCTCGCACTACTTTTTTCGATATTTTTGTAAAACGTTTTTTGCAGGCTCTCTAAGTTTTATCTGCACGACAATGCGTCATGAAATGGTTGGATCCTGTTAGCACATTCGTCTCCTTCAATTTTTATAATATTAACAAAGGCCATTGCATGAACGGTCGCCTACTCTTGGAGGTACTTAAGGCGTTGGCTGACCAATGAGCCTTTCCATCCTTTTGCCCATGGACGGGATTTGAATTCATTGATATTGAACGCATAACCTGGCTTTGAGTCGCGAAGCAGCACGACTGAGTTGAGGATCAGGTTGGCTTCTTTCGGATCCTTCGTTTTACGGAGCGCATCCATAATCACCGGAGTTGGATCATCTAGACGGGTAAGGCCGAGAAACTCGGCAGCACGCACACGCACCAATAGGGTTTCATCTGATTCAGCGATGTCCTTTGCCTTGCTATAGAAAGGGGAAGCCTGTTCGCCAAATGAACTACAGGTGATAAGTCCCCAATAGCGTTCCCATGGATTTTCTGATTCTAACGCACGGCCGATCTGTTGTTCAGCTTCCGGAAAGGCCTTCAGACTGAGGTCGGCGATATCGATCAGTTTCTCAATTTCCTGTTTATGTTCCTTTGCGAACTGGGATGGGTTGTTGCAGCCCTGTTCAAGGAAAACTGGTTCGGGAATAAAGCTGAGGTCGGGCATGGATTTGACCTGACTCTGAAGCTGTTCGCGCATCTCAACCAATTTGTTTGCATAGGCTAAGTCGCCGGCAAGGTTATTGATTTCGTAGGGATCTTTTTCCAAATCATAAAGGCACTCGGCGGGACGAGGTTCAAAGAACTGGCTCTGTTCAGCAGAGAGCTTGCCTTCACGGTATAGGTCGCGCCATTCTTGATAGGCCAGCATTTTGTAGCGATAGGCATTATGGAGGCCGTCAAAATTGAAGGGCTGATAGTTCCGTATATATTTGAAGCGGCCTTTACGCAATGAACGCACTAGATCATATTTTTCGTCGAAACGGTCTGCATAACCGAATGCGGTGTCGCGCGTATTTAGCTCCTCGAGTAAAACACCTTTGCCAAGGAACGGTTTGCCGTCAATGCCTTCCGGAATTTCAGCCCCCGCCAGATTTATCACCGTAGCCGAGAGGTCGATAAATTGGACAAAGCCGTCGATACGGTTGCCGGGCTCAGTGGGAGCGAGGTGCTTCCATTTTTCAGGAATATAAACTATCATGGGGATCTGTAGGCCGCTCTCGTAGATGTAGCCTTTTCCACGTGGTAATACTCCGCCGTGATCGCCGTAATAGAAAATGAAGGTATCATTCAGAAGACCTTCTTTTTCCAGCTGATCGATGAATTCCCCCATCTTGGCATCGACCTTTTTGTGAAGGTCCATATAACGTGCATAGGCTTCTCGGAAGGTTTTGGTATCAGGGTGGTACGGAAAAAGTTCCACGCTGTAGGGATCGATTGTTGAGCTAACCGACTCTTTGCTGTTCGGGTGCATGCGGCTTTCATGGGTGGAGAAGTAGTTCTGCACATGAAAGAAGGGCTGGCCTGGCGCGCGATTGCGATAAGTTGCGGTCTTGGATGATTCGTCCCAAACTTCCTCAAGATCGGCCTTAAAATTGTAATCTTTTTTATCGCAGTTGGTTGTATAGTAGCCGGCTTGGCGAAGATAGTACGGGAACATTTTCAACCCCGAAGGCATTTCAACGGGTTCCAGTCTCCGGTGGTATTGTGCTCCGACGCGAGGGGCATAACAACCGGAAATAATGGTACTGCGCGCTACCGAACAGACCGCACCGCAGGAAAAGGCATTGTTGAATACCAGGCCCTGTTCCGCAAGGCGCTCAATGTTCGGCATTGGTACGCCGTTTTTATTATAAAGCTTTAGCCAGTTGGCTGAATTATCTTCCGAAACCAGCCAGACAATATTCGGCCGCTCCGGTTCGGGAGGGGTGATGTTCTGGGCTGAAAGGGCCACCGGAAAAAAAGCCAGTAACAACCAAGTTAACAATGTATAATTTTGTATCATGTTCTATTTCCTTCTAATTTGATCGGTGTCGAACGTATCGTCTTCTTCGTAGTTTCTATATAAACGAATTGGCGGGATAGACGAGTGGCGGATCATTTGTTTTTCCTTTTCTTTATCTCCCTTTTCGCGTTTTCCGTCAACGTCAGGGGCCATTCCGGATGCTCCGTTCTAACCTCAGAGAATAGTTTGTTCGCTGTTTTTACTATTTCCGGGTAGTGATCAGAGAGATCGGCTTCCTCGCCGATGTCCGTATCTAGATTATAAAGTTGCACTGGGCCCAGTTGCTGTTGTTGCATGTTCCAGAGACGGATGGCTTTCCAGTTTCCGAAGCGGATGGCCTGCATGGGACCTTTGATCTCATTAAACTCCCAATACATGACATCATGTTGCTGTTGCTGTTCCATATTTCCCTTTATAGCGGGTAAAAAGGAGATTCCATCAGTCTTTGTGCGAGGTTTAATTCCGGTGATTTCGCAAAGGGTTGGGAGCACATCCCATAAGGCTAGGGGCGTGGATATTTTTCGTCCGGGTTCAATCTCTTTTGGCCACACCGCAACCGTTGGTACACGTATACCCCCATCTGTCACATCACGTTTCTTCCCACGCAGTGGACCATTGGAGTCAAACATCTGATATTTTGCTTCATGCCCATTGTCGCTGGTGAAGAAAACCAACGTATTTTCCGCAATGCCTTTTTCCTTCAACTTGAAAAAAATCTCTCCAATGTATCCATCCATATGGGTTATCATTCCCGCGTATGCTGTGTGAACCTCCTCATCCATTTCATAGTGTCCACCGCTCCATCCACGTTTTTTTGGCCACCCCTCATTAATATAACGGTCGACACTGCTTTGCGGTGCCGTATGTCCTAAGTGGGGGATGGTATAATTCAGATAGATAAAAAAAGGCTCCTTGCCCGCTTTTCGGTCGATGTAGTCCAATGCCTTTTTTTGGAAAATATCGTCAGCATAAGTTTGGCGATTCTTAAAATTTGCTTTCTTGATACCACCGCTCAGATCAATTTTTTTGTATCCATCCCAGTAATAGTCAGGCCAGTGAAAGTGTGCTTCTCCGTGAGTGTTAAAGCCGACAAACTCGTCGAAACCCTGCTTTAAGGGATGCCCGACTCCATCTCCAGTTTCGGGATTAGTGATCACTTCATTCATGCCCCATTTACCGAAAATAGCCGTTGAATAGCCCGCCCGTTTCATTTCGTGAGAGATGAGGATATCATCGGGTTTCATCTCCGGTTTTTTTCCTGACTTTGTCCATGTTGGGTTTCCACGAATGGGGTTGTTCCCAGTATGGAGACCGTAAAGGAGACAGGCCCGTGAGGGTCCGCAGACTGGAGCTCCTGCATAAAAATCGGTAAAGACTGCTCCCTCTCTGGCCATCGTGTCGAGATTAGGGGTTTTGATTTTTTGCTGGCCGTTGAACCCGGTCTCTCCATAGCCCAAATCGTCCGCAAGAATAAAAATGATATTAGGGCTTTCTACTCCAAGCAGAGTGTTGTTGGTCATAAATATCGATAAGGTTACAACTCCCCATCTTATTATTGAGCGTCTTTTTTTCGGTTTCATACAGCGTCTCAAACGAGGGGTTAATGTTTTTCTGAATTTTCACCCTCTTTAGAAGCAGGGGCGCCCAATCCGATTTTTAATTCTGGAAGAGTTGACTCCCACTTAAGATACCGCTTGCGCATACGGTCTGCTACTTCGGGGTATTGATCTATGAGATTATTATTCTCCGAGAGATCGTTCCCAATTTCAAAAAGGTATTCATTCCCGTTTCCGCGGGTTTTGTAGTACTTATATTTTCCATCACGCAGACCTGCCTGTTTTTTTCCACCGCGCCGCCAGAAGAAGGTGCGCTCATCCAGATCGTTAACCTGCCGAGTCAACAAAGGCATCAGATTTATTCCGTCAGTTTTGATCTCTCCCAGTTGGTCTGCTCCGGAAATTGCTGCAAAGGTCGGCAATAGGTCTAAGCTGATTACCGGAGTATCACTCACTTGGCCTGCGGGAATTTTTCCTTTCCAGGATACCCCGAAAGGAACGCGGATTCCGCCCTCCCAGAGATTCCCTTTCTTCCCTTTTAATGGATAGTTATTAGAGCCGTTATGCTCTTTGGGGCCGCCATTGTCGCTAAGAAAAACAACGAGAGTATTTTCCTCTATTTTCAGTTCGTCAAGTGTTGCCAGCACTCGACCGATGTTGTCATCCATATTCTGTACCATGGCACAGTAAATTCGCCGCCAGTCCCCTTTCTTTCCGCTTTTTATCGGAACGTGCTGTACGCGAGCCAGATCGCTCTCCTTGGCATGCATGGGGTGATGGGGTGCGGTGTAGGACAGGTACATAAAAAAGGGCTCATTATTGCTATCCGCTTCTTTGATGTAATCAATGGCTTTATCAGTCAA
>DATCZD010000130.1:0-5043 GCA_036526075.1 Pontiella sp. | reverse complement strand
AAAACGCGAAATAAAGGATCGTTATGGCATACTTCCCGTCGAAGTTCGACGACTCATACTCATCGCTGAACTGCGGATCATAGCAGCCGAACAGAGAATAAAATCTGTCATTGTGCGTAACCGACAGGTTATGCTTTCTAGAGATCGAGAATATCTCTTTTTAGGGGGACGGCATCCACGTCTAAAGGAAAGAAAAACATCCTCAATATTGAGAGAACTTATCACGTTAGTCAAAATAACCCCTCCCGCAAATGCGTAAAAATGGTCTGTTTTAAGCTGTTTTTTTATTTCCTAATGTCCACATACAATATTATGGCACAATATATGCTATCTATAAACGCTCATTATAGTGAGTTAAAATTATTTAAATCAAACGTCAGAGAAAAATATGAAATCTAAACCAGTAATTTCCCTGTTCATAGCTTCCCTTATTGCGGCATCAACCTCGGCAGAAATAGTTTTTGAAACCGATTTTAGTGACGGACTGAGCTCCTCAAAATTGACAAAGATGGGTACACATTCAAGAGAGCCAATTGAGGGGCAATGGGTTACACACGAAAAATGGAACTTTGGGCAAGTTTCCGTTCTTAGCACTTCAAAGGGCCCCACAGCGCCGCTAGATTCATCAGGAGGAGCCGCTGCGTGGCTAGGCAATAAGAAACATGCAACTCTTTTGTTGGATAAAACATGGGACAAGAACAAAGAATACAGCATCACTGTGCGCTCACGACTAACTAATGAACAAGGAGAAAACATCCAACCTTCATCTGAGGTTATGTTTGATCTGAATCTGGCAGGCATCAGTCCAAATAATAAATTCATCTGGATAGCAGGAGGTAAAGACATAACCGCTCCTAGCACAGGTTGGCGAACTACCACTCGAAAGGTCGAGCTAGAGGAGTCAAAAATTGATGCTTTACATGGAAGACCAATAATAATCCGGTTTACTGCACAGCATATTACGAATCCAAAAGAAGAAAAGCTTTGGTTTGACAGCATAAAACTTGAAAGTAAGAACAAGGGTAGCAATGAAAAACCTGTGGACATTACTCAATCATTTGAACGAAAATCCAAATACCTTGCGGAAAAAGCTGCCAAAGATTTTAACCTAACCAGTGAGCAAAAGAATAAGGTCTACAGGGACATAATGATGTATCTGCAATGCCGTGCAGAAATTGAAAACATGACTGACCTTAACAAAGCCCGAAAATATCGTAATATGGTAGAGAAGGCCTATAACAAGGCTATGCTCGAAGCTGTCGGACTAGATGCCCTTAGTCAGTTGGAGAAATTCAATGAAGAAGTATCATCCATGCTAGACTAAGAGTTAAGCGATCTATCTAAGTAAAGGCGCCTCGAAAGAAGCGCCTTTTTTCTTCACCAAGACAGGGCACTCAAAATCTGAACAACTTCATCCGTATTCTTTTCTTCGGTTTGATCAAATAGTGCTCCAATTGCTTTAATCGGTTGATTCTCTTTCCAGGCCTTGAAGTATGCCAGATCAACTCCCCGCTCTAAAAGAAAGCAACCAATAGGATTGGTGTTCATATCAAAATCAACTTCGTGTATAGATCGCTCAATCAGAGCCTCCAATGGACCGGCACTGCAATGAGCAAAGTTATCACGTCCGGGGAAATCAACCGGATATCGGGCATAGAGCTGTCCACGGAAACTCCCAAGCACGGCTTTGCTGGCATTGGTTTCTCCCAGCATATTTTTCCGAAACGTTTTCCAGGAAATCTGCGCTGAGTCAAACTCGACGACATGATAATAAATACGCGTGTTCGGATGATAAAAGTTTTCCTCCATTGCAGGATAAAAGGCATTTATACAATACACATCAAATTCACTGAGATAGCCTACAATTATCCCGTCTTCCAACTTTACAGTATGGCCTGACAAAAACTCTCTACTCCATAGCTGATAGAGTTTATGCTTACTCAGTCCCGACTCAAGAAGAAGCCTTGATGTAGGAAGAATACGCCCATTCGCAAGCTCGGAATTCCAACTTTTCCCAAACGTTTCTTTAAAAACCTGTTTTCCTGAATCACTTACTTTAATCGTTTCAGCCAGCGAGGCCTTACTGTACATCAGGTAATGTTCACGAATAATGCCACGGGATTCCAGTTCCGCCCCACTGACCTCTTTACTTAAAATAAATTGAACTCCCCTGCTTTCAAAAAATGAACGAGTCAGTTCATTTAATGCATCAGGGGAAAGATCAATGCCCAGGTGATGAACGGGCTTAGTAAATAAAACGGCCTGGTTAACTGACATGAATATCCAAATTTTTAATTAAAGATACCCCATAAATACAACAGGGACACAACATATAAGGGCGAGTCTAATGCTCATGAGAGCCTAGATGCTGCTCACAAAAACACTTTCCACAGGTGGAGCAATAGCGAAAATGAATAGATGTATTGCTTTTATCCGTAACACCGCATTCTGCACATTGATGCAATGGAAGGGTTTCGACCGAAGCCCGATTTGATTCAAAAGCCTTACGACGGGCATTTGCCTTAAGTCCGATAAAAAAGTATTTACCAAAAAAGAGCAGATAGTTTGCAAACGCCGCAACCACTCCAAGTTTATTACCCACAAGAACAGGATTCCCATGGGAAGGAGTAAATAAAATCAGTGCATACATAACTGTCGTCAACCAGCCCAGCCACTTCACCTTAACCGGAAGAACAAAGAACAACCGGAACTCTATATTTGGAAATAGCGTCGCAAAAGCCAGAAAGATGCATCCGAGAAAATAGGTATTAGTAATAATTGAACCCGGACTGATAAATGCCATCAAGATAGTCAGCAAATAACCACACAGAATAAACAGATTAAATCGAAAAGTACCCCAATGCTGTTCCAATGAGTTTCCAATTAAATAAAAAACATAAAATGCGAAGAAGAGCCAAAACGGACTCGTTGTTTTCGGAAGCATCATAAAGGACAGCAAGCGCCACCATTGTCCCTGATCAACCACTCCGCTACCATATAGCAGAAGATCTTCATAGGTAGCCCGATATGTCAACAACATCACTAAACCGATCAACTGAACAGCGATCAGGTAAACAGAAAGATTCGGAATTGCCCACGATCCGAAACGGCGCTCAAGTTTTGAAATCCAATCCATTGCTCAAAAGGTAGAGAAAACCGCCTGGGGTTAAAAGATCAGATTACTGCAAAAGGTTTATTAACAGCCACAGGATTCAGCACTGCAGGAAGAATTTGATGATTCTGCCAGTTTTCGAATCGTTGAATAGGGGAAAAATCCGGTGTTATGCCCATCTGACCAATCAACCAGAACTGCATAATTTCCGACAACATCCACCCTCTCCGCATGAATATCCACGGGAACTGTTGCAGGATCAAGTAGAGGAGCCCGTGTCATTTCATCAACACATAACGCGCAAGAACAAGCCTGACGAAGCTCAGTGTTTGATACCGTCGCTGACTCCCCGTTTTCCCAGGTTAATGTGATCGTATTTTCGTCAAATTTAATCAGAGGCTGATCCGGTTTTTCGAGCACCTTTTTTCCGAGGGAACGAATAACGACATCCGTGGTTTCATTTGCGATCCCGCTCTTCTCCAATTCGTCAAGAGATCCGCTTAAGCATCCCGTAATGGGCAACTCGGCAAGGGTCTCCAGCCCAAAACGCTTTTCCAGTTCACGACCGCCTGATTTTCCGAATATATAGTGCCTTTTATCGCATCCATCGCAGATAAAATAGGCCATGTTTTCCACGACGCCCAACACCGGCACATTCACCTTATCAAACATCATGATGCCTTTCCGCACATCCGTAAGAGACAGCTGATGTGGCGTAGTTACAATGATCGATGCATCGACCTGAACCGCCTGTGAAATGGTCAACTGAATATCCCCGGTTCCCGGCGGCATATCAATAATGAGGTAATCCAGTTCTCCCCACTGCACATTATGAAGCAGCTGCTGCATATATTGAGCCACCATCGGGCCCCGCACCACAGCCGGTCCATCACCCATCAAAAAACCGAAAGACATCAACTTAAGTCCTCCTACTTCCAACGGGATAAACTTATTATCCTCCGAAGTCCGTACACCCGGTTCATGAAGGTTAAAAAGAGTTGGAACAGACGGACCATAAATATCGGCATCAAGCAATCCCACCTTTGCTCCACGTGAACACAGGGTTCTGGACAGTAGCGCGGCCACGGTGGATTTACCCACCCCGCCCTTACAGGAGCTAACGGCCAGAATAGATTTCACATCTTTCAACCCGCTATCCTCAGTTGACATGCGACGACCTTCCGGTTTGCGGGCCGTCATATTCACCTGCACATCATCAACTCCGGGAAGAGCGGAAACCAGATCGATAGCCTGTTTTTTGAATATCGGCTTAAGCGGACAGGCCGGCGTTGTTAGCTCAATCGTAAAAGCTACTGCTCCACCCTCAATTTTTATATCCTGAACAAAACCCAATGAGACAATATCACGCTGAAAATCCGGATCGATAATATTACTCAGCTCAGCAAAAATCTGTTGTTCGGTTACCATGGCCACTCCTAAATCAAACCTAATGCAAGCTGAGCCGCCTTGGACATGTTATCCCGCGTCCAGGGCGGGTCAAAAACCAGTTCCATATCCACATCGCTCACCCCCTCAGTTTCCTGCACCGCCTGCTGAATACGGCCGGGAATAAACTCGGCTTCCGGGCAGTTAGGGGCAGTAAGCGTCATACGAATATAAATCCGGTTATCTTCGTCCACATCGAGATTATAAATCAGACCTAAGTCATAAACGTTCACAGGGAGCTCCGGGTCAAACACCATACGCAATGACCGAACAACCTGTTTGAAAAGCGCCTCATCATGTTCCTGCAACGGAAATCGTTCTTTTTTCTGCCGATTAAACATACATCTACTCCGTGGTTATATCGCCCTGAAGCTTCTTGAGTGCAGCATCAAAAGTATGCCATGCCAGTGTGGCGCACTTGACCCGCACAGGAAAATCCTTCACTCCTTTAAGCACCTCCAGCTTTCCAAGCGGCACATCTTCCG
>DATCZD010000129.1:0-3231 GCA_036526075.1 Pontiella sp. | reverse complement strand
CAAACCATCCTTTAAGAGCTTGGAAACAGGTTGCTTTAGACTCTCAGACTGCCCGAGATCCCCTCTAATCAACTGACGTATATAAAACAGCAACTGTGAGTCAAAAGGATTTTGCATAACCTTGCGCAACTGAAGACTCTGAATTTCAAGCGATTGATTTGCAGTTTTAAATCCGCCGTTGTCAGAGCCTTTAAACCGGATAGATGTCTTTTTCCATTCCGTTGAGCTCAGTTCTTCGTTGGCTAACACACCGTTACCCCGATATCTTATGGTCCATACAAACTCGTCATCGGATTCAAGCGGAAAAGCCAGCGGGTTTATTTCAGAATGAGGCTTAACTCCTATCAAGCCACTCTCTGCAGAATATACCGCATTGCTCCAACCACGCCAGCGCCCTGCCCCTTTGGAAAAATCTTGATCTTCATAAGCGCGCGTTTTTGAGCGGGTACCCCAAAAAAGAGGTTTATTCAGGCCACGCTGATTGTCAAAATTTTCAAGCGTCTGCAACGAAACTTTTTTTCCAAGTGCGATCGACGCCAAATCACCTCCAACAATGTTAAAGAGGATAAATGTAAGTAAGATCACTCCCAACACAGTAGGGATCATCTGTAGCATTCGTTTTAGAATATACTTAAGCATAACTATTCCCGCCCCCGCATATTCAGCTTGCTTTCTCCGTAGGACTCAAACCACTGTTCCCTCACCGCATTACTTACCCGGCGGTATTTCCCCATTCCATAAGGGAAATCGTGGGAAACATAATTTTCCAGCCAGTTATGCTTCAATGCATAGCTCATAGGCTGAAACATGAAAATCCACGGGCAGTCTTCAACAATAATTCCTGCCATTTTTTCATATATTTCCGTCCGACGGGGAGAATCCTGCATGGTACGAATCTGTTCGTAGAGGCGATCAAATTCAGAGTGTCTATAATTGGAATGGTTAGGTCCTGGAGATTCATTTTTACTGTAGAATAGTTGGAGAAAGTTTTCCGCATCTGGATAATCGGCCACCCAACCCAGTCGGAACATCTGTGCCTGCCGACGATTCATCTTTTCAATAAAAGCGGGCCAAGTATTATAGTTTGTTTCAAGAACGATGCCGATTTTCTGATACATATCCGCCAGAAGCTCCATCGACTGCCGTGTATTCGCATCGGCGCTGCCCAGTTCCATAGTCAGCACTAAACGCTTCCCTGTTTTTGGATCTTCTCCTCCCGGATAACCGGCCTCTGCAAGGAGCCTTTCGGCTTTTTCCAGATTAAAGCCGTATGGAGACGGTTCTTTCAAACACCCAGCCAATGGCTGAGGGATAGGACCTTCAATACGATGAAGTCGATAATTCATAAACTGATTCATTTGGTCAAAGTTGTAAGCACAACTCAGAGCCTGACGCAGCTTACGATTGCGCGCATTCTGCTCTGGATCATCTGTTTCACCCAGCACGGGGTCATCCCAATTAAATCCAATATAGAATACATCCAGCGTCGGAGCAGAAATTAATTCAATATCCCGTTTTCCCAACGCGTCATTCAAATTCTTATCCCCGGTAATCACCGCGTCCCAGTTGTCTCGGGAAATAGAAGATGCACCAAGCTGTCCGGAAAGAAACATCATCCAAGCGGTAGTGGAATCATCGATAACAAACTGCACAACACGGTCAACAAACGGAAGCTGTTTACCAGCATCCTTGAGCAGGCCGGCCTCTATCTGCTCGGGAGAACCATTAGTCGGATAAAGCTCCACCCGCCCAGTTTCATTCCACTTAGGGCTGCGGAAAAATTCAATACGTGAATTTCGGCGCCATTCCTTCAGCTCATATGGCCCAGTACCCACGGGATTATTTACAAAGTCCTTACCATAAAATTCCACGGCTTCGCGTGGAACAGCGAAAGCGTAGTGCATAGCTAGAATATAGAGCAACTGAGGATAGGATTCGGTCAGTTCAATCTGAAGGGTATGCGAATCAAGCGCCTTCAATCCTTTAACTTCCATATCATAGTCTGTCGGTTCTTCACCCTTGGACGCATCATGAAAATCATTAATGCCTTTTATCCGCTTATTGAATGCCCAGAATCCGGAAGAAGCATTCTTCACATCAGCAACCCGCTTGATGGAGTAAATAAAATCCTCAGCCCTCAGCTCACGCCCCTTCCCGTTCGGAAAGCAGGGATTGTCATGGAAATAGATCCCCTTGCGAATTTTAAAAGTATAGGTCAGCCCGTCTTCGGAAATTTCCGGCATGGATTCCGCCAATGCTGGAATTACTTTGTAGGGGCGCTCCAGATAATCATATTGAAGCAGTCCTTCATAGATACGGGCAATTGCCATAGAAGAAGAAACCTCTCCCGAGATTCCCGGATCCAGCCCTCGAATACGAGCGGTCTGAGAATAGGCAACTGTCTCCCCCCCATTAGATGATTCATCAGCTTGCTTGTTCCCGCAACCGAAAAACAAAAGACTCCCTGCAAGCACCATCAAGGTGGCTACGGGGAGTCTATATACTGGAGGCTTAAACCTCATTCAGAAGATAGATCTATGTTTATTCAGCGGGTGCTACAGGCGCTTCCAACGAAACGTCGAGCTCCGGAATCGCATCGGAAGAAACCTCTGAGGCTTCCGGAGTAGCAAAGTTAAGATCCTCGACCGGAGTCGGCTGCATGGCGATAGGCTGAAGGGAATCACTTTCAACGCTATCCATCAGAGCGGTTTCCTGTCGGGCAAACAGAATGCCTAGAATCAGAGAGCTGGCCAAAAAAACACCACCGAGAACCACGGTTGCTTTAGAAAGTACATTGCCAGCACGTGCTCCGAAGAGTGATTCCCCTGCTCCGGCCCCGAACGCTAGTCCCAGACCTTCACTTTTTGACTTCTGCAGAAGAATCAGGCCTATCAGCAGAAGGCTGCTGAGCACCACGATTACAATAAACAGTGATTTAAGAAAAACTTCCATGAGTCCAGTCCTTTTCGATTAGAGTCCGGCTTTAACAATACCGGAAAAAGATTCAGCATTCAGTGCCGCGCCGCCGATTAGACCCCCATCAATATCAGGCTGAGCAAGTAGCTCAGGAGCACTGTCCGGCTTCATAGATCCACCATACTGAATACGTACGGCATTAGCAGCGTCATCACCCACCATATCCTTAATCAAACTGCGAATGAATGCGTGTACTTCCTGGGCTTGCTCAGGAGTGGCAACTTTACCGGTTCCGATCGCCCAAACCGGCTCATA
>DATCZD010000128.1:0-3176 GCA_036526075.1 Pontiella sp. | reverse complement strand
CGCCTTTTATTGCACCCGTGGTGAAATTGGTAGACACGCAAGATTCAGGTTCTTGTGCCAGCAATGGCGTGATGGTTCGACTCCATTCGGGTGCACCATTTTTTAAACCGCTCGAAGTGAGCGGTTTTTTTATAATTGGATATTCTTAAAATGGAGCTTGGTGGCACACAAACTGCTTAAAAGCGTATGAGTTTAGTATATTATTTGTGCAATGTGCTGAGGTATGAAAAGAGGACTTTATAAAATGAAGACAACCAAATTTTTCGGGTATTCTTTAATTGCAACGCTCATTTCAACCGCTTCCTATGGCGAAAGAATTTTCTTTGATGATTTTAGCGCTGGCCTGACTTCTTCAGAACCTATGGAGTATTACGTCAGATCTAAAACCGTTCCGTCCGTTGTTGGTGTTTGGGATGCCAGCCATGAATGGTGTTTTCAGCATTCCTCTATCATTAATGACGCTATCGGTCAGATTCCTCCTGCAGATGCAACCGGCGGGGCTGCTGCTGGTATTATTTACGGGTACGGGAGCATTTTAATCGATAAAAAATGGGAAAGTGACAAAGACTATTCTTTTTCTGTTCGTGCTAAAGCCACAGATCAGAATGGCAATCCGGCATCTGCGTCACTCTCTCTCCAAGTTGCAGGTTTGATCAGAGGAAAGATGGCCTGGTTGCTGACTGCCCGTACGGATGAAAAGGTTGCCGGGAGCGACTGGACAATTATAACGACAACCATTCCTGGAAGCACGTTGAAATCTATAAGCGGAGCCCCTATCTATCTGCGAGTCGAGAGATCAAGTGGTGCTGAACAAATTACTTTATGGTTAGATACCGTTGAGTTGAGTGCAGATAAAGCTGGGGATGAACTTACTGGTTCACTTGGAACTTTTCTTAAGAAACATATGGAAGCTGAAGAGAATATTGCCAATACCGCAGAGTCTTCTATCCGTCGTAATGCAAGCTATATTGCCTCACAGGCTGTAAGTAAATTTGGCCTGTCTGCCGAAAAGAAAAATAAGGTTTACACGGATGTGACGATGTATTTGAGATGTCGTGATCAGATTTCCAAAAAAACTATGAATGGGGAGCTTGATCTGTCGGAGGCTGCAAAATTCTTAGACATGGCTAAAAAAGGATATGAAAATGCCATGGTTAAAACCGTTGAATCTAAGTTTACGGATTCGGTTGCGGCTCTTAAGGCGGTTAAGGAGTTTAATGCAGCATACGATCAGTATCTGAAATAATCGTATTTTACCTTAAATTTGGCGCTACAGCTCGTGTGCAACGCTTTGTTGACTATCGTATGCTGTCGCGCTTTTTTTTTATATTAAGGATTGGTAGGGATTTGAAGCGAATATATTTCCCTATACCTTAAAAAAAACGTTATCTTTCGTGGCTAATTTTTCTGGAGGCGAATTAAATGGATTTAAATGCAGTAAACGAAGAATGGATTGTTGGATTGTCTAGCTCTGAAATTGATAAAGACGAATTGTTTGACGTTTTGAATGGTTTGGTAGATGAAGGGCGTGGAATAGAAGCCGATAATGGTGCTCAGCAGTTATTTCAGGCCTTAACGGAATCCGATAAAGCGAATGACGCGCTGATTGTTCTGTCCTGGATGGCTGGTGTTCGTGGTCTTGTTAAGGATGTGAAAGGGTCGGTTGAAAAGCTTCTTTCAAAGGACCGCAATACTCTTAAAATGATTGAGCCAGCTGGGTTTGGAAATCCGACGATACCTGTCCTAGACTGTTTTGAGCGTATGGCTCACCTGTCTTCACTTAAAGAAGGTATGCTTTGTTATAACGAAACCTGGGGTTTCGGTATCATTGAAGAGATTGATTTTTTCTATCAGCAACTCGAAATTGATTTTGATCGTAAGGGCGAACACGAAATGGCTTTTAGCTATGCAGCGGAGGCATTGGAAGTTCTCTCGGATGATCACATTCTTGCCATTAAGCACAATAATCCTGCTGAGTTGGATCGTATGATCAAGGATGAGCCGGGCGAGGTGGTGCGTACTATGCTCCGTAGCTATGGAAATATGTCTGTGAGCCGACTGATGGAAAAGATGGTCCCCTCCGTTCTTCCGGAAGCCCATTGGAAGAAGTTTTGGGAAGTTGCTCGTCGTGACCTGAAAAACGATGCATCTATTGAAATTCCGAAAAAGCGTTCTGATAAGATTGTGTTTCACAAAAAGGGTATGGCATATGACGATGAATGGTTTGGTGTGATTGCTCAGGAACGGGATATTGAAGGCCTATTTGAGCGCTTCAAGGAAATTATTGAGAAGAAGATCGATACATCATCGACTGCGGCTAAAGAGGCGCTTGCGAATCGACTCTCCTTTATCATTAAGGGAGCTCCTTCTGCTCGGCCGGAATGGAAGGCGGAAGGCTTTATTTTTGCACGTGTTTTCGGTGTAGAACCCTCAGGTGTAGATACTGCGAAGCTGATCTCTGACCTGATTGCTGGTGACCTTGTTGCCATGCTTGAGCGCCTGCCATCCCGTCAACTTCAGGCACTGCTGGCCATTATGATTGAAAACGATAGGGACGCAGTGATTTCCACTTTGAGTGAGGTGATTCCGGTTGTCAGTCATCCTGTGCTGAATGAGGTTATGAGTGCTTTGATTGGGAATGGTGCAGAGGACGCTGTGAAGGATATTATGTCCGCGGCGGTTGCCCGTCGTTCGGCCAGTGCACCAATGTTGCTATGGTGCCAGCGCTCTACAGATTACGTTGAAAAATGGGATCTTATTTCAAAGGGGGATCTGGCTTTCCGTATACAGGAGGTGCTGGAGGTGAATAGTGCTGGAGCAATGCTTCGCGCTCAGAATCAGTTGCGCGAACGTTTCCAGACGGAGGAGTGGTTGCATGATGTGATGGGTTCCATGACCGAGCAGCAACGCCGCGATTTTATGCGTCGTATTCATGAAGGGCATGGATGGGATGTTCTTGATCGCAAGTCGGTTGTGGCCAAGGTACTTCGCAAGTTTCCAGAGTTACAGGATATTATTCTCCCGACTTCGACTGCTTCTCTTAAACGGGAAGTGCCAATGACTTCGACTCGTAGTTATACGGCCCGCCAGAAACAGCTTGAACGCATCATGACTGTGGAGATTCCAGAAAACTCTAAGGAGATCGAGGTAGCACGCAGCTATGGAGATCTTCGTGA
>DATCZD010000127.1:0-2124 GCA_036526075.1 Pontiella sp. | reverse complement strand
CTGATAGCAGAGCAAAGCTATCAAAGCCTATAAACACCGGATTCAGATTCTATGACACCAATCTAGTGGCGACCTCCTTCGACACTCCCCCTAAAGATGCTGAAGCCGCCCGACATAAATTTGTAAACCAACGTTGTTTAGAGGCCTCTAGCGGCTGGAATATCCATTTCTTTTTTGAAACTGAGGGCACCCTAACCCGCTTCCGGGAACTCTATTGTGAACTCCACGGATTTCAACATCTTCACCTACACCACGGCGTACTTCATGAAAGTACTATTGATCATGATCGCCGAATTATAGTTGTCACCGAAAGCGACTTTTACGCCTATCACACAAACCGAAGCGCCCATGCCCGCACCGCAAAACGATTTCAAAAACAGGAAAGGGTTTCCGAGGCAGCGGACATTCAACCGGGGGACTTTGTGGTCCATATTGAACACGGTGTTGGGAAATATCTTGGCATTGTTGAAACTTCGTTCAGCGGGAAAAGCATGGAAGTACTCTCGATTGAATACGCCAAAGGCGAAAAAGTTTATTTACCAGTTACACAGGCACACCTGCTCACTCGTTATAAAGGCATGGGGAAACACGTTCCGAAGCCACATACACTTGGGGGCCGAAAATGGCGTAACGACAAGGAACAAGCGCAGGTAGCGGTGCAGGACCTCGCAGCAAAACTGCTACAGACTCAGGCCGAAAGGCAGGCTAAACGCGGATATCGTTTTTCAAAAGACACGGCTATGCAGGCGGAATTTGAAGCCGCCTTTCCCTATACAGAAACCACCGATCAAATTACTGCAACAGAAGAACTTAAACGCGATATGGAAAAACTTCGGCCGATGGATCGCCTGCTCTGTGGTGATGTCGGCTTCGGAAAAACCGAGGTTGCCATGCGTGCGGCCTTCAAAGCTGTCATGGATAATATGCAGGTGGCGATTCTGGTTCCCACCACGATTCTGGCTCAACAGCACTATGATACCTTTATTGAGCGCATGGCAGCCTTCCCTATCCGTGTCGATATGGTAAGTCGATTTCGCACCCGCGCTCAACAGAATAAAACCCTTGCCAAAACTCTTTCCGGAGAAGTGGACATTCTGATCGGAACACACCGACTGCTTTCAAAAGATGTCAATTTTAGCAACCTTGGTCTCGTCATCATTGATGAAGAACAACGGTTCGGTGTTACGGCCAAAGAGCACCTGAAGGAAACGTGGAAACAGGTGGATGTCATCACCATGTCAGCCACTCCGATTCCTCGCACACTCTATATGAGTATGACTGGAATACGCGACCTCAGTACTATCAAGACCGCTCCTCAAGAACGCCAGCCGGTTGATACAATAGTAATTCCTTATGATGAAAGGATTATTGCTGAAGCGATCCGAACCGAACTGCACCGTGACGGTCAGGTTTTTTATCTGCATAACCGAGTTAAGACCATTCACCTTATTGAGAATAAGCTACGAGCACTCGTTCCGGAAGCTCGCATCGCAGTAGCCCATGGCCAAATGGGAGAAAAGGAGCTTTCAGAAATTATGCACGCCTTTATGAAAGGGCGTTTTGATGTCCTGCTCTGCACCACTATTATTGAAAGTGGTGTCGATATTCCCAACGGCAATACCATGATCATTGAAAATGCCGAGCGATTTGGCCTTTCGGACCTCTATCAACTGCGTGGACGTGTTGGACGCTCTAACCATAAAGCCTTTGCTTATATGATGCTGTCTCCGGGTGGAGACATGATTGATGCGGCTCGAGACCGCATGAATGCCATAAAGCGCTATACAGGACTAGGATCCGGATTCCGTCTTGCAGTGAGAGATCTTGAGCTGCGCGGAGCCGGAAACATGCTGGGTGCTAATCAGAGCGGTCATATTTCAGCTATCGGGTTTGACCTCTACTGTCAACTTCTCAAGCGAAGTATTGCCCTTATGCAGGGAAAAAAACCGCCGCCACTTATGGATGTTATAGTAAAGTTGGATTTCCTTGATCTTTCGCCAAAATCAGGAAATTCAGAAAATGGAGCCTTTATCCCATATGACTATATTGAAGATGAAAATCTCCGATTGCGACTCTACCAACGTATATCCGCTCTTGCCACCAAGCATGAAATTCTATTGATAA
>DATCZD010000126.1:0-7856 GCA_036526075.1 Pontiella sp. | reverse complement strand
AAGTAAAATTCTGATCATTACCGATGTCCCTTCGGCCGTAGCTAGAATTCAGTCGGTTGTTGAAGGTTTGGACAAGGTTCCCAAACAGGTTTTGATTGAGTCTAAATTTATTGAGGTGAGCACGGATGATCTTATGGATTTGGGTGTAGATTTTGCAACTGGATCTGGGGGTCTGCTGGATCCGGGGGTTCAGGTTGCATACGATGATAATAATGATCGATGGGGTGTAGAGCAGAATGATTCCAGATCCCTTACCCCTGGCAGCATAAGCCCGCTGGCTGATGATCTTGCCCAAAGCCTTCCGTTTAATGCAGGGCTTCAGTTACTCTATTCAAGAGTGGCTGGATCAAATTTTGAATTGCTACTGCATGCTTTGGAAGAAAATGCGGACGTTAACATTCTTTCCGCTCCGCGCATCCTGACACAGAATAATCAGGAAGCTGCAATATTGGTTGGAGAACGTTTCCCGATTATTGAAGAGCAGCAAAGCTCTTCTGGCGGAGGCGGAGTTCCAATCACTACAGGCAACCTGGAGTATTATGAAGAGGTTGGAATTAAGCTTAATGTGATTCCTCAGGTTTGCGGCGATGATCACATTAACATGATTGTACACCCCATCGTTAGCAGTGTCAGTGGGTTTGAGCAGGTAGGCACTACTGGAACCCGTTATCCAAAGCTGAAGGTTCGTGAAGCTCAGACGCAGGTTTTTCTGAAAAGTTCGGATTCTGTAGCAATTGGAGGACTTCAGAGCGAAGCGGATCAAACCAGCATCTATGGAGTTCCTTTCCTTAGTGATATCCCGCTCTTAGGCAGACTGTTTCGTCGCGAAAGCACAACGACCAAAAAGATTGATCTTTTGATATTTATCAAGGCTTCAATCGTGAACAACGAGGCATATGCCGCGGCTTCCAAAGCAGTGGAGCAGGAACGTCTGGAGAATATGGATTTAACATTGGGAAGTGTTCCCGAGGTGGAAGCTCTGCCAACAGAGGAAGAAGAATCTGTTGTTAAAGTCGTGGAGGAATCTGAAGTGGACGCTGAAGCGGTTTCCGCTGAGGTGAGCCCGTTTTCCGAAGAGGACGTAAAGGAGATTCTAGAGATTGTAGATCGGGCAGAAGAAACCGCTTAAATGAAATATAGGGATATAATGAAAGTTGTGGATGCTGTGGAGAGTGCGATAGCGAGTTAATCTAAAGGACGATACAAGATGATTACCGACCACCTCAGCGAAATGATGATCCGGAGTGGACGTGTGGGACCGGCCGAACTCGAAAAGGCGCTGGAAATCCAGGAGGAGTCCGGACGTGTTTTAACGGATATTCTGATTGAAGAGAAGTTGGCATCATCAGAAGACATTGCTCGCACCTTTTCCGAACTGCTGAATATTCCCTACCTTGAACTCGGCGAAGACTTTCATCTTAAACGCGCCGAGTTTGATATGATTCCGGAGGCTGTAGCCAGTCGCTACTGCATGATTCCGCTCATGAAAGAAGAGGGGGTTTCCATTACGCTTGTAATGAAGAATCCTCTCGATATGGATGCCGTTGATACGGTGCGGACACTGACCTCACTCGAGATTCACAAGGCCGTCAGTACGGAAGAGCGCATCCGCACTACAATCAGACGGTGTTACAAGGAAGATGCGTATGTAGAGGCCGGACTGCAGGATATTGTCGACATTGAAACCGCCTCGGGCGACAAGGGGTTTGAAGCTGATATAGGTGATGTGGATCAGTTGCTGGTTCATGCCAATGATGCGCCTGTTGTCCGTTATGTCAATCTACTACTGATGGAAGCGGTGCGTGATGGCGCATCGGATATCCACTTTGAACCTGGCGAAAACAGTTGCTCGGTCCGCCTTCGTGTGGATGGAACGCTTCGCCCGGTTACGCCTCCCCCGAAGCATCTCTACCGGGCGATCATTACCCGCATTAAGATTCTGGCCGAAATGGATATTGCTGAGCGCCGACTTCCATTGGATGGACGCTTTAAGTTTAAATGTTCCGGCCGTGTAATAGATGTGCGTGTCTCTTCTATGGCGTTAGTGTTCGGCGAAAAGATTGTCATGCGTATTCTCGATAAGGAGAGTCTGTTATTGGATCTCGAAGATATCGGTTTTGAAGGAGAGAATCTAAAGCGCTTTAAGGAAATACTTCAACTTCCGAACGGGATCATTCTTCTGACCGGTCCGACAGGAAGCGGTAAAACGACGACTCTGTACAGTGCATTAAATCTGCTGCGAAGCCCGGAAAAAAATGTACAGACCGTCGAAGATCCGGTGGAATATCTGATCGAGGGCGTCAATCAGATGCCGATTCGGCCCAAAATCGGCCTGAACTTTGCGGAATGTCTCCGTCATATACTTCGTCAGGATCCTGACGCGGTTATGATTGGAGAAATTCGAGATTCAGAGACCGCGGAGATTGCCATGCGGGCATCGCTTACGGGACACATTGTACTGAGTACCTTGCATACGAATGACGCCACATCATCATTCAGTCGCCTGCGCGATATCGGGATTCCTTCCTATCTTACAGCCGCCACTATGCGACTGATAATTGCTCAACGATTGGTCAAAACTATCTGCTCTAACTGCAAGACGGTTTATGTCCCGGATGCCGGGGAGCTCGAGTGGGTGAAGCCGGTATATAGTGATGCGGCTGAGTGGACCTACTATCATGGAGCAGGATGCAATCAATGCCGGAAAACAGGGCTTAAGGGCCGTCGCGCAATCTTTGAGTTTTTACAGGTTACGCCACATATACGGGAATTGGTCCATCAGAATGCGGATGACCTAACAATGCGCCGAAGGGCCATTGACGACGGAATGGAAACGCTGGCGGAAAATGGGTTTCTTCGTGTTCGTCGGGGAGAAACAACAATCAGTGAAGCAATCAATGTTTGTATGGTTGATTAGAGAGGATCGTTAACATGGCCATGTTCAATTATATTGCCAAGACTCGGGATGGAGATGAAGTACGCTCTTCGCTCGATGCCTCAAGCCGTTTAGAAGCCTTAGAAGCTCTCCGTAAGAAAGGACTGACCGTTATTGACCTGTTTGCTTCTGAGGCCGAACGACCGGAGGCCTCCAAGGTTGCATCAAAAGACCGGAAGGAAACGGAAGAGAAAAAGAAACGTGAGCCAATTGCATTCTTCTCTAAAAAAGTAAAAGTAGGGGACTTAGCGATTTTCTGCCGTCAGCTGGCCATTTCGGTGAATGCTGGCGTCCCACTTCGAGATGCTCTTGATACGATCGGAACAGAAGTTGAGCAATTGCAATTGCGCCATGCTTTGCAGGATATTGTGAGCCAGATCAATAACGGCCGGAACTTCTCGGAAGCGGCAGCCTGTCATCCAAAAATATTCAATGTCATGTTCTGTGGTCTGATTAAGGTTGCGGAAGAATCGGGAAAGCTCCCCTCCACTCTAAAGCAGCTTGCTGATTATCTGGAGCGTACGGATCGGTTGCAGCGTCGGATTCGCGCGATGTCGGCCTATCCAATTTTTATCGCAATCTTCTTTGTGATTGTCTGTTTGATCATGACGCTGTTTATCCTTCCGCAGTTTACGGATATTTTCGGAGGACTCGGTGCCAAATTACCCATCTTCACCAGGATTGTTTTTGCCGCAAATAATTTCTTCATAGACCACATTATAGAAATTTTTGGCGGGCTCATTCTGACCATCACGGCATTGGTTTTCTATGGTCGGACCCAGCGGGGCGCTTTTCGCAAGGATCGGATTAAGCTGGCAACGCCCTATGCCGGAGATTTGATCAAAAAATATGTATTGGCCCGTTTTTGCCGAAGTCTTTCCATCATGGTTCAGAGCGGAGTTCCGATTTCCGTGGCCTTGGAAATCTGCGCAGAGGCTGCCGGCAATAAGGTGATCGAAAAAAATATTATAAATGTACGGGAACGGATTCTGGTAGGTCACCGAATTTCAGAGAGTCTGGAACGGACCGGAATTTTCCCGGGGCTCGTGGTCCGGATGATGTCTGTGGGCGAGGACTCTGGTCAGCTTCCGGAGGTGATGGAACGTGTTTCTGAGCTTTATGAGGATCAGGTCGAGGTTTCAGTTATGACTACAATGGCACTGTTTGAACCGCTGGTTATCTGTGTTTTTGGTGCATTTGTCTTGATGATCGTGCTGGCAATCTATCTCCCGATTTTCACGGTTTCAATGAATGTTAAATAGCTTGGAAGGAGGCTAGGAATTCGAAGAAGAGGAAGTGGAATAAGATTAAGGTAAGCGTGCGGGAAGAGATCTCCGCAGGAGTGGAAAATGAAAAACCAACAAGGAGTAACACATGAAGACTAAAAAACAAAATAAAGCCGGTTTCACTCTGGTGGAATTGATGGTTGTAGCAATCATCGTAGCCATTCTGGCTGCTGTAGCGATCCCGCTCATGTCGGGGAATAAAGATAGAGCCATTGCAACAGAAGCTCAGGCGGGCTGTAGCACGATTGCAACTGGAATTAAGATGCTGTTGGTTGAAAAGGGAACAAATGCAGTTGCCGCAGCCAGTATTCCTTCGGACCTCCCCGGAATCCAAGTGGGCGATCTAATGGGAGAGTATTTCAATGACAGTAGTTATTCGATCTCTGCTTCTGATGGAAATAATTACACGATTACCGTTACCGGCCGATCCGGCGGAGATGCTGACGGACAGCAGCTGACTATGACAGTGGTTAATGGCGATGTAACTTGGGGTGGACTAGGGCAATAAATACCGCTCTGTGACAGCTTCTCCCCCGGCATTGCCGGGGGAGCTGAGAAGAGGAAGAAAGCCGAGGACAGTATGGCAGGAAAAAAGACCATAGACATCAAGGAAAACGTTGCTGGAATTAGTGTTGCTGATGGGGTCATCAGCATGGCAAGGGTGGTACGTCATGGTAAAAATAAGCTGTCTCTGACGCATGCCGGATGGACGGAATATAATACACATGGATCTGATGCAGAGTTGGTCTCCGCCATTCGCGGGTTATGGAAAAAAACCCGTATGCCGACGAGAACCGTATGCTGTGGGTTGCATACTCATGCGCTCTGTCTGAAATATTTTAAGTATCCGGATCTGGCCCCCCGTGAATTGTCGTCTGCGCTCAGCCTGGAAGCAGAAGAGGCTCTCCAGCTCCCTCCGGATGAAATTGCATTGGACTGGCATTTAAACCGTCCCAGAAATGATCCGTATACGCAGTTAGGAGAACAATTAAATGGTATTCTGGTCGCGGTTTCTAAAAAGGAGGTGAATCATCAGTTAAGCCTTATGAAAAGGGCGGGGCTTTTTCCAGTTGTTGTCGATGTTTCCTGCACTTCAATCTGCAATCTCTATCTGGCCATGCGGGCAGAGAAAGTGAGTCCGGCCCAAGCGGTTTGTGTCGTTAATTTAACAGAGCATAGTGCCGATATATCAATTCTGTATGATGATCACTATATTTACCCGCGAACCATTGTTCTTCGTTCGGCTGAGTGGGCGAGCAAGCAGCAGTACCTGATCGAAAATATTTCCGATGCGCTGTTGTACTACCATGTAAAGGTTGCCAGGACTCCGGTGACGCAGTTGGTCATTACCGGGTCGGTCCCTCAGGATCCGACTTTTGTTGAAAAGATTCACGATACAATTGACCTTCCTACCGAGGTGTGGAATCCGCTGAGCGATAAGCATTTCCATATTTCACATGCTGCAAAGTCAGATAGCACTCATGATGTAGTTTCACCGATCATGACAACCAGCTTAGGACTTAGTTTAAGAAACGGATAATGCAAAGGACAGTAGTATGAGAATCGATTATCACATAAATCTGTCAAAAGATCAGACCAGCACACCCGAGGCGCGTAAACAGTTTTATAATGGCATGCTGATATATCTTTGCCTTTGTTTTGCGGCTTTGGTTTTAGTGGCGTACCTATCCAGCATAAATATCAGAAGTTATGTTGAGAATAAGCAGGATCAGAATGGATTGATGAAAGAAGTGAAAGCGGTTTGTGGTATCGAAGAAGATTCTTTTCGAAATCCAGATAAAATCTATAAGGCGTTGAACGCCGATGCCCTTCAGCTTCAAAAATTGAAACAGGTTCTGGGCAGGCGAACACATCTTCTTCCAGTTATTCACAGCCTTTTTATGGAGTTGCCGGAAGGGGTTGTTCTTCAGGACTTATCTGCAAACCGGAATAAGATAGTTTTCGATTTAGTTATGCCACAGGTCTCGGAAGAGGCGGGGAACCCAGTGCGTGATTTACAGAAGGCCTGGGAGGAAAATAAAGATTTAAAGCAGCGTGTGGCAACCATTCGCCCGCAGACCGGAGAGAGACGTTCTTTTGGTGGCGAAACCCGTTTCTTTGTGCAGTTTGAGTGCATATTAAAAAAGTAGAGGTGACCCATGGATGTTGGAAAATTTAAATCAAGCCGACTTCGATTAACCCTCTGGATTCTATTCCCGCTGATGCTTGCTGTTGGCATGGGACTGAGCTCGTATGCGCTGCGGCGGCATTCAGAATGGAAACTGCACCGTACTGAAGTCCTGGCGGAAATGCTGCCAAAGCTGATCAAAGCTCAGGAGGGGGTCCATGGATTGATGAAAGAGTTCCATGGAATTCAAGGGGAGAGCATTCAATCGGAAGATCAGTTTATATCATTTCTGCAGAATGCAGCAAATGATGCGGAGTTTACAGTGAACTCGCTGAAGGTAGAACGCCGAGTTTCAGCCCGGAATAACAACCTCCCGGTACTGGTGGCCAGAGTTCGCGGGCTCGGAACTTTTCAGACGGTTGAAAAGTATTTGGGAAGCGTAACTTTTAAACAGCATTTACTTACGGAAGAATCCTTGAAAATCAGCCAGGCGGATCGCTCGGAAGATGCCGGAGTTTGTCTAGCTGATATCACATTTGAACTTATTTTATTCAAGGGAATAGGAAGTCGTGAAAAGGGAGGGGCCTGATGACTGCAGGAACTCAACCAGCAATAAATTATCAGGAAGAGGGACTTAAGGTTCCCGTTGTAATAGTCATGGTCGTGCTGTGCTTGATTATAACTCCATTGGGGTATTGGATTTATAAGACGGACCAACAGGGGTCCCAATCATCAAACGCAGAAAAATATGACTCTATCGTGCGGGTTGTGGAGGCCGACGTAGCGTATGTTAAAGAAGTGTTGAAGGGTGACAAGGAGGAGATGAAGGATTTCTTAGAGGCTAAAAATTCGCCCATCGTAGCTCTAAAGGTTCCCGAAACAGGTTCAAATGAAGTTTCTAATATGCCGGGAAATCCGAAGGTGCTGAACGTCTCAATGGAAGGGATCTATTGGAGTTCGGATAACCCTCTTGTGGGACTTGGCGGGGAAACGTATCGCGTCGGCGATAAGGTTCAGGGTTATGAGATTACTTATATCGGAAAGACTTCAGTTGAGTTCAAGGCTCCGGATGGATCAAAGCTCGTAAAGGAGATGTATGAAAGCCTCCTTAAATAAACGCGATGCTGGATTCTCATTGATTGAAGTAATGGTTTCAATCTTGATTTTGGGGGTGCTGGTGATCGGTTCCTCAATGGCGTCCTATCAGATCGGAGGTAATATTCAACGACAGCAGAACAAACGCGAAGCTATCGTACAGGCAAACGCTATTCTGGAGCGTGATTATTGGAATAAAACCTTTTCGGAGCTGGATGGTTCGGTGGGCGTATCCGGAACTATAGATGTTAATGGTCGTAGCATGAACTACACCACGCAACTGGTAAGTGTTGATGAAGACTATGATGGCATAAATGACTACGTTGAAATACGAGTCGATATCGATCATATGGATGCAGAAAATGACATTGTTTTCGTCTCCCGCCGATATCGTCACGGACTAAGCAGGGTG
>DATCZD010000125.1:0-4622 GCA_036526075.1 Pontiella sp. | reverse complement strand
AATACAAGGGGAAAAAGAAAACCCATCTACCCAGAGAGTTACTCTGGAGAGACGGGTTGTCACCATAAAAATGGTGGAGGCGGGGGGAATTGAACCCCCGTCCGAATAAGAGTCACAACAGCTTCTACGTGTGTAGTTCGGCATTAAAAGATTCGCCGCCTTTGCTGCCGTCGAACAGGGCCACTCCGGTCGCTAGAATCCTGTTATAATTTTTGTGCGCCTTTCCGGAAACCCGAAAGGAACCTTAGCCTGCTATCGTCGCCTCTATCTCTTAACAGACATCGGAGTAGAGACGTAGCGGAACTATGCCGCTAGTGCGTAACTTTCGTCAGCATTTATGTTTTTGGGCTCCTTTTTACGAGGCCTGGAGTCCAACCTCGACACGCCACTGAAGCTTCAACCTACCCGTCGAAACCAGTCGCCCCCATATATCCATGGGCCGTAAGCAGAGACAGAAGAAACACCAAAAACGTTCAAGCGTCAACCTAAGGGATTTAAAAACTGCTCTTTGCGGTTGAAGGAACGGAGGGATTAGGCGAATTTGCGCGTATGGACTACATTAAAGGTATTTGTCATTTTGGGCTGTCGGTTGCGGATCTGGATGCGTCGGTGAAGTTTTACACGGATATTCTGGGCTTGGAAGTGAGTGACCGGCGGGAAAAGGATGCTTTTTTCCGGATTGGGGAAAAGGATGTGCTGGCGTTGATTCAGTATCCCGGCGGTGCAGGGCGGTTTGATATCGAAGTGCGGCCTAAAAACTGGGGGAAGGCGTTCACCCATTTCGGGTTGGCAGCGGAGTCGGTCAGTGCGGTTTTTGAGTTTCAGGAGCATCTCAAGTCACTCGGAGTAAAAGTTGTAAAAGAGGCCTATGAGCGCTGGGATGGTGCCAGCCTCTATTTTCTAGACCCGAATGGTTATACTCTGGAATATATCTTTTTTGATCCTCAGACCTCCTGATTCAGGATAAGCAGTAGTATATTATTCTGAGTCGCCGCAGATAATATCTTCAATGATCTTAAGAATGTCGGGAATATCGTCTCTCGACACATCGGAAAGCCATATTTGCTGTGGGTGGATCATAATATTGGGGCCGAACTCGCACAGGCCGAGGCAGCTTGAATCTGAAATGCGGACCTGCGGTTTCCACCCTCTGTTTTTAACTTCATCTTTTAGAATATCTTTTAATTTCGGATCATTGATGTCGCCACATGATTTGCGCTTTTTATCCCGTGATTTTTGGCAGATGAAAAGATGGGCTTTATAGGGCGATCTGTTTTTATTCATAGTCTGGCTCCGTTTCAGAACGGTTATGATGATTGAAATATCTGGAAACAAAAGCGAAAAGCGCATGGAACGACTATTTTTAAGGATCCAAGATTCCAGAATCAGTTGACCTTTTTTTGTTTGTTCTGTAGTCTGCTTCGGTTGGCTGAAATATCCTAGTGCGTCGTTAGCGGAATATGTACCGTATGTTCAACAGACCCAGAAGGAAGTTAAAATCTAAGCAACCACCGTTGCCTCCGAGCGGTATCGCGGAAGTCAGCTTATGTGTATTCGATGACCGAAAACGGCTTCTCCATTCTTTCTGTTCTTTCCATCCGGATAGCGGTCCATCTGGCGTATTCGACCTTTTAGGGCATGCGGAAGATATTGCTGAAAATGGAGTTTTGGCAGAAGCACTTTCGCTGCACTACTCTTCCTCCGTTTCGATTTTCTGTGAAAACGGAACACAAAAAATGCTTCATGTACTTCCTTTTAAAAGCTCCCGGGATAGATGGTATTTTACTTGTCTGCAGATAACGGCCGAGCAGTCTGTTTCCGCAGAGAGGGCTGCAGATGCTTGTGGGCTGTCAGGGAATCATGTCTGTTTATTAATGGTGGGGGGCGATAACACGATTCTCTCAGCAGGTTCAATAGTTCCTCCTGCTTTAGGATATTCACCAAATGAGCTTCAGGGGATGAACCTATCACATCTGTTTTCACCCGCAGACTTGAATATGATCCAGGCTACATCCATTGATTCAAATGAGTCTTTGCGCAACTGTGTACTGCATTGTCTAGATAACTCCGCTCGGGATGTGGAAGTGAAAAAATATTCGGTTCTGGATGGGTATACGCTTTATGGAATCTGTGATGTCACCCGTCCTCATGAGGGTTGCGTTCAAATTAGTACTCGTGAACGGCGGCGGATCGGGCAGGATCTACACGACTCTATCGGGCAACTACTGACTGGGATCAGTTTATTGAGCCGTTCTTTAGCTAATGATCTAACCCGGGTCGGGCACCCTGGCGATGCCGATGCCATTCAGATTTCTGAGTTGGCGAATGATGCGAGCAATCAGATTCGGCAAATTTCACGTGGACTGATGCCCTCGGAAATTGTGAAAAATGGTCTTTTTATTTCACTGCGTGAACTGGCCCGCATTACTTCGGATAGCTGTGGTCTGCACTGCTGCGCCCGATTAGATGAAACCGTGATTTTCTCTGATGCCGCTGTCGAAACGCATCTATACCGGATAGCTCAGGAAGCGATAAATAATGCCGTGCGTCATGCGCATGCAACTGAAATTATAATAATCATTGGTCGCCATAATGGACTTCCTCAACTGGAAATAAGTGATAACGGGGTGTGGAATCATCCATCTGGTCAAGAGGGCATGGGGATGAAGACGATGGAGTACCGTGCATCTGTGATTGGCGGCCATTTGATGGTTTCAAACCGGCCTGGTGGAACAAGTATTGTCTGCCGTCTCGATATGGATGACTTTACCGATGTGAGAGGTGATAGCAT
Organism: Pontiella sp.; assembly: GCA_036526075.1. Classification (GTDB taxonomy): domain Bacteria; phylum Verrucomicrobiota; class Kiritimatiellia; order Kiritimatiellales; family Pontiellaceae; genus Pontiella. The sequence goes on along the minus strand of DATCZD010000125.1, from coordinate 1,831 downwards.
TGGAACACAGCAGGGAGAGATCCGGTATGGCTAAATCGCAGAAAAAACAGGTTTATCTGGTAGATGATCATCCAATTGTACGGCAAGGCTTGATTAAGTTAATTGAGCAGCAAGATTACCTGGAAGTTTGCGGCGAAGCCGGTTGTGTATCAGAAGCGTTTGAGGCCATTCGAAAGATTGGGCCCGATGTGGTGCTTGTTGACATTTCTCTGGAAGGCTCTAACGGGCTGGAGTTGATCAAGACCATTGATGACTTCGGGCTACAGATTCCGACACTTGTACTCTCTATGCACGATGAGTCGATCTATGCTGAACATGCTTTGAAGGCCGGCGCCAGTGGGTATGTGATGAAGCAGGCGGCCTCAAGCACGTTGATTCAGGCCATTGAAAAGGTTTTGGATGGAGAGATCTATGTCAGCAAAACGATGTCTTCCCATATGTTGAAGATGGCGTTCCATAGCGGAGGAGACGCGCAGCGTAGCGGAACCGAATCGCTCAGTCGGCGGGAGTTGGAAGTATTTGAGCTGATTGGTCGAGGAAACTCCACCCGGGAAATTGCAGACCAGCTTAACCTCAGTGTTAAAACCATTGAAACCTATCGATCGCACATCAAAGAAAAGCTGCAACTGCGTAATGGGACAGAATTGATGCAGCATGCCGTCCACTGGGTTGAAAGAGAATAGGTTGACCTATTTGAGCTTTGCTGCAGTGGCTTTGAGGATTACTGCATATTGATCAACACAGAACGGCCTTTGGGTATATTGTTAGGTATGACTTCTAGAGATTTAGAAAGTAGACTTAAAAAGGTGTGCAATCAGCAGATTAAGTCTACCCGCTAAACGCTCAAGTCTCACCAGAAACATGATCCGCCATGCTGCGAATGTCCGGACCAAAATAATCGGAACTCCATAGCCTCCGCTTCCTCAAATATTACTTCGGGCATTATTCGTCATAGACGAATGATCGTCGCATTGCTTCGGATAAAAAATATGGAGCTGTTGTAGCACGTAATGATTTCTTATGGGGGAATCCACTATAGCGATCTTCTGTTTTTACCGATCTTTCCATTGGGGGTTTGGTCTATAGACCTTTCAGCCTTCGCCCGTCTTGTCGATTTTACGAAACTGCCTGAGTCTGTAGTCGTGATCGGGAGCGGGTACGCCGTTCCGCGGGAAGAGAGAGATGAGTCCCTGAAAGCTTGATCAGTAGGGGTGACAGTGAAGGCAGGCGGAGAAAAAGGAGAAAACGATGAGGAAGCATAAGATGAAGACAGGTGCGGCGATTGTGGGATTGGCCGTATTGACCGTATCCGGCCAGATTGCAGTGCATGCGCAGGAAGCCGCATCTTCAGCTGAGGAAGCTCAAACCTCAGAGTTTGTTACTATCAATGTAAAGGATGCAAACATTGCGGAGGTGCTGAAGGCGTACTCACTTCAGACAGGACAAAGCATTGTTGTTGGCCCTGATGTGGTTTCAGATAGGGTGAATGTCCGACTCAATAACATTCCCTGGCAGGAAGCGTTGGATGTGATTCTTAAACCATACGGTTTCGGTTATCAGGTTGTGGGCGATACCATTGTTATCAACAAACTGGATGAGATGGCGAATGTTGAACAGATTGAGCCGTTGGTGTCAGAGGTGATAGAACTTCTTTATATTGATGCTTACGATATTAAAGAGGTCTGCGAAGCTCAGCTTTCTTCCCGCGGAAAAATTTCGATTCCGGTAAATAAGGGTCTTCCGGGGTGGGAGTTTGGCGGGGTCAGCCGTGGTTCATCCTCCAGTCAGTCCGGCTTAAGTGAAACAAAACGTCAGAAGAGCGGGTCCGTAC
>DATCZD010000124.1:0-7953 GCA_036526075.1 Pontiella sp. | reverse complement strand
CGCATCGGAATGCAACTTATAAAGGATATCCTTACTCGTCCCCTGCTCAGACCGAGATCCTTCATATTTGATCTCAACACCGCTCCGCTCCGCCAGCACATTGACCGCCGTGATAAAATCCACCTTCTCATACTCCATCACAAAGCGGAAAACATCGCCCCCGGCCCCGCAACCAAAGCAATGAAAAATCTGACGATCTTCATTTACCGTAAAGGACGGTGTTTTTTCCTTATGAAAAGGACAGCAACATTTAAAAGTCGATCCCCGGCGGCGCAACTCAGGCAGATACGCTCCAACCACATCAACAATGCTGCAGCGGGCGCGAATCTCTTCTATTGTCTCCTTGGGAATCATAGCCATTGCCAACACATACCGAACCCCGGAGAAACCCTCAATCCTAGGAAGAAGAATTTTTCCAGATTCGTTGCTTTTTATTTGAAAATCGTTTATTGCTACTGGGTTGCGCAGAAGAAGGATTAAAATGAAAATACTGAAAGCAGGCAAGCGATATGAGGAACGACTCGAGAGGGAGGCATTTCAGGAAGAGCACAACCACAGGTGGAAAAAGGGAACCCGGCGTCGCCGAAATGCATGGATCGGCTTATTTGCTGCCGGCTTTATCTCCATCATCGGAACAGCACTAACGAACCACCTGATTCTGAGTATGTTGGCGCTGTTTTTTACGGCACTCTCATTAGTCATCATGACCAAATATGATACCCAGCTCTTTTTCCTGAAAATACTAACCCCGACGGATAGGAAGCAGGACCCCGATATCTCGGACTAATTTCCCTGACGCTCGTTGCTAAGAGAATCTCTTTCCCCTCTCATTCTATCACGCACGGACTGCACTTTTTCTCCAAGTACCGCTTTTGATAGGCGAGGCTGAATATGAGGAATCAAATCGTTGCACACCGTTTTTCCGACATAGGACTTGGCTCGAAAACTTTCATAGGTTGTGTGCGATCCATCCATTAACACCGAAAAGATCATAATGATCATGCAGAACAGCGCTCCTCTGGAAAGCCCCAAAATAAAGCCCCAAATACAATCAGCCGTCGCCGAGATTTCCCTCTCAAGCCATTTAGCCAACAACCTCGCCATTAATTTAAAAACACCAATGGCGACCGCAACTGTACCGGCCAATAACAGCCAGACCCAGTAAGAATCCTGTACATCGCGAAAAACCCGACCGAGATAATTGAAAAGAAACGGGTAAGCGAAAAAAAGGCAGATCCCCATCGCAATAAAGGTCAGAATATGTGCTACCTGTGCAGCAAAACCGTTTTGACTGCCTCTCCAGGCAAATAGCAATACAGCCCCTGCAAATACAATATCAACCCAACTTAACCAATACGGCATGTTATGCCTCCTTCTTGTTTAAAACATAGAAAGTATGTAATCTACTTCAGCAATTTGAAAGCCACTTTAGGATCAAAATGATCCCTTTTCCTCAAACCCAAACAAATTTAGACAATATTAGTATCTATCCGGTCTTATTTTTATAAAAACCACAATATGTTGTGGTTGGAAATTGACAGCTACACTCTGTATTGAATACATTTTTCATCCGTAAAACAGGTGAAATTCGTAAAAACTGGGGAAGTTTAATCATTAAGGGGAGGGAAAATCATGTCGGGAAATCATGCTGTATTCGATGGGTTCCAAAAGCGCTCAGGACTCGTGGTCCCATTTAGCGGACAAAAAATTGAGCTCGCAATTGATCGAGCGGTCGACGAAACCGCACGCAAACACTCAGTAACCAAAAACGAGGGTCTGGCCTCCAAAGTGACAGGCCAGGTTATACTTCAACTCGACAACCCGCAAAGCGAATTTTTTGTCCGCCCCGACACAAACGGCAAACGCATCCCCCAGATCGAAGACGTTCAGGATCTTGTTGAAATTGTACTGGCAGAACAGGGAGAGACTCTGGTAGTTGCCACCTACAAACGCTATCGCAAGCAACGCGATATTGCACGCCGTAATATACGTGTCCGCGGTGGAACGACCGGCAACATTGATGTAACCGACGCCTCCCTGCTATTAGTGGAATCCGCTTCCAGCAATGTACACCTTCCATGGGACCGCAAGCGCATCATTAAACAGATCCTCGAAAAAACCGACCTCTCCACCGAACTAGCTATCAATGTCGCTAAGTCGGTTGAAAACCGCATTATCGCTAGCGACATGGGAATCGTCAATACCACCCTAATCCGTGAGTTGGTTAATAACGAATTGATGGAGCGTGGTTATGCCCAGCAGCTTCAAGACCTTTCCCTCTATCGCGTCTCCAAGGATTATCTCGAAAGCCTGATGTTTAGCAAATCGACCGAGAACTCAAATATCGTGAATAATAATCCCGAAGCCGTAAACCTCGGCATTGCTGAGCTGGTACTAAAACAGTGGGCACTTGATACCATTTTCAGTTCGGATGTGAAACGAGCTCATGACACTGGAGCGGTACATGTACATGATCTCGGCTACCCGACACGAGTCTACTGTTCCTCCCACTCCATCGAATATGTGAAAAAATATGGCCTCAACGGCCTGATCAACCTGAACACGTCTTCAAGCCCCGCCCGTTCAGCCTCTGTTCTGACCGGCCACCTCAACACCTTTCTCGCCTCCATGCAGGCTAACTATGCAGGTGCATTGGGCATCGCCTATATCAACATTCTCTATGCGCCATTCCTCGTGGGCATGGATGAGAAAGAGTTGAAGCAGATTGCTCAGGAACTCATCTTTAACGGATCCCAAAATGCCTTCTCACGAGGAGGGCAAACCCTCTTTCTCGACTTCAACATTCATTCCGGTGTTCCAAGTTATATGAAAGAGGTTCCCTCCATCGGACCGGGAGGACATTATCAACTGAGGCTAAAATGTGGCTCCATTGTCGAACTGACCGAAGAATTGCGTGACGACACCGATTCAGGCGGCAACAAACTGATGGATCTTTATTATAATGATCCGGAGTTGGGACCGCGCCTCGTTCTTCGTGAGCTGGCGGATGAAAAGGAAGGTATAATCTACGATCCAGACGTCCAGACCATGCTCAAGGAAAACGGCGAATCTATAGTAACTTACGGGGACTACACCAAAGAAGCTCAGGCGTTTTGCAGCGCTCTTCTGAAAGTCTTCGGCGAAGGCGATGCACACGGTCGCATATTTGAGTTTCCGAAGTGCGACTTCCATGTTTCCGACGAAACCTTCGAAGATCCGAATCAGTTCGCCATTTTTCAGGAAGCCTGTGAATTGGCCTCCAAAAACGGCTCAACCTATTTCATCTTCGACCGCGATGAAGTTACGCTTTCCGCCTGTTGCCGTTTGCGCACCACGATTGACGACAACCGCATGCTAAAACATCCGGAAAATATGCGCTTCTGCGGCTTCCAGAATGTAACAATCAACATTCCTCAAGCAGCCTACCGAGCAACCCGCACCGGTGGCGATATTGTGAAAAATTTTTATCAAGAACTCAATCAAACCATGGAGTTGGCGGTAGATGCTCATCTGCAGAAAAAACTTAAGGTGACTGAAATGCTCAGCGGGCCCGGTCAACCGCTCTGGCAGGTCGGCAAAACGGCCAATGACGGGAAACCTTATGTTGACCTTGATAACTGTACTTACATCCTTGGTCTAATCGGCGTGAATGATGCCGTAAAATTCCTCATCGGACAGGAGCTGCATGACAGCAAAGAAGCCCAGCGCTTCGGACTGAGAATTGTTGCACACATGTATCAGAAGGTTAAAAAGTTGGCAAAGAAGCATAACCTTAAGTTTACTCTCGAGGAGTCTCCGGCCGAGTCCGCTGCCCGTCGTCTGGCCAAATCCGACCTGATCTATTTCCATGAAGAGGCCAAAGAAACCGTCAAGGGACCAGCCGATGCAGAATATTATACCAACTCGATCCATTTGGCAGCAGAAGCTGATGTTTCACTGGTGAACCGCATTATCGAACAATCCAAATATCACAGCATGATTGAATCCGGCGCCATTACCCACTGCTTCATCGGAGAAGAACAACCGGATGCTGATTCTATTGCACACCTGATGACCGAAGTCTTTTATCGAACCCAGTCGGCTCAGGTCTGTATTTCACCGGAGTTCACCTTCTGCGACAACTGCCAGCACCAAACCCGAGGCCTGCTGGAACGCTGTCCCGAATGCGGATCGACCGAAGTCGTCGGCGAAACCCGCGTTGTCGGCTATTTCAGCAAAGTGCAGAACTGGAATAAGTCCAAACGCTACGGCGAACTGCTTGCCCGTCATGCCGGACGTTACAACATCGTTGAGGCCGATGAACAGAACCTCGTAACCGCGAAATAAAGGAGAAGTACAATGGCTGAAAAATACCAAATTAAAGTCTTCGGGAAAGAAGGCTGTGATAAGTGCCACACTCTGAATCAACGTCTCGACAAGTTGCTCAAAAATGATGAATACAGCGCCTTTGATAAACTATACTGCGATGTCGAAACAATTGATGGGCTCGTTGCCTTTTCCGAGGCTGAATGTATCAATCCATCACGGATCCCTGCCATGCTCGTAAGTAAATGGTGCGAGGAGGAAGGCGAATATATTCCAGTCATCAATAAAACCCCCGGCGCACCGGATACAGTCTGTAAAAAGTCCCGACTTTACCAATATGTCGGACTGCAAACCGACTACACCAAGGTCGGAAAAGGCATTATCTCTCCCAAGATGATCCAGTCTATTCTGGAAGAAACGATCAATTAACTGTTTTCAACGACCCGTCAGGTGTGCACCTCCTCTCTCTCCGCGCCTGGCGGGTCTCTTTATAAACGGAATGTAAAACCTGAATACATTCCAGCTTCAGGTTTAAAATTATGTCATCTTCCATTTACGCTTATTTGGAAAAACCCTCGCTGGTGGACTATCCGAAACATTTTGCAGCGGTCTTTTTCACCAGCGGCTGCAATTTCACCTGCGGCTTTTGCCACAACGCTTCACTGATGGGGAAAAAACAAACTGGGCTTTCTTGGGAGAAACTGGAAGAAGCCTGCATCAGGTTTAAGCAGGACTGGATCAATGGGGTCGTAATCACCGGTGGAGAACCGACTGAAGCAAACGACTTGGAAGACCTCATACGACTATTTAAAAATCGCTTTGGCTTTTCAGTAAAACTGGACACCAATGGCTCCAACCCTGAAAAACTAGCCAAATGCCTTCCCCTGGTTGATTATGTGGCCATGGATATAAAAATCGGCTTTTCAGGCTATCCCGATCTCGTAGGATATTCGAACACGGCCAATATTAAAGTATCGGCCGAGCTGATAAAATCACAGGCTAGAGATTATGAATTCCGCACCACCGTCATCGACACCGTTCATACCGATGAGCAGATGCACGAGGTGAAAGACATTATCAGCGGATCAAAACGTTATGCCCTGCAACCCTTCATTCCCCGGGAGGGGCTCCCCGGAAAACAGTTCAGAACTATTCCGCGCACCACTGCAGCCCGACTGCAGGAACTACAGAGTTATATGGAAGGCTGCGCAAATGAAATTCTTTTGCGAGGAACATAACCGTCTACCCCGAGAGAACTCTATCCGAAAACAAAAACTGTCAGGGCATAACTAAACATATTCAAAAACGATTTATAAAAAGACGTCATGCCACTCATTCGAATCTGCTTACGATAAGAGACTTTGGCGCCAAAGCCTCCTAATTTTCTCCTCTTTTTCACTGTGCATGTACGTAGAGCTTTAAGGTTTTTGATTCCTTGTGCCCAGGCGGTGGTTCAGTCTGAATTCGAATAACCGAACGGGCGTTTATGGCCTCCGGAAGACGCGATACCACCACTTCATATTCGAAGCCCTCACGAATCGTTTTAAGTTCGGCCGGCAACAGTTTATTCGACGACTTAATCGAAAGTAAACGCACAGATGTTTTATTAGGATTCAACAACATCGCAGATTTTTTCTGCTCATCAGCGCCCCTCGGCCAACGTAGCATTTTCGGTGATATCTCATAGGTTTCTGGAACATCCGCCGTAATAACCAGCTTTACCTCAACCCCATCATCCGTCTTAACCGTAGCAAACTTCTCCTGAGGGCCGGTACGTCCCTTTAGATCAAAACGGATCGTTAACTCGCCGCTTGCTCCCGCAGCAAAAGTTCGATTTTGGAGATGTGCAGAGATGCAACCGCAACTCACCTTTATGGAATCAATGGACACCGGCTTCTTTCCAGAATTTTTAAACCGGAAAATCTCGGAGCTGATGAGTTGGGCAGGCAGGACCTGTAGCTCAATCTTTTTTGTTGCCCACTCCAGTTCCGCACTGGCAGTACCTAGTAAAAAAAAACATAAAGTTAACAACTGCTTCATGGCGCACAGATTTACACAGTAGTTAAAAAAAAACCATGCTTTTTCAATTCGAGGATATACTTCATATTAAGGACATGAAAACAGGTTATATCATCCTATTGATGTTGAGCTTACTACTTGGGGGGTGCATACAGTCCACCCCCTCTCGGATAAGGAAAAGAACTGAACCAGCCAGGGCAAACACGACTGTTACAGCGACCAATCAGTCCATTCGAACTCAAACGCCCACGGTATTAAACAGCAGTCATATATTTTATATACATCGCCCCTTATCAGAGCGCCTGCTTGAAAAGATTGATCCTGAAATCCTATCCAAATATGAAGGATCTTATACAAACGATGACCTTCTATCACAAAGAGATCAGTCAACTGTAATAAAGCTTCATTCCGGGTGGTTAGTTCAAGGAAAAGACCTCCCTTCTGCCAGAGTCAGTATAAAGCAGAATCCTCAGACCGGTGAATATCTCTTTCAAGGTGGAGAACTGGAGATCCCCACGGTTGGGGTAGGTGTTATTTACGCAAAAGATAGTGCATCTGGAGAAACGCAAACGTTCCTGAATTGGCAACGAGACTTCTAAAAATCAGCCGCGTCCCTTCCACTTAAAACCAACTAAGCTGATATCATCATCAAACTCTCCATTGACTGAGAAATCCCGTGCGGCATTTAGTAATGCTGGGAAGATACAGAACAGCTCCCTGCCAACATTTTTCGAAGCGACCTCCAGCAGGCGTTTGCTACCGAAGACCTCCTTATCGCTTCCGATAACATTGCAAATACCGCTAGTATACATGACAATCGAGTCCCCGGCGGAAATGGTTGTTTCAAAGGTGCGGTAATCCACATTCTTTCGGCTGGCTAAATCCGGTCCGATACTAAAAGGCGTAAGCATCAACTCTTCTGCTGAGGAGTTCGTGGAGCGGAATAAAAAAGGTACAGGACTTCCCGCGCTGGAAAATTTAATACGGCCAGTTTCTGTATTAAAAACCAGATAACAGGCAGAAGCAGAACTCCTATCTTCCGAGTCACAAAGGATAGGAAAGAGATGGCTGTTAAGGTGTTGTAGAAAGCTTCCAGGGTCATCCATTTCCTCGAGAGCGATCTCTTCTTGCAAAGCCCAGGCCAGAGAAGAAATTAAAGCGGCACGCACGCCAGAACCCACAACATCAAACAGGAAAATCCCAACTTCTGTTGAAGAAACCGAGCGGATGGAACACAGATTCCCACTGATCATGCCAAGCGGGTGGTGCTGATGGAGAAACTCGATGCAGCTGTCCTGCGGATGAACTCCAGCAGGGAAAACTGGGTAAAACTTTGGAAAAAAGGACTTCTGAAGTTCCGATGCCATCTCGACTTCGTCCTCCATCTGTTCTTTTATATCCCGAATCTCATCTGCATACCGAGCTGACCGAATCTCCATTTCCTTTTGGCGGGTAATATCCCGAGAAATCCCGAAAGTCCCGACAATGTGGCCGTCACGATTCCAAACCGGAACTTTGGATGTGGATATCCATGCAGAAGTCCCGTTCTTCCTATGCTCATGTTCCACGGATCCGCGAATCGACGTCCCTGACTCCATGATGTGGCGCTCAATCTCCTGCATTTTGCGG
>DATCZD010000123.1:0-35846 GCA_036526075.1 Pontiella sp. | reverse complement strand
TATCCCCGAGCGAAGGCCTTACTTTGTAATTCACAAGCGAAGGTAAAGCGGAAGCTTTTCTTTTGTTCTGCTCCCATGTATTCGTAGTATCTCTTCTAGTTCGTTTTTTTTGTGCGCTATATAAAGGGGAATTTAAAATGCTCGATTTCTGGTTACCGATGATCCTGCTGTTTGTCGCCGCCACCGTCACGGCCATTGCCACACGCCGCAAGCGCGACCGTTGCCTTAAATATTTCAATCGCGAACCGGTTATGGTTCTCATGCAATCCGGCAAATGGCTGTGGGGCAAATTTATCGCCTACCCCAAAGCCATAGAACTGGTTTTTGAACGTCCGGAAAAGGATGAGTCCGGATACAAAAAGTCCAGCTATGTGCTCTATAGCCCCGAAGTTGATACGATTAAAAAGATTATCCAACCTCCGCCGAAATCCGGAACCAAAGAATATGACCGTTGGCAAAAAGAGATTAGGCGTATTTCTAACCCTTCCATCTTTCGCCGTTTCCGGCGATGGGTTTGGAATGTGTTCAATACGCTGCGGGATGCCATTTCCCAGTCACTCGGCATGATTATCGGCACCATGAAAAAGAGTACGCCGATGGGTAGGGTGAGCGGAGCCGACAAACACGCCGGCGAAATTGGAAACACCCTGCTCGGAACCGTTCCGAACGCCTATGAGCCGGTGCTGGAAAAATATCTCAGCAAGCAGGTGATCGTGGAAATGCTCGAAGACGGTCAGGTCATTGAGTTTGCCGGCCTGTTGCAGGAATATTCCGGCAAATATCTCCTGCTCCGAAATGTAATCTACCAACCCAAGGGACTAGAGGTCGGCGAAGCCCTGCCCGAGCGCTTTGACATTATCTTCCCCCGCTCCAAAGCTCTCGTCCGCCACTGCGTGGTGGCTTGATCTTTCGTAAAGCCCTCATTACGCACCCTCAGAGAGGGAGCGAAACGCCACCACTTCACGTATGCTTCCGCCCCGCCGATCAAACCGTCACGCGCATTTAGAGCATATGCGCTTCAAGATGATATCCGTCAGACTGGATGTCATGGAGCACTGTATCGCCGTCTAGACCAAACAGGTGCTGGCCAGATTCGACCTCCATATGACCCAGACAACCAGACATATCCATTTCGTGCCGGATTTCCTTCGGCAGGTTTTCAATCGGAGTGGTTGCCGGAATAATCACACCGCTGTGTTTCCAGTGTTTGCAGGTATATGCCATGCAGTCCATCTTTCCTCCTAACCTCCCCCTACGAAGTTTGTATACTATTAATATCAAGCGACTTACAATATATTTCTACAACTTATTCCCGCTTCTTCGTTGCGCACCATTTAGAGTTTAAAAAAGGAGCGTACTATTGAATATATCGATTAATAAACCGTACTTTTACCCCTCCCAGAATATGCAAACGTAACACTGGGCTGATAATATTCGGTCCATTTAGGATTCCTGATAGCCTTCACAATTATGTGAAACCCTGCGAAAAAGCCTCCGCCACAAGGGTAATTGTCCCGTGCATCTGTCATCGAATGTGTTTAGCGCGCTCTAGCAAGCCAAAAACCATCCTTACCCATTTTAAAATACAACAAACGGAGTTAAAATCATCAACATCGATTTACGCCTTTTATTTGTTTGCGGGCGCTTTGGGGCACCGATATATTCATCTGCTCAATTTTGAAAACATTTAGGATTCAACCAACTACAAGGAGACACATTATGTCAGAAATCATCGATGTATTGGCACGCGAAATTCTCGACTCGCGCGGCAACCCGACCCTCGAAGTGGATATTGTTCTGGACTCCGGTGCAACCGGTCGTGCCGCGGTTCCATCCGGAGCTTCTACCGGCGTTAACGAAGCGCTCGAACTGCGTGACGGCGATAAATCCCGCTACCTCGGAAAAGGATGTGAAAAGGCTGTTGAAAATGTCAATGATATCATTGCTCCGGCCATCATCGGCATGGATGCCATCGATCAGGTTGGTATCGACAACCTGATGCTTGAACTCGACGGCACAGAAACCAAGTCTAAGCTCGGCGCAAATGCAATGCTCGGCGTTTCTCTTGCGGTTGCACACGCGGCGGCTGACGAACTCGGCATTCCGCTTTTCCGCTACATTGGCGGCACCAACGCAAAAGCGTTACCAGTTCCGATGATGAACATCATCAACGGAGGCTCTCACTCTGACGCTCCGATTGCTTTCCAGGAGTTCATGATTCGTCCCGTTGGCGCTCCCACCTTCAAAGAAGCCCTGCGTTGTGGTGCTGAAGTATTCCACGCTCTGAAAGCTATCATTAAAGGCAAGGGCCTTTCAACTGCAGTAGGTGACGAAGGCGGATTTGCTCCAAACTTCTCTGGCGGTACTGAAGAAGCCCTCGACTCCATCATTCAGGCCATTAAAGATGCCGGATATGAGCCGGGCAAAGATGTTACTATCGCCCTTGATTGCGCGGCTTCCGAATTCTACGAAGATGGTGTTTACAACTATGCTAAGTTCGAGGGCGAAGGTGGCGCCAAGCGTTCTTCTGAAGAACAAGCAGACTACCTCGCTGAACTGAGCACCAAATACCCGATCGACTCCATCGAAGATGGTATGAACGAAGAAGATTGGGCTGGATGGAAAGTTCTAACCGACAAGATTGGTGAGCGTTGCCAGCTCGTCGGAGATGACCTGTTTGTAACCAACGTTAAATTCCTTGCTCGCGGCATCGAAGAAGGTTCTGCAAACTCCATTCTGATCAAAGTTAACCAGATCGGCACCCTGACTGAGACCCTCGACGCAATCGAAATGGCTCACAAGGCTGGATTCACTGCTGTTGTATCTCACCGTTCCGGCGAAACGTCCGACAACACCATTGCGGATATCGCGGTTGCGACCAATGCAGGCCAGATCAAGACCGGTTCACTCAGTCGTTCCGACCGCATCTCCAAATACAACCAGTTGCTCCGCATCGAAGAAATGCTTGGCACTGACAGCCGTTACGGCGATGCATAGTTAATACTTATCGTGTTAAATAAAAAGGCGGTCTTCGAGCCGCCTTTTTATTTATGCATGGACCGTTCCCTCCACAAGGAGGAAATCTTCCTTGTCGCGGAGCAGATTCTCGCTATATTCCACTCAATATGCAACAGACGGAAAACATCTGGAACCTGATCCACCGCATCGGACTAATCGCGATTACCGGCATGATTCTGGTAGGCGCGGTAATGGCTTTTACCCCGCGAGTTAGACAGATGCAGGAATATCAGGATACGCATGATTCGCTGCAACAACGCATTGAAGTAACCCTTTCCTCCGAACAGGATTTGAAGAATAAACAGCGGCGCTTCTTTTCCGATCCTGAATTTATTGAAAAGGTGGCACACGAAGTCGGCTATGCCCATTCCGACGAAACCATCTTCCACTTCCCCGAAGAGACCGGCTCCAATGGACCCAACCTCTAGCACACCTGTGGTCTGGACGATCGCCGGATCGGATTCCGGAGGAGGAGCAGGAATCCAGGCGGACCTAAAAGTTATAAATGCCCTCGGGGCACACGGATGCTCCGTGATTACGACCCTCACTGCACAAAATACACAGGGCGTTGAGATGACTGAACCTGTATCGGACGCCATGCTCCGCGCCCAGCTTCATGCGCTGGGATCTGATCTTCAGCCGTCCGCCATAAAAACCGGCATGCTAGGAAGTGCCTCGTCTTGCACAATCATTTCAGAAGTACTTCCTGCTTATCATGTTCCAGTGGTATGCGACCCCGTCTTAAAATCAACGTCCGGAACGAATCTTCTCGATCCCGACGCGATAGAAATCCTGACAAAAAGCATTCTTCCATATGTTGATGTCCTTACCCCAAACCTGCCAGAAGCCAAAGCGCTGATCGGCGAATTTAAGACTCTGGAAGAGGCCGCAGAAAAATTATTGGCATTCGGCATTCAGTCGGTCCTAATTAAAGGTGGGCATGCTGAAGGTGACGAGTGTCGTGATTACTGGACCGATGGGAATACATCACTATGGCTATCAAGTCCGCGCATTAACACCCGACATACCCATGGAACCGGATGCATTCTGTCGTCTGCCATTGCAGCCGCACTGGCGATGGGGCACTCTACTCTCTCCGCCATCACTCTGGCAAAAACCTACTTAAACCAGAGTCTTAAATCACCAACTAACCTTGGCGATGGCCACGGTCCCATGAAAATTGAGCCCTTTCGTAACGCGGAAGAAGATCGTCCGTAGAGGAAAGCTCAGATCGAGAGCGGGCTATATCTTTGTGAAGGCTGGCATTTAATCTTAAACAAAAAGGTGCCCGGCCACCTTTCGGCAACCGGACACCCAGGAGGAGAGAGTCGGCTTTGTCTAGCCTACGGCTTCGCTGCCCTTCTCCCCGGTGCGAATTCGAATGCACTCCGGAAGCTCGAGGACGAAAATCTTTCCATCCCCGATATTTCCAGTGCGCGCACCCTTAATGATCGCATCGGTAGTGGCTTCGACAAATTCATCGTTTACAGCAATCTCGATGCGCACCTTCTTGAGCAGATTTACCTCAACATCTGCGCCACGATAGGTTTCATGATAGCCCTTCTGCTGTCCGCAGCCCATGGCGTTGGTAACAGACATTTTATAGACTTCGGCATCGTAAAGCGACTGTTTCACCTCATTGAGGGATTCGGGTTGAATATATGCAATAATCAGTTTCATATCTTAAATCTCCTTTTTCAGGTTAGACATTAGTGAAGAACTGGAATCCATGATAGGCTTCCATACCATGCTCGCCGAGATCGAGTCCCTTGAGCTCTTCTTCTTTACTCACACGGATGCCAGTTGTCAGCTTCAGCACGAGGAAGATAATGAACGCAGCCGGGAAGCAAACCACCGCATAAGCAATGACACCGAGGATCTGCGGGCCGATAGTATGGTCTGGGCTAAGTGCCACGAACAGTGTACCGAGAATACCGCAAACTAGGTGAACCGTAGTCGCACCAACCGGATCGTCCAGCTTCAGGCGATCAAAGGCCATAACAGAGATCACAGCAACAGCACCACAGACCAGACCAACTACAATGGCCCATGGAACAGAGATGACATCTGCGCCAGCAGTAATACCCACAAGACCAGCTAGACAGCCATTGAGCACCATTGTCAGGTCAGGGTGCTTCTGGACGGTCCATGATGTCAGCATGGAGCCCATGATGCCACCGGCCGCTGCAAGACAAGTCGTTACAAGTACATAGGAAACCAGTCCCGGATCAGCAGACAGCACAGAACCGCCGTTGAAGCCGAACCAACCGAGCCACAGCAGAAAAACACCGATCGTCAGTAACGGCATATTGTGGCCCATAATAGCCTTCACTTTGCCATTTACATATTTACCAAGACGCGGTCCTAACAGGATGATACCAGCCAATGCACCCCATCCACCCACAGAGTGAACTAGTGTAGAACCAGCAAAATCATAGAAGCCTTTAGCATCCAACCAGCCGCCGCCCCATTTCCAGGACCCGACAAACGGGTAAACAATCGCAACATAGACAGCGGAAAAGACCAGAAACGGCCCGAGCTTAACACGTCCGGCAACCGCTCCGGAAACAATCGTGGCCGCAGTAGCCGCAAACATGCCTTGGAACAGGAAGTCGGTCCAATAGGTGTAGCCTGGATTGTAAGCAGCAGTCAGTCCTGCAGCATCCGTTCCGACACCGAAAGAGAGCTTAGGAATAATCCCTTCCACCAGCCACTCCCCTGGATACATCAGGTTGAAGCCGATCAGCGTATAGGTCAGCAGGCCTATCGCCGGAATAGCAGTATTCTTAAACAAAATGTTGACCGAGTTTTTTGCACGGGTCAGGCCGGTCTCGACCATAGCAAAACCCAGATGCATGATAAACACAAGGAAAGTGGCAACCATCATCCAAGTGTTGTTAACGGTAAACATAGCATCAGCAGCCGTCACTTCCGGAGCAGCTTCCTCAGCCAGCGTAGCCATCGGCAAAGCGACAGCACAGATTGCGAGCACAAGCATCGCGATTTTTTTCAGTTTATGCATTTTTCATCCTCCATTTCAGGTTAAATAATTTTTCACAACCAGAGTTGATCAGACAGAGGTCTTTTTGCAAAAGGTGTGCCAACGGCACTTTTATTACACAAACTCCTTTAAAAATGGGGTTTACATAGGAATTAAAAATGCATCTCATAAATAGAAGTATCACATATTTGAACTTATATTTTACACATATACATTTATGTATTTTATTTCCAAGCTGTGAAACTCTCAACCAGAACAAAACCATTTCTCAAGGGAAGGGCTCGCTCTCCGTTGCTTAAAAACGACAAGCGCTTCGTCAAATAGAAGTCGCAATAGATATGGATGATATCAGAAAAAATTTCGCGGACTTAGCGATCCAGGCTCAGAGATCCTATCTCGAGACCAGATTCCGTTCTTCCAGAAATTCATCAACCTGGCTGATGCGCCCAAACTTAAGCATGGCATCTGCAATTTCTTCGGCCTCCGCAATCGAGAAGCGGTTAATCAATCGTTGAACATCTGAGGCACGAATCATATCCACGCTGAACTTACGTAGCCCCACACCCAGCAGGAACGGAAGCATACGCGAATCTCCCGCAAGATCTCCACAAATGGAAATATCCTTTCCATGAGAAAGAGCAGAAGAAACGATACGACTAATACTACGAAGAATGGCTGGGTGATGAGCCAGATAAAGATTGGAAACCTGCTCATTGGTCCGGTCCACAGCAAGCATGTACTGAATCAGATCATTTGACCCAATGGAGAGGAAGTCGGCCTCAAAGGACAGCTCATCCACCACCTCAACCGCCGAGGGCAGCTCTATCATCACACCGAGCTCCGTATCTCGGCAGAACGGAACTCCACTCTGTTCCAACTGGTCCATGCACTCATATACAATTTCTCGGGCAGCAAGAAAATCGTCTACGGAGGACACCAGAGGGAACATGATCCGGGTATTTCCTTCGGCACCGGCCCGCAAAAACGCACGAAGCTGCTGGCAGAAAATATCCTTGTTCTGCAACGAAAAACGAATAGCGCGCATGCCGAGAAAAGGATTGGATTCGTTAATATTGGAATAATAGGACAACATTTTATCGCCACCGATATCCAGCGTGCGAAAAGTAACCGGCCTACCTTCCATCTGCTCTACGAGCTTTTTATAGATCACAAACTGTTCTTCTTCGGTAGGAAAATCATTTCTGACAATAAACGGAAACTCAGAACGATAAAGTCCCACCCCAGCAGCCTTAAACTCCCTTGCCAACAATAGATCGCTCAACAGGTTAATATTGGCGCAAATCTGAGCTGGCGTACCGCAAGAGGTCAGAGTCTCTTCCTTCATGTCAGAAGATTTGTGCAATACACCCCAAGCCTCTTCGAGCTCACGATATTTTGCATACACCTCGTCAGAAGGCTTCAGGTAAACGATTCCCTGTCCGGCATCCATCAGAAGCTCTTCATCATCCGCAACACCGTCAGCATCCTCACGACTGACAGCTACCATCGGGATACCCAACGAGCGGCAGATAATCGCGTTATGCGAAGTTACACCGCTGCTGACAATAAAGCCTTCCACATTTTCTGCAGACAACTTGAGGATATCTGAAGGAAGTAGCTCATGAGCAATTATGATCTGTCCTTTATAGTCACAGAATCCGGCTTCCTCATTGAGCAGGTTGCGAACCAGTCGATTGCCCAAATCCTTAACATCAAGTACCTTTTCACGAATGAGCGGCATTTTACTTTTAGAAAACACCTCAACATATTCGTTTACGACAACCCCAATTGCTTTGATCGGAGCCATCCCATTTTTAATAAGGTCTGAAATCCGACCTGAAAACTGATCATCTTCAAGAATCAACAGGTGTGCACTGAAAATCAAAACGGCCACATCCGCCAACTTTTCACTGGTCTGCCGTTGTAGCAGATCAATCTGCTCCGCTGTTTTTTTCAGTGCCCGATTAAAATCTTCCAGGCTGTGGGGCTCTGCGTCAGGGTCCGGAAGAACACAGTACTCATTAGAGCCTGAGTCGAGCAGGCATGCTTTTCCTCGCGCAATTCCCGGACTTGCAGAGCGACCCCGAAAAAAACCCTCCGCAGTTGCTTTTTTCGGTGCAGAGGTCGGTTTTTCCACCTCACGTGCACCACTTAGCAACTGAACATTTTCAATCATAGTGGCCAGCTGAGCTGAAATGGCCCGAAGAGCTTTTATATCGTTTGGTGTGAAATAATTAGGCTCTTTATCCTGCACCACCAGAGCGCCGATTCGGCGAAGACCACGAAGAATGGGAACCGCCAAAAAAGCTTCAAACTGTTCTTCATGGATCCCTGGGAAAAACTTATAAGATGCACTTTGGGAAGCCATCCCCACGCAGATAGGCCGCAACTCACGTACCGCACGCCCGGTTATCCCCTCATCCAGATTCAGTTTAACCGTCCCGACTGCACTAAAGTCCAACCCCTGCGTAGCCCGTAGAGTGAGCTCCCGACTCTTCTCATCAAAAATATAAATCGAACAGACATCCGTCTGCATATGACGAGCTACTGAGCTTACCACGCTTTGCAACAGCTCTTTTCGATCATGGCCGTTATTTTCCGAAAGGGAAATCAGCTCCGCAATATCGCATACTAAATCTACATTTTTCTTTTTCATCACGACCCTAGACTATTTCAAGATTTCAGACAGCATATCTACCAACCTGTAAAGAGTCAAAGAATTGAGATAATCCAATTTACTCATCGACCTCGCCAAACGGCTTACGTACTATTTTTGCTTAGATTTAGGAATGCGAATTACATGAAGATACCCTCTGCCGAACAACTACTTGCGCTTTATCGTCCAATGATTGCTTCGCGTTATACCGACCAACTGCAGTCGGCTGCCGCACAGCGTGGTGAAGTCTTTTTTTACATCCCCTCCTCGGGCCATGAAGCCGCAGCAGCTCTTGCCCCGCATTTGACCGATAAGGATTGGTTGCACCTGCACTATCGCGACCGCGCACTGGCCTATGCTCGAGGTGTTTCCTTTGAAACAATTTTTCACGGTCTGTTCAGCAAAGCCGAGTCCAATTCCGCCGGGCGACGAATGCCCGCTTTCCCATGTGACCCTTCGCTGAATATTTTGAGCACACCGACGCTGGTCGGCAGCAATGTCCTGCAGGCGGTCGGCGTGGCCTCAACCATTAAAGATCGTGAAGGAAGCCCAATTGTACTAGTCTCCGTCGGCGATGGCGCCACTCAACAGGGCGACTTTTATGAAGCAGTCGCCGAAGCAGTGCGCTCTAACCTTCCGGTGCTCTTCCTGATCGAGGACAACCGCTTTGCTCTCTCGACCCAGACTAAGGGCAATACTTTCTACTCCCTCCCCAGTGGAGAATGCGAAAGCTTTTACGGGCTTCCGGTGCACCGCATTGACGGCTCGGATCCAGCAGCCTCCTTTGATGCCTTTGGGCATATAGTTTCCAATCTGCGCAACACCCGTGGCCCGCAAATTGTCGTCTTTAATATCGAGCGGCTTGAAAGTCACACCAACGCTGACGACCAGACGGTCTACCGCTCAGAAGCCGAACTGAAACAGGCGGCAGAAAACTCTGACCCGTGCGTTAAACTGCGCAAAACCATGCTGGACAGCGGCATCGAAGAATCTCAGATCCGCACCCTCGAAGATGATGTAAAAACGCAGGTGAATGCCGCATTCCATGCAGCACGTAAAGGCACAACACCAAAAGCCGAATTCAGCGCAAAAAAACCGCTTCCAAAACAGCGCGAAGAATATCTTGGTACTACCGAAAATCGAGAACTCAGCATGTTGGAGGCGATGCGCGAAGCACTGAAAAAACGCATGTCCGAAGATTCTAAAACCTCTCTTCTCGGACAGGATATTGAAGATCCAAAGGGAGATGTTTTCGGTTTGACCCGCGGGCTATCGCAGGCCTTTCCCACACAGGTTAACAATGCCCCACTGGCGGAGAATACCATTCTCGGCGTATCCACCGGACAGGCATTAGCCGGCGGTCGTCCGATTGCCTTTATGCAGTTTGCCGACTTTCTTCCGGTAGCCTATAGCCATATTCTTTCTGAAATCGGCGCCATGTATTGGCGTACCAATGGCCAGTGGGAAGCACCGGTGCTGATCATGTCAATTTCCGGAGGATACCGCCCCGGACTCGGCCCCTACCATGCACAGACCATGGAATCCATTTGCGCGCATGTCCCCGGCGTCGATGTTTTTATGCCCTCCACGGCTGCTGATGCAGCCGGACTATTGAATGCTATTTCTGAATCGGGTCGTCCATCCATATTTTTCTTCCCAAAGAGTCTGATTAACGACCGCTCTAACACAACATCTGCCGATATTGATAAGCACTATGTCCCAATCGGAAAGGCACGTATTGCCCGCGCCGGACAGGATATTACTCTCGTCAGCTGGGGTGGCGCCATGCCGGTGATTGAACGTACCGCAGAAGCACTGGCCGAAGTTGGACTAAATGCAGAAGTAATTGATCTGCGAACTATTTTCCCATGGGATGAAAACGCTGTTTTGGCCTCTGCCCGAAAAACCGGAAAGCTGATTGTGGTTCACGAAGACAACCAGACCGCCGGCATGGGCGGTGAAATCGCGGCGGTCATTGCTGAAAAAGCCGGAAACGAAGTGCAGATTGCGCGCGTAACCCGCCCCGACACCTATATCCCGTATGATTTTTCCTGCCAAATTGAGGTCCTTCCCTCTTTCAAACGCACCCTCGAAAAGTGCTGTGAAATGCTGAATGTCGATCTTCACTGGGAAAAACCTGCTGAAGAAGAGGCAGGAAGCATTACCGTCAAAGCTATTGGCTCCAGCCCATCTGATGAAACCATCTCCGTTGCCAGCCTGCTGGTTGAAGAGGGTCAGATAATTGCTGAAGGTGATCTGATTGCCTCGGTCGAGGCCGATAAAGCCTCCATGGACATTTCCTCTCCCGTTAGCGGCACCGTTTCAGACCTGCTTGTCGAAGAGGGCGATGTGCTGTCCGTCGGCACCCCGATGGTCAAGATAGCCTCTGATGAAGCGGCCCAACTAAAACCGCTCACTAAGGAAGATCCTGGAACTCCGGTTATGACCCGTCGTCGCACCGCCACGGCTGTGGAAGTAGTTGGCAAAACGATTGAGCATAAACCCATCTATATTTCGAATATTACCACAGTACTTGGCTCTCGCCATCTCACTAATGATGAGCTGTTGCAGGACCGAGGCGAGTGGGATTCCGAAGCGATCCGCAAACGCACCGGAATTGAAAACCGCTATTGGATTGGTGAAGGGGAAAATGTGCTGACGTTGGCTGTGAAAGCCACTAAAGATCTGCTTGAAACAGAACAACTTCAGATTTCCGATATCGGTGCAATCATCTGCTCTACCGGAACACCACTCACCATGACCCCGTCACTGGCCTGCCAGGTACTACATGCCATCAGTCCTGAAAAAGGTGAGGTATTAATGCAGGCTCACGATGTCAATGCGGCTTGCTCCGGCTATATGTACGCCATGCAGTCAGCCTTCGACTTCCTGACAAATGCGCCAGATAAAAAGGTCATTGTGATCACCGCCGAGACGCTTTCTCCAATGGTAAATCATGATGACCAGAAGACCATGGCGCTCTTTGGTGATGCCGCAACGGCTTCACTGGTCAGTTGCGAGGCTCGCACCGGAAACATCGGCGTAAAACTTAACCGTCCAGTCCTCTCCGCCACCGGCGTGGAAGACAAGGTGCTCTACGTTCCGAACATGGGAAGCGGAGAGCATATTGAGATGGAAGGTCTGACCGTCTTTAAACTGGCCGTGCGAAAAATGATCGACATGCTCGACCATGCCTGTAAAGAACGTGGAATTACCGTTGAAGATCTACAGTATATTGTACCGCATCAGGCTAATGAGCGCATCATTGAGGCCATCCGGAAAACGATTCAGTGCCCGCCGGAAAAAATGTTCAACCACATCCGAAAATACGGCAACACCTCGTCCAACACCATTCCAATTGCTCTGGCGGAGCTCGTTCCGAACCTTGACTCCAATACCCTGATCGGCCTTACCGCCTTCGGTGGCGGCTTTACCTTCGGAGCAGCGGTAATCGAGAAGATGTAACGCCAAACAGGTAGTGACTCAAGCCTACTTGCGAAAGCTCATAGCTTATTCCGGCGAAATTATACCGGAAACGGTAGGAAGCTCGTCAGCATTCTGTTCATGCTTTTTTTGGCGCCTGATAAATTCCTTGGCTAGGTTGCGGTAGGCTACCGCTCCTAAACAACGGGGATCATAATCAATAATCGACTGTCCATAGCTCGGTGCTTCTCCTAAACGGATATTACGCGGAATGATCGTTTCAAACACACGGTCACCAAAATGATTCACGACTTCTTGCACCACCTGCTGTGAAAGGTTGGTACTGGCATTGAACATCGTCATCAGAATCCCGCTGATGTGTAGGAGCGGGTTTCCGGCCTCACGGACCTGGTTGACAATATCGACCATCACGCCGAGACCTTCCAGAGCCAGATATTCACACTGAATCGGTATAATGACTTCATCGGCAATATTCAGCGCATTCATAAACAGAATCCCGAGTGAGGGGGGGCAATCCATAATGATATAATCGTAGATATTGCTCCCGACAACCGGATCCATCGCCTCTTTCAATCGATGAAGGTAATCATCGCGGCGAGCAATGGCAATCTCTGCTCCGGCCAGATCCAGCTCAGAAGGAATGATATCGAGATTCTTAATGCCAGTTTCCCTAATCAGGTCCATGCCATCAGCCTCTCCAAGCAGAGCCGGAAAAATGCTGGAGCCAAATCCTTTTTCAAGCCCGAGCCCGCTGGTAGCATTCGCCTGCGGATCCAGATCAAGCAACAACACTTTTTTGCGCTTTTCCGCAAGACAGGCAGAAAAATTAATGGCAGTTGTGGTTTTCCCCACTCCACCCTTCTGGTTAGCCAAAGCAACAACGGTAGTTTTCATAAAATTGTGTCCACATTATCATTCAGAGTAAGAGCACTTAAAGTAACTCATAGGCCAGCACGCTTAAACCAAAAATTGCGGCGGTTTCAGTGCGCAGAATCCGATCACCAAAAGAAACGGGAACCGCTCCCGCCTCTACAGCAGCGGCGACTTCTTCTTCTGAAAAATCTCCTTCGGGTCCGATTAGTAATGCGATATTCTTTTTTTGAGCTATCGAAACTTCTCGAAAAAGCTTTGCACCTTCATAGAGAGAACCAATCAGCACCAGGTCATACTCATCCAACAGAGAAATAACTGTGTCATATTTCTCCAACGAATAGAGCTTTGGAAGCCAACGAACCTCACACTGCTGAGCGGCATTGAGCACTATCTTTTCCCAGCGCTCCTGTTTCTTCGGGCTTGGCCGAAATTCTGTATGCTTCGTTAAAACCGGCCGAATCGAAGTCACCCCCAGCTCGACGGCTTTCTGCAACACCAGATCCCAACGATCCGATTTGGGAACTGCCTGAATCAGATCAATATTAACATTCGGCTTTGGAATGCTCCATCTCTTTAATACTCGAGCCTCAACAGCAGTCTTTGAAACCATTTCAAGCACGGCCTCTGCAACCTCGCCCCGGCCATCAAACAGGGTAATCTCCTGACCGGAATGCACCCGTAAGACCCGCGCCAGATGATGCGATTCTTCCGGAGAAAGGACTACAACCTCCCTCTCAAGATCTGCTGCTTCAATCAGTGAATTGATTCTCATATTTTTACATGATCGACAGGGATATTCTTCTCAAGGTCCGGCTTATTTCGTTAATGCCGTCGAAGCTATTCAGCCTCTAGCTTACGCTTACGCTCGTAGAATTTTTCCGCCATCTTTTTCATCTTGACCGTTTCTTCAAAATGGTTGTCATGCAACAGTTCACACAGATTCTGCATAGCTTTCTTCTCCTTGCCGGAAAGACGAGAAGGCACTTCTATCTTAACCATCACATTTTGATCGCCCTTCCCGTGACCATGAGCAGAATCCGCCACGCCCTGCCCGCGGAGGCGAAATATCTTGCCGCTTTCTGTTCCAGCGGGAATTTTGATCTTGGCATCGCCGTGAAGCGTTGGAACCTCGATTTCTCCGCCAAGCATGGCGATATGAAACGGCACCGGAACCTCGCAATAAATATCGAGGTTATTGCGCTTAAAGAACTCGTGATCGCGCACATGGAAAACAATAAACAGATCCCCTGCCGGGCCTCCGCGCGCACCGGCTTCGCCTTTTCCCGGCAGACGTTGGCGAGACCCAGACTCAACACCCGATGGAATGCGCAGTTTGATCGTTTTACGCTCTTTTACACTGCCTGCACCATTACATTTATTACAGGGGGTTGAAATTGTTTCCCCTGCACCACCACAAGTCGGGCAGGTTTGTGAAAACTGGATAAATCCGCCACCAGCATTCACCTGGCCACGACCATGGCATGTTGGACAAGTACTCTTTGAGGTTCCCGGCTCGGCACCGCTCCCGGAGCAGTTTAAGCAGGTTTCAGCAACCGGAAGAGTCAATGTACGATGAGAGCCCAATGCCGCTTCTTCAAAATCCACATCAAGATCGTAGCGCAAATCGGACCCACGAGCCGGTCCGGAACTGCGGCGACGCCCTCCCCCTCCGCCAAAGAGGTCGTTAATATTGAATCCACCGCCAAATACCTGCTCGAAAATGTCTGATGCATCGTGAAAGCCACCCCCGAAGCCGCCTCCGAAGCCGCCTCCACCAGGAGCAAAGGCCTGATGGCCAAACTGGTCATAGCGCGCCTTTTTATCCCCATCGGACAAAACCTCATACGCTTCGGAAGCTTCCTTAAAGCTCTCTTCTGCGGCGGCATCGCCGGGATTTCGATCAGGGTGATATTTCATGGCCACCTTGCGATAGGCCTTTTTAATCTGATCAGCTGTAGCGCCTTTATCTACGCCGAGCACTTCGTAATAGTCGCGTTTTCCCGCCATGACTATTCCGCTCCTTCATCAGAGGCCTTAGCCGGGCCAGAAGAAACCACTACCTGCGCAGCGCGCAGAAGCTTGTCTCCAAACATGTATCCGCGCCGCACCTGATTAGAGCAGACTTCGGCTGGATATTCATCCGAGGGCATATGCGTTAGCGCCTCATGTTTATGGGGGTCAAACTCTTCGCCTACTGCATCAATCGGCTTAAGGTTAAATTTGTTCAGGACATTCTGGAACTGATCATACACCAGTTTAAATCCATCAACCACGGCCTTGTCTGCATCATGTTGCTCAGCGGTCTGAAGGCCTATTTCATAGTGATCCATTACGGGGAGAATTTCGAGTAACAGGTCTTCATTGGCGCGCTGATAAAGCTCAATCCGTTCGCGTTGCGTGCGGTTTCGGAAGTTGGTAAAATCAGCCTGCAACCGAACAAACTGATCGCGCAGAGACTCTTCCTCTTCAGCAACAGGAGCCGCCTCATCCTCTTCAATAATTTCAGTATCAGGCAGTTCTTCAGCTTCTTCAGCAACCTGATCTGCAAGCTCTTCCGCTGCCACCGCGGCTTCATCATTCAGCTCTTCTTTATCGATCTTTTTTTCTTTAGCCATATTTAAAAAATCCTTTCCCGACCCTTACGGGATATATCTGTTTTCAGAAGCATGAAAAATACGCGAAACCGCCAGAGTGTCAATAGGTCAGTGAGGCCGGATTCCTTGAAAAAACATAAGGAAATAACAGCGCATCCTGATTTCCGTTGCACCGACTGAAAGCGCGGGCACCATCATGGCCGCCCACCTTAGAGAGGCTGATCAAAGTCCGCGTCTCCTATGTCCATTAATTGAATTATGTTTATCGCCTGGGTTTTAAAAGGTTTCACACCATTCTTACCCTTTTAAATCAGAAAATTACATCCAACATCAGTGAGCCAGTATGCTCTTCATACTGATCATTGAAATGGCCGCCATAACCGACACCGATCTCAAGGTTGTCGGTTGACATCCAACTCAAACCGATCCCTCCTGAAAACAGGTCAGCATCAGGGGAAATCTTCGCCATCTTCACTGAGGTCAGCGTCCCCTCTGTAAAGACAGATGCAATATCATCCTGCACAAAGTCATGTACCCACTCGGCATAGCCAACCGTTTGGAAACGACCGATACGAGTATCAAAACGGTGTCGCGCTTTGAGGCCAATTGCCGACTCAATCCAGTCGCGCGAGACCTCATCCACCTGAATCTGGTTTCCACCCTGCTCAGTTTCCACATGATCTTCATCTGACAACGAAAGAACATGCAACCCCACATAAGGTGATACCGCTATATTCTTATAGTGATAATACTGTCCGACATCAGCATAGGCTCCGAATGCATTGCCGCGATAAGAGGCCAAGCCGGTATAGGATCCCTCTATACGGACCGAATCATAGTTAGAACGTCCATAGCCTGCTAACGCATCCACATAGAGTCCGTTTTTGCTAACCCACTCCCCATAAATCCCCGCCCAATAGGTTTCTGTGTCAAGCCGATCTCCATTGCTCGTATCTACAGCACTACGGGCATAAGTATAGTTCAGACCTAGCGTTAAATCTTCACCGAACAAACGATCAAATCCAAGTGTAGTCCCTTGGTTGTTCAGGCCATATCCATGCGAAATGCCCTGCGCATCATAATCTCCCTGACCGCTAAAATACTGCATCCAGATGTGCCAGTCTGAAACCGCATTCTGGTCCCCCGGGCCCTGCGGACCATCCGGTTCATCGAGATGTGACATCTGATAGGCTTCCTGCGAAATAGCATGTGCGGTCGAGACCAGATTTCGGCGCAGCTGTTTTGTACGGGTAAATACCGCATTTTTCATTCCACCGAATCCGGATCGCACAGCTTCTGTCCCCGCATGAGCCAATGCAGAACTGAACTTATTACCATTCGCTGTAGTTAGTATGCTGACGATCCCCGAATCATCAATAATCAATCTGGAATCAAACAACAGCATCCCATTCCCGATAATGCCATTATGACTATTCGTGGAAGCAAACTCTGAGCCGGCAAAGCCTCCATTCGTAGCTACAAGGATTGGAATATTCGTATCGATGGCAGAATAAGGAATATAGACACCAACACTTAACATAGAAAGGTCTACAGGACCTGTGTCGCTAATCACCAAAAGATCATGACTAACAGTTGAAACCTGAGCAGTATAAACCGTGCCGCCATTCAGCACAAAGTCGCCTTCAACTTCCATTTTTCCCTGCGGATCAATTTTGCCTCCGGTCATTTCAACCCCATCAAAGGACCCTGTTGACAAAACACCGTATCCGGAAAGAGCACTATTAGTTAACTCCAACAATTCAAAGCCCAGATATTGATTGGCCGTGTTATCTGAAACTTCAAAAGTTCCGTTATCGACCAAAACAGAGTGCGCCCCGGCTCGGCCATCAAAAACAATGCCGGAGTCCAGTGTAACGTCTCCGATAAAGGAAAGCATATTGGCGCCGGCGCCAAAAAGGTTCGTACCCACCCCCAGCAAAGCACTATTACTGTAGACCGTCATGTTCCCGCCAATTTCAACAACCGTGGAGTCCGCCATAGAGATTGTGTTGTCGGAATAAAGAGTCAGATCTCCACCAACCTGAACATTACCGGCGTCTGCCACCAGCAGGCTGTTGTTTGCAGAGTTGGTTGCTCCCACCCGAAGGCCTCCTGTATTCCTCCAGAGAGAATTGGTTCCGGAAACAAGAACGGCATTATGACTGTCATTCGAACCAATGCCTATATAACCATTAGCATTCGTAACGGTTCCGCCGGAAAGAATATATAACTGGTTCTGACTTCCAGACACCGACAAATTTCCTCCCAGTGTCCAGCTTCCGCCATCAATCGAAAGCGTACGCCGTACGCCATCAAGCCCGTTGGATTTTGTCAGCACACCACCTACCGACAAATAGCCGCCGCTGCTCCAGGCAACATTGGTCTGAGACTCTGCATTATAGTCGCCTGTAATTTTCAGACTACCGTCGGAGTTTAGATTAAAAACATTATCAACGGCAATACTCAGGTCATCAGCTATCACGCTCGCGCCATCAGAGACTGTAACGCTGTTGCTTATTGCTCCGGCAACCCCAATCTGCAGAGTCCCGGCATTAGTCCAAACAACATCAGATCCTGAAATCGAAACCGTATTAAATGACGAAGTTGGACTGTTCCCAATATATCCATTGTCGCTCGCAAGCGCTCCTCCACTGATAATATTGAGTGTATTATTAGAGGTTGTGCTACCGACCACCATATTCCCGCCGGCATCCCACGCTGTATCTATGGTTATGGCGGTTCCGTTATCAATTAGATTGGTATATCCCAGCGCAAGAGAAGAACAGGCCCCAATCAATACACACGCTATAAAACATCGTTTCATTCCAAATAACTCCCGTAGAAAAGCCCTTAATGATAGCGACTTTCCTGTCGATTTCAACGCGTAGGAAGATTAACTTCCGCGCATGGAAAATTATGAAGTCATCGTAGTGGGCGGCGGACCGGCCGGAATGATCGCCGCCGGACATGCCGCCGAGTATGGACGCCGAGTGTTGCTGCTCGAAAAAAATCCGAAACCCGGAAAAAAACTCGAGCTCAGTGGCGGCGGACGGTGCAATATTACCAACGGCGAACTCGATACCCGTGAATTTCTCGCTAACTACAGTGAATATGCCAAATTTCTCTTTTCCCCCTTTTCCCGTTTTTCCGCCATCGATACCTTTGAATTTTTTGAACATCTCGGTCTGCCGCTCTACATCTCCGAAGACCGGAAACGCGCATTTCCCGAAACCGATAACGCGGCCGACGTCACCCGCGCCCTCAGAAAATATATGAAAGAAAACGGCGTGGAATGCCGCTTCAACACCTCGGTTCGGGGATTGCTGATAGAAGACGGAAAAATTACCGGCGTCCAGACCGCGGAAGGCTCGGTTCATGCTGAAAGCGTCATCCTCGCCACCGGCGGAACATCCTATAAAGAAACCGGCTCCACCGGCGAGGCCTTCAAATGGCTTGAAGAAATCGGGCATACGGTCATCGAAGCCACGCCCGACATTGTTCCGCTGAAGGTTAAAGAACAATGGGTAAAAGATCTCTCCGGCACTGCGCTCGACCCCATGCGCATCACCTTCACCGCAATAGACGGAAAATCATTTTTCCAGGAAGGTAAAATTCTCTTCACCCACTTCGGCATCTCCGGACCACTCATTCTCAATAGCGCCCACGAAGTTAAAAAACTACTCAAACAGGGCCCCGTTTCCGCAACGATTGATCTGTTTCCAAAACTCGAAATCAACGA
Organism: Pontiella sp.; assembly: GCA_036526075.1. Taxonomy (GTDB): domain Bacteria; phylum Verrucomicrobiota; class Kiritimatiellia; order Kiritimatiellales; family Pontiellaceae; genus Pontiella. Next base: position 16,521 of record DATCZD010000123.1, on the reverse strand, counting down.
AGTGGATCGCAGGGTTCTCGAAGCATTTGACGAAAATAAAAACAAGATTCTCCGCAACGTCACTAAACTACTGGTCCCCGCCGGCATGGCTAAAACGCTCAACACCAACCTGCCGCCCGGGCTACTCGATAAAAAAGTCAATGTAGTAACGCAGGAAGAGCGTAAACGCCTGGCCCGAACCATGAAAGAACTGCCGCTGACCATTACCGCCACAATGGGCTATGACTGGGCCGTGGTCTGCGACGGCGGGATTCCGCTCGAAGAGGTCGACACCAAGACCATGGCCTCCCGACTCCATCCCAACCTGTTCATTACCGGCGATATGCTCAACATCAGCCGACCCTCCGGCGGATTTTCCCTTCAGCTCTGCTGGACCACTGGTTATGTCGCCGGAGAAAGTGCCTAGAATTTTTTATATGCACCACCAATTCCTTCTTGTGGAAATAAAAGCCGACAAAGCCGCTGGCTGATAAGCTAGCAAGAAGATCCGCCATTCAGTTCGGCCAACGAGCCATCTCCTGAAAACATGCCGCCCACCTTAGTGGTAACTGCGGGATCTTCAATCAAGGGCGGGGCGTGGTGCGGCTTGAGACGGGCATCGATAATCAGTGATCCCGTGCAGCCCCAGTGCTTGAATCGGGTTCTTGCTCCTACCCCATGGATATCATGTGATGGGTTGGAGCGTGTAAAAGTAATCCACAGAAAGTTGCTTAAATCGGCGGAACAAAACTCCGGATCATCGCATAATACAATTAACGGAAACTCATCCGCATCAAGCTGTCGCTCTAGCCGCAAAGCAATTACTTCTATCTCGGCGTCCGCCACATCATAATCAGAAAATTCCGGCCCAGAGATTGCTAATACACCCGGCATTACCACAGCATAGGACCCTTCATAATTCAGGTCCGGAGGCTCAGTTCCAAGCGTTCGGAATGGTGCACCATTGCAGGCAAATACCACTTTGGATCCATGATTAATTCCCGAGCCGGAATAATCGAGGGTATCAATACTGGTTTCCGTCTGAAAATGCAGATCCCGCTCCCAACGAATCCGTGAAAGCATGTGCTCGAAAAAAGCCTGAGTATCGTGGATATCCAGCTCTGGGTTGTCAGCCTCGTTCGCAATCAATAGATACTTTGCAAGCGAAAGTTGTCCTTTACCAAGCACGGCATTCGCCATCGTTAAAATTTCCGAGGGCCGGATGGTTTTCATGTAGGGGGTATAGCGCTCCTGTCCGATCGCCAGCAGTAACGGATGAATTCCAGCGGCATCGACGGCATGTACGGCTTTAATTCCGGGGATTTCACTTGGAATGATCGCTCCTGTCATATCGTGGATCACTTCGCCAAAGGTGGTGTCCTCCTGCGGCGGACGTCCCACCACGGTAAACGGCCAGATAGCATCTTTCCGGTGAAATACCTCTTCCACCTCAAGATACGGGAAAAGGTGCGCGAGGCTGTAGTACCCCAGATGGTCCCCGAACGGTCCTTCCGGTTTCACACCATTGATGGTGCCGATAATGCAGAAATCGGCATCCGCGGAAATGGTCCACTCTTTATACCGCGCATAACGAAACCGCCGTCCACCCAGCACCCCGGCAAAGGCCACTTCCGGCATCCCTTCCGGCAAAGGCATCACCGCAGCAAAGCTCATAGACGGTGGCCCACCGATAAAAATAGCCACCCGAAATGGCTTATCCTGATCCTGATGAAGCTTCTGATGCACGCCGATGCCCCGGTGGATCTGATAGTGCAGACCAACCTCTTTATCCTTCTCGTACTCATTTCCGTTCAACTGAATCCGATACATCCCGAGATTGCTTTTCAGCGGGTTTCCGAGATGGTCCGGATGTTCGGAATAGACCTGCGGCAGCGTCACAAACGCTCCGCCATCATCCGGCCAGCTGACAATGGGCGGAAGATCGCTGATGCTGCATCGGCACTCAAAAACCGGAGCCTTTTTGGGTGAAATCTTTTTCGGCAGCGCATTTAACGCGGAAAAGCCCGATCGAATTGCGACTCCCGGACGCTTCAGCATCGCCAACGGATCAGCCTTAGCAGAAACCAGCGTCGCGACCTCATCGTACGTATCTTTAAAAATCAGACGCGCGCGCGCTGGCGTCCCGAAAAGATTGGAAACACAGGGGAATTTGCACCCTTTTACATTTTCAAATAAAATCGCGGGCCCGCCGGCTTTGTAAACCCGGCGTTGAATCTCAGCCATTTCCAGATAAGGATCCACCGATTCTTTGATTCGCAATAGTTGCCCGGCTTTCTCGAGCGCCTTAACACACTCTTTTGTATTTCGATATCCCATGCCTTGATCTTCTGTGAAGACAACCGTCTTTCGCAAGCGGATTTAGCACGAATCTCGCACGTATGCCAACGTCTGAAAAACCCTTGTATAACAAAGCGAATCACCCCTTATTTCCCCTTGACCAGAGGACCCATTCTGTCACATTGTGTACCGATTTGATTCACAATATTTTTAAGTAAAGGAAAAAGCACTATGTTGGACCGGATAATGGGAATGTTTTCCAGCGATATCGGAATCGATCTGGGAACCGCAAACACATTGGTCTTTGTACGCGACCGTGGCATCGTTATTCGCGAGCCTTCAGTTGTCGCTGTGCAGACCCATACCGGTCAGGTTATGGCGGTTGGTAACGATGCAAAGGCCATGCTGGGGCGAACTCCTCAAAGCATCCAGGCCTCCCGCCCCCTAAAAGATGGCGTTATTGCTGACTTTGATGTCGCAGAAGCAATGATACGCTATTTTATCGGCAAAGTGCATAGCAAAAAAAGGTTAGTACGCCCACGTGTGGTGCTTGCCGTTCCAAGTGGAATTACAAAGGTAGAAAGACGCAACGTGCGCGATTCTGTAATGAATGCAGGAGCGCGTGATGTATTTTTAATTGAAGAGCCGATGGCCGCCGCGTTTGGCGTTGGCCTGCCCGTAACGGAACCGACCGGAAGCATGATTGTCGATATTGGAGGGGGTACAACTGAGATTGCCGTAATCTCTCTCCGCGACATCGTTTACAGCAAAAGCGTCAAGGTCGGCGGCGATAAAATGGACGAAGCGATAATTGAGCACATTCGGAAGGAATATAATCTCCTGATCGGAGAGCGAGCCGCCGAAGAAATTAAAATTAAGATGGGATCCGCCGTGGCAAATGGAAACGAAACCACGATGGAAGTAAAAGGGCGCGACAATGTAGTCGGCATGCCAAGAACTCAGATCATCAGCTCTGAAGAGGTCCGACAGGCCCTCCAGGTACCGGTTAATGAAATTATTAAGGGAGTGTGTAATACTCTGGAAAACTGCCTGCCCGAACTATCGGCCGATCTGGTCGGATGTGGTATGGTACTCGCTGGCGGCGGAAGCCTTCTGCGCGGTCTCGACACACTTATTTCAGAAAAAACCGGACTACCTGTACATGTAGCCGAAAACCCATTAGATGCCGTAGCCGAAGGAACCGGAAAAGCACTTCCGGAAATTGAAACTCTTCGGAAAATGCGGGGCATTGCTGAATAAGCCCAATGTGCCATTAACGCTTTCGTCTCTTAGATTTAGAGACGATGGGATTTAAAAAGAAAAAAATAATATATGTGGGAGCAACAGGCCTTGTGCTTGTTGTGCTTCTGCTTGCACTTCCCTCTCTCGCTCTTAAGGGGAAAGGCGCGGTTCGTGGTACCATGGCGCCTGCCGAACGTGGCGCCTCGGGACTGTGGAAGCGCCTTTCTGAAACCATGGCCGCAATTCGCGGTATTGGTGGAACATTGGAGCGCAACCGCGAGCTTTCATACGAATTGGTGCGAGTTCAGGCCGAACTCGACACGCTACGCGATGCGGAGGCCGATAACACCCGCCTTCGTCGGGCCTTTAATTTCCACAAAGCCAGCCCCTACTCCATCATTCCATGCGATGTTGTTAGCCGCAATATCAGCGGTTGGTGGAATACCGTGCGCCTCGGTAAAGGATCCAAAGACGGTATTAAACCGAACTGCGCAGTCGTCAGTCCCGACGGGCTAGTGGGCCGAACCACGGAAGTTACCCCGTTTACCAGTGAGGTATTGCTGATTTCCGATCCGGCCTGCCGTGTATCGGCCAAACTTTCGCGCATCAATGTTTTCGGGCTTGTACAAGGAGCAGGAACCACCCTGAAGGGGCTTCCTAAAGCACGCATGGAGTTTATTAATAAGGACGTAACAATCCGGATGGGCGACGAAGTTGTAACATCCGGACTCTCCAGTGCCGGAGGAAGGTTTCCGAAGGGTGTACATATCGGTTATGTTGAAAAGGTCTATCAGGATGAGAGTGGTCTCTATCAGTACGCGGAAATTATTCCCCGCGCTACCGTCGGCCTGTTGGACTACGTCTTTGTGGCATCTGACTCCAAAACGGAGGCGGGCCAATGAAGCGCCGTATCCTGATGATCGTAACCATTATTTGTGGAGCTCTGCTACAGCAGATTCTTCCGGTCTGGCCGATTTTTGGAGGAATCAAGCCGCCGATCCTAGCTGCGCTTTCGCTGCACTATGCATTGCGCCGCGATAACCGAGATATGTGGTTGGCGGTAATAACCGCTGCTCTACTGCATGATGGACTGGAGGTCGGCCCCTTCGGACCGGCAATAGCCACCTTTCCGATTATCGGCTTTCTAGCCAACCGCATCAGAACCGAAGTTTTTGCAGATGACCTTCCGCTCCAGCTTATGTTTGGCGCAGTTATCGGGCTGTTTGTCACTCTTGTTACTCTACTAGCCTACTCCGCATTCGGCCTGCGCCCGTTTCATTTCGGCATGGCGGTACTGCGACTTATCGGCGGTTTAATCCTCGGCATGACTACCCTTCCGATCATTTCACATATGACGGTGAAGCTGGAATCCATCCTCCCCAAATCAAGAGGTCACGGATGGCTATGAAGGTAAGATCGCGAAAAGAAGCCAGTCCGGTTGTGATCTGGACGATATTGGGCTTAATGCTGTTGGGCATGAGTGTACTTGGCTCCAAGCTTTGGCAACTGCAGGTGAAACGGAAAAGCGGCTTTGAGGAAGTATTCAATAATCAGAGCGTACGCCGCGTACGCCTTCCTGCGGTGCGCGGGAAAATTTATGATACACACGGAACCGTGCTAGCCGACAGCATTCCGAACTACTGCATTGCTATTTATACAGAAGAGTTACGTGCGCCACGCTCCACAGTGGCCAACACTTTGGAGCTCATGCACACCATCTGGCAAAAGATTGGAGCCCCGCCCGATGTTACATATCACGATATTAAACGCCACATAGAGCTCACGCCGGACGAGCCGTTGATGCTATATAAAAAACTGAATGACACCCAGTGGGGACGCTGGCAGCAGCAGTTCGGAGAGTGGAGCGAAAAGCATAAAGTTCCAGGATTAAAGACCCATGACCCGTTAGTAAGCAACCAGATTGTAATTCACACGTCTGAATTAAAAAAGCGTAGCACCACCACAGCTGCTAATACACTTGAGCTGATCTATGAGATCTCAGAACGGATCGGCGTTCCTCGCAAAGTTCGTTTCCAGGATATTAAAGATCACATTTATTCCCAGCGCCCCCTACCCCTGCTCGCATGGGAAAACATTGATGAAGAAACCATGGCCAAATGGGCGGACCGCTGCTCCAGCCTGGCCGGAACAGATATTTACTGCAAACCCGACCGCACCTATCCAGAGGGCGAAGCTCTGGCTCATCTGATTGGCTTTACGCTTGAAGCAGATGCAATCCGCGAGGAAGAAGGTGAACGGGTTCATTTTGATATCCGTGGCATTCGGGGTCGAAAGGGATTGGAAAGCACCTATAACGAATTACTGGAAGGAGAGCCCGGCCATCAACTCGTGCAGATTGATGTTTCCGGATTCCGCTACCGTGATCTACAGACCCGACCACCGAAAGCGGGAGGCGACCTACAACTTACTATTGACTCTAATATTCAGCGCTTTGCCATTGAGGCACTAACCACAAGACAAGATGGTGAGGATCCGAATCTTCCTGTACGCGGAGCGTGCGTGGTACTTGATCCCAACAACGGAGATGTTCTGGCTATGGCCAGCTCACCCTCCTTCGATCCAAATATCTATATGCAGTCCAAAAGATATCGTCAATCTCTACTCAAAGATACCTCAGCTCGCACCTACCACCGCGCAGTCTTCGGCCAATACCCGCCGGGCTCTACCTTTAAACCACTGGCCGCATTGGGCGTATTGCGCGAAAACCCGGACTATAACGAGGTTCTCCATGACTGCCGGAAAGGCTATAAAGTTGGAAAGAGGCGTATGCGATGCTGGGCTCATAAAAGAGGATATGGGCACGGCGAAGTTGATGTCCGTCAGGCCCTTATGTATTCGTGTAACGTGTTCATGTTTGATATGGCTCAGGCAGTCGGCTACGCGCCCATTCGGGATATTTCAAAAGAGTTTGGCATCGGCCAATATGCGGGCCTCTTTCACGACCTTGAGACCCCCATACAAAATAACTCCAAATATGGTAATCTTCCCGAAAAAGCAATTAACACCGTAGACCTCTGCAACATGTCGATTGGACAGGGTCGTATCACTGCCAGCCCGCTTCAGATGGCGATGACGGTGGCGACCATTGCCAATGGAGGCCGACTTTACCGGCCACGCCTAGTGGAAAAGTTCCGCTACAGCCCGGATGAGGAGTACCGCGATAACCCGACATGGGCGATCCGGCACATCAATATCCCATCCGAAGCATTAGAAATCGTTCGGGGCGGCATGTATGACGTAGTTCACCACGAAGAAGGTACAGCTACAAAGGTGCGGATTGAAGGGGTTAAGATTGCAGGGAAAACCGGATCTGCACAGTATCGAAAAAAAGTCGGAGACGAGGTGGTCGATCGGACGCACACATGGATGATTTCCTATGCCCCGTTTGATTTTCCTCGCTACGCCGTGGCTATGCTGGTAGAAGACGGCGTTTCCGGGGGCAACACGGTCGGCCCGCGCCTGCGCCAACTTTATCGCAGCATTTTTGAATATGACGGAACGCTTGCAAGGAGTAAAAGCTAATGAACGGCATCCAATTCAAGCGTCTGGATTGGGCCATGCTCGGAACAATCTTTATTCTGATCATCCTAAGTGCTGCTTTTATTTACAGCGCTCAGTTTAAATCCGAAGAAGCGGTAGGCACCAACTGGATTAAACAGCTGATCTTTGCCGGCATCGGTTTTGGCGCCTACACCACAATCGTCTGGTTTGACTATAAGCGCGTTGCTCAGTTTTCATGGTGGATTTATGGCGGAGTAGTGTTTCTGCTGCTACTCGTTTTTCTTTTCCCAAAAGTAAACGGGGCCCACCGCTGGATCCCGCTTCCGGGATTCACCCTGCAACCATCAGAGCTGGGAAAAATTGCCGTAGCCATTAGCCTCTCAGCCTTTCTTTCGATTCCAGGCCGCGACATGGATGAATGGCGAACATTCTTCAGCTGTTCGGCAATTGCCGGTCTGCCCTGGTTACTGATTGCGGCTGAACCGGATCTGAGCACCTCCTTGACGCTGGTTCCGATTTCCCTGTCCATCATGCTCTATGCTGGTGTTCAGCGTAGATTACTACTCATCGGCATAGCATCCGTCGTGCTTTGCGGTGCGGCAGCCTGTCTCTGGATCAAGTATGAAAAACCGCCGGAAGGGCTCCCAGCCGCAAAGGGTCAGATTCTTCCGAACATGCCGATTCTTAGGGATTATCAGAAGGACCGTATCCGTGTATTTGTGCGTGATGATCACGATGTAGCAGGCGCCGGCTGGAATAAACTTCAGTCGCAAATTGCTGTGGGCTCCGGCGGACTGCACGGGAAAGGGTACTTAAAGGGCACTCAAAACATCCTCGGCTTCCTGCCGCGCGATGTGGCGCCGACTGATTTCATCTTCTGCGTAATTTCAGAAGAGACTGGGTTTATGGGCGGAGTATTCATGCTGATACTCTACGCCATACTGTTAGGAAGATGTACGTGGGCCTCACTAAGGTCCCACGATGAGTTTGGGCGACTCATGACGCTGGGAATCGGCGTTATGTTGTTCTGCCATGTGTTTGTAAATATCGCGATGACGATCGGTCTTCTGCCGATTACGGGACTGCCGCTGCCACTTATGAGTTACGGTGGCTCCTTCATGGTTAGCACCATGATCGCGCTCGGACTGGTACAAAGCGTGTACCTGCGCCGGAGAATTAGATAAGGAGAAATACCATGCTTAAAAAACTACGCGCCCTTGGGGGCAATAAGCGTGAAAAGAAAGAGATTATTATCAATATCGAACCCCTCGAAACCCGAGTGGCGGTACTGGAAGACGGTCGATTAGATAACTTTCACATTGAACGAAAGGAAGACAACCGCATTGTCGGCAGCATCTTTAAAGGGAAAATACAGAACCTAGAAGATGGTCTGCAGGCGGCATTTGTGGATATCGGACTCAAGAAAAATGCTTTTATTCATTACTGGGATATGATTCCGGAAGATGCAGCCCGTCTTGAGCGAGAAGAAGGTATCCGCGCTAAAAATTCCACCCGCAGGCGCAAAAAATACAAACCTGGCGAAATGGAAAAGATTTTCCCGATCGGATCTGAAATCATCGTACAGGTCACTAAAGATGCTATCGGAACAAAAGGGCCGCGCGTTACCGCGAACCTAAGCATTCCAGGTCGTTTCCTCGTTATGATGCCTGGAACACATCTCAAGGGAATTTCCCGGAAAATTGACGATGTAAAAGAGCGTAATCGGCTGAAGAAAATCCTGGCGCGCCTGCCGGTTCCGGAAAACATTGGACTCATTGTCCGCACCGCCGGCTCCGGAACTCGTAAGGTCAGCTTTGCCCGTGATGCCCGAACGCTATTTGAAGTTTGGAACGACATCGAAACAGGAATCCGGGATACTCCGGCCCCATGCTGCCTCTATAGTGAGCCAAAACTGGCGGAACGCGTAGTGCGCGACTATTTGACTGAAGATATTGACCGCATCTATATCGACAACCGTGAAATGTTTGACGCCACGCGACAGATCATTGCTAAATTTTCCCGCCGCTCTCGCAATTGGGTCCAGATGTATGGCGGCGAAGAACCTATCTTTGACTACTTTGAGGTGGAAAAACAGATTGAGTCGGCTTATCGACGAAAAGTCTGGATGAAGTCCGGCGCCTACCTGATCTTTGATGAAACAGAAGCCCTTGTTGCTATCGATGTGAACACCGGCCGCCATAAGGGTAGCAAATCGCAGGAGGAATCCATCCTGCAAGTTAACCTAGAGTCGGCTGAAGAAGTTGCTAGACAGCTTCGACTTCGGAATGTTGGAGGTCTAGTTATTGTCGACTTTATCGACATGAAATCTAAGCGAGACCAGATGGCGGTTTATCGCGCATTGAAAGATGCGCTCAAGAAAGATCGCGCCCGCACCAATGTACTTCAGATTTCACAGCTTGGCCTATTGGAAATGACCCGCCAACGCGTTGAAGAAAGCATCTTCACATCTGGGTACTCTGACTGTCACTATTGCAGCGGCCGCGGTCGCGTAAAATCTCCACTCTCTATGAGTGTTGAAATTCAGCGCCGGGTCAGTGAATGCATGCGGAAAGACCGGCATGGAACGCACTCGATGCGCATTACTGTCAACCCGCAAGTTCTTGACCGTCTGCGAAAAGAGGACGAAGAAGCCCTTATTGAGCTGGAACACAAGTTCCATGGCCACCTGACCTTCGTTTCCGATGCACATTTCCACATGGAAGAATTCACCGTAACCAATGATGATAATGGAAGGGTCCTGTTTTCTAGCGTAGAAAACTAACGGGGCATGGGAGTTCGTTCTGGAATTCAGTACGAGCTCCTGTTATCTGTATACATCGTTTTTTGTATTAATAAGGAGAATCCATGGGTATCACCAAAGAACTATTTGGGCAGACAGCCGATAATCAGGTCGTCGATGCATTTATTCTGGAAAACAAAAATGGAATAAAAGCCAAGATTATTAACTATGGCGCAACAATTGTTTCAATCGAAGCACCTGATCAGGATGGTAATATGGCTGATCTAGTGTTGGGCTTCGATGATATGGCGGGATATCAGAGTGCTGAAAACCCTTACTTTGGCTGCTGTTGTGGCCGCGTTGCCAACCGTATTGCTGGCGGGCGTTTTTCTCTCGATGGCATCGAATATTCTCTGGCTGTAACCTGTGGGCCTAATGGACTTCATGGCGGGATCCACGGGTTTGACAAAAAGGTTTGGGATGCTGAAATCATCGGCGATGCCGTTAAGATGTCCCTGACCAGTCCTGATGGAGAAGAAGGATTCCCAGGAACACTTCAGACCGAGCTGACCTACAGCCTGAACGATCTGGGAGAACTTCGATTGGAATACAAGGCAACAACAGACAAAAAGACGATTGTCAATCTGACCAATCACAGCTATTTCAACTTAGCCGGCGGAGGGACAACCCATAAGCATCTGATTCAAATTAATGCAAATAGCTATACTGTTATTGATGAGCATGCCACACCGACCGGAGAAATTCGCGAAGTTGCAGGAACAGAGCTGGATCTGACAACGATGCTACCGATCGGTAAGAATATTGATGCGGTTGAAGGCCTTGGATATGACCATAACTACTGCATTAATCAGTCAGAAAAAGGGGAGCTCACGCTAGCCGCAACAGTGATTGAACCCGAAAGCAACCGAAGCATGGAATGCTGGACCACGGAACCCGGAGTCCAGTTTTACACCGGAAACTATCTAGACAACATTTCCGGAAAGGGAGGCGCGGTGTATAATAAGCAGGAAGGCTTCTGTCTGGAAGCCCAACACTATCCTGACAGTGTCAACTGGCCGGAATTTCCATCCACCGAGCTGGCGCCTAACGAAACCTATACACAGACCACGATCTATAAGTTTGGTATAAGCGGATAGTAAAAGAGGTCTTAAAACGCTTGTTTCGACTTTCGGACCGAACTACACCCCCAAATGACGAAAAGCGGGGTATAGGATAAATCCTTGCTCGCTGAAGTGCGGACCAATACTGCTAGCGTTGCATTTTTCGTCCATCGTGTTCTTATTTTCGAGGAGAAACACCTTATGGTCATCGGCATATTACTCGGAATGCTAGTGACCGAATTGGCGCACAAAAGCGTGGAGCGCTGGAGATTACGCCTCTACACCTTCGATGAGTTTTTAAAAAATAGTCTTCGGTCAGACAACGATTAACTGTACAATGGAACTCGGTTTAGGAGATTTAAGAATGTCTGATTACTCTTCCATACATGTATTGATAATTGATGATGAACCATCGATCTGCGACAGCCTTTCGGCCTTTCTGATAGACTACGGATTTCGCGCCTCCACAGCAATTAACGCTGAAGAGGCTCTCAATCTAATGAAAAACAATGTCTATGATGTATGCATTGTGGATATGAATCTTCCGGGCATGAGCGGAGAAGAATTAATCCGTGAGGCCAAAGTCCACTATCCGGAACAGCAGCACATTATCTACACTGGCTCCATTACCTATAATCTTTCCGATAAGCTGAAAGAGCTGGGCATTCGTCCGGAGCATGTTTTCCTAAAACCAGTCCGCGTTCTTTCACTGCTGGTAAAATGCATTAAGGAACTGGCTTCCCCAACAGAACAGATCTCCTGATACATATTCATGGATAAGCTGATACCCGATCCTAAATTTATGATGGAACTGGCTAAAACCCGAATGCCGTTCGGAAAATACACAGGACGACTGCTGATTGATCTTCCGGAGCCTTATGTTGTGTGGTTTAAGCAGAAAGGTTTTCCCTCTGGGAAACTCGGAAAACAAATGGAAACAATCTATGTTATCAAGGAAAATGGGCTGGAGTACCTCTTCGACCCGCTACGTTAAATTTCCGAAATCGCTTTTATAGTACCTTTTTAATCCTATAATCAGCTGATCATAAATTAAGAAAAAGCAGACTGAAGATAAAACTGTATAACAGTACTGCTTCCTTTGACATTAACTGGGTTCATACAGGCCGAAGATAAAGGAGTTAAAACAATGGAATCACTGGAAGGCAAAAAAGCCCCGGCATTCACGCTGGAAGGAAGTGACGGAAAACAGCATGCAATCAAGGATTACCTCGGCAAAAAAGTCGTGATCTATTTTTACCCGCGTGACAACACTCCCGGTTGCACAAAAGAATCCTGCGGATTCCGTGATCTTAATCAGGAGATCAATGACCTCAACACTATCGTGCTTGGCGTCAGCAAGGACAGTCTGACCTCACACGATAAATTTATCGAAACGTTTAATCTCCCTTTTGTACTGCTCTCCGACCCAGAAACAAAAATGATGGAAAAATATGGGGCATGGGGAGAAAAGGTGCTCTACGGGAAAACCTCCATCGGCTGCATACGCTCCACCGTCATCGTCGATGAAAAAGGTAAGATTATTAAACACTGGCGCAAGGTGCCCAAAGCAGAAGCCCACCCCGTAAAAGTTTTGGAGTTTCTTAAGGAACTGTAACCGAGCATCAACGGCCTAAGCCCTGCGGTCTCGCCGAAGCCGAGACCGTGCCCCTTTAAGGCTACATAGGAACTCAGATTATGCTTACTCAAAACAAGTTGCTATGGATCAATATTCTGATCCTTATGGTAATTGGTTATTTTGCTGCCGACAGCCTAACATGCACTACAATTGCTGATATTCAGCATGGAATCTGGCGTAAGATCACAAATCCCGACGGAACCTTTTTCTACTCTGAGTGGCCGAAAGATCTGCAGGATGAGCAGGTTAAACAGCATCAGGCGTGGCTGCAAAACGAAGGATTAACCATGGAGCAGGTCTCAGGATACGGCCTGCGGATAAAAAAAATTCATAAATTAACTCCTATGCGTTCCGCGTCAAGAATGCACCTTTTTGATACCGAGGCCGCTGCTATCCGCTTTGCCAAAGAAAACGGGCTCCCCGATAGCCGGATAAATCCTGAAAGCTGATAGAAAAGGTAACCGCATAGACGAAGTGCCTACAAAAAAAACGCCCCACCGCATTCGCGGGGAGGCGTTTTTATAATCTGAAGGAACCGCGTGTTTCCACGGTTCATAGCCATCGCAAACGATGCCCCTCCAAATCTTAGAGCGACTTCATGTTGCCCATGGCCTGACGCAACTCTTCACCGATAATTTCCACATCGTGGTAGCGGATTTCGGCGTTGATCTCAACGAGCGTTTTGTTATCGACCGCATTGTCTTTCAGTTCAAGACCTTTACCGATTACATCAGTATCTACTTTGCTCATGAAGTCCTTCAGTAGCGGAACTGCTGCGTGAGCAAAGAGGTAACATCCGTATTCCGCTGTGTCGGAAATGATACGGTTCATTTCAAACAGCTTTTTACGGGCAATGGTGTTCGCAATGAGCGGAGTTTCGTGCAGAGACTCGTAGTATGCGGACTCCGGCTTGATGCCAACTTCAACCATCGCTTCGAACGCCAACTCAACCCCGGCTTTAACCATAGCAACCATCAGGATAGCATTGTCGTAGTATTCCTGCTCGGAGATTTCAACATCCCCAGCCGGAGTTTTCTCGAATGCTGTTTCAGCTGTCGCCGCACGCCAGGTCAGCAGGTTTATGTCATCGTTAGCCCAGTCTTCCATCATGGTACGAGAGAATTCGCCGGTGATAATATCATCCATGTGCTTTTCGAACAGAGGGCGCATGATGAGCTTCAGTTCCTCCGCCAAGTCAAAGGCTTTGATTTTGGCCGGGTTTGACAGACGATCCATCATGTTTGTGATGCCACCTTGCTTCAGCCCTTCAGTAATAGTTTCCCAACCATACTGTATCAACTTGCTGGCATACCCGGCATCAATACCGCTTTCGGTCATTTTGTCAAAGCAGAGAATGGCGCCAGCCTGGAGCATACCACAGAGAATGGTCTGCTCACCCATGAGGTCGGATTTAACTTCCGCAACAAAAGAAGATTCCAGAACGCCTGCATGATGACCGCCTTGAGCAACACATAGCGCTTTAGCGATCTCCATACCATCGCCATTCGGATCGTTTTCTCGGTGACAAGCGATGAGCGTCGGAACACCGAATCCACGCTTATATTCTTCACGGACCTCAGAGCCCGGAGACTTCGGAGCAACCATGATAACGGTCAGATCTTTGCGGATCTGAATGCCCTCTTCAACAATGTTAAATCCATGCGCATAAGAGAACGTCGCACCTTCCTTCATCAACGGAACAACAGTTTCCACCACATTGGTATGCTGTTTATCGGGCGCAAGGTTCATAACGATGTCTGCAGTCGGAAGCATTTCTTCGTAGGTGCCGACATTAAATCCGTTTTCAGTCGCATTGATATAGGACTGGCGCTTCTCAGCAATAGCCGCTTCACGCAGGGTATAAGAAACGTCCAGACCGCTGTCGCGCATGTTAAGACCCTGGTTAAGTCCCTGAGCACCACAACCGACGATTACGATTTTTTTCCCTTTTGCATATTCACAGCCGTTAGCGAATTCAGATGCATCCATAAAGCGACATGTGCCGAGCTCTTCAAGCTTCAGCTTCATAGTTAGTGTGTTGAAATAATTCTCTGCCATTGTTTTCTCCTGTTAATTAAAGAACGTCCGGAAACTACCCCAAACCAACTATTGCGTAAATTGATTTATTTAGAATACAGTGTTGCATATTTTAAAACACAACAACGTGAAGATCAGATTGGGCTTATTATGGATACCACCGCTCTGGAAATATTTATCAAAACAGCGGAAGTACTACATTTCGGAAAAGCAAGCCGAGCATGCAACCTGAGCCCGTCAGCTCTGACCCGTACTATTCAGCGTTTGGAAGAAGAGGTTGGACAAGAGCTGTTCCTGCGCGACAACCGCAGTGTGGCCCTGACCGATGCTGGCATGAAACTGCTGAGCTATGCGCGTACTGCAGTCCAGGAATGGCAGCATTTTCAGCAATCAATAACTATGGATCAGGCTGTTTCCGGTACTCTCTCTATTTATGCCTCTATCACAGCAGTCTACAGCCTGTTGCCGGAACTGCTGGAAGCCTATCGCGCCACCTACCCCGGAGTGCATCTTGATTTGAGTACCGGCGCCGCCGAACGGGCGATTGAGCAGGCGCTCAATGGCGAGATTGACCTAGCGGTTGCCGCCCTCCCCGACCGAAAACCCACCCGTCTTAAATTTATGCCGCTGGTCGAAACCCCGCTGGTCTTTATTGCCCCCAAAGGAATGAAGCATCCTAAACCTTTCGATATATCAAAAACCCCGCTAGTGGTTCCGCAGTCAGGGACAGCCCGCAAGCGACTTGATATCTGGATTCGCGCAAACGGAATGACTCCGAACATTGCCTCCGAAGTTTCCGGCAATGAGGCCTTAATTGCGATGGTGCGCCTGGGAACCGGCGTCGGGATTGTTCCGAAGCTGGCTCTGGAACGCAGCCCGCTATCCGAAGAAATCTCCATTATTAGAGGAGCCCCCGAACTCGAGCCCTATGTGGTCGGACTTTGTTCTAGCCAGCGCAACCTGAAACGCCCGGCCGTGAAGGCCATGTGGGAGCTGGCCGCAGGGCTGTAGCGTCTCACTTTTTATGCTTCAACTCTTTAATTTTCATATCCATCGGCTTAGTATCGTTCGGCATGGAACCGATTACACTTTATCTGACTCTGTTGCTTGCTGGCTTTATCCTGATAGGCTTGGAAATTTTTATTCCCGGCGGCATTCTGGGGATCTTCGGATCCCTCGCATGGATCTCGGCGGCCATCATTGGCTGGCGCAACTTTCCGGAGCCATGGGACTTTTTCAGCGCCATCGCCCTGCTGGGCGCCGGCATTTTTACTTTCATAGTCTGGATTCGTTATTTTCCTAAAAGCCGCATTGGAAAAAGCCTGTCACTGGAACAAACCGGCTCTGGCTACAAATCTCATACAGACAACGGCGTTAAGGTTGGCGACAGCGGCGAAGCGGTTTCGACTCTGCGCCCCTCAGGCATTGCCCGTATTAACGGGACACGCGTCGATGTCGTCGCTGACGGAGAATGGATTGAATCCGGCCAATCCATTAAAGTATCTTCAACCTCGGGCGGGCACATATCCGTCGTGAAAGTCTAGCTCCTATGCGTTTAAAACTTCCTATTCTCGTTCTGTTCTCCGCCCTCGTCTTTCAGACGCAGGCCATCGACTTTACCGTCACTAACCTTTACCAGGACACTATCGAACAAACCATTGATGAAGAGCTGTGGATTCTGACTACTCTCGCCGACACAGCGGGGACATATAATAATGATCTCTTTATACTGAGCGAAGGAACTCTTCTTCTAAACGGAACCTATGAAGGCAATATATGGGGAGCAGGTGGACAGGACGTTGTTGTCGGCGGACACTGCAAGCGTAATGTTCGCCTGGCAGGGAAAAACCTGCGCGTTGACGGCGTGATAAATGGGAACACCATGATTGCTGCCGAAACCGTCAACACCGGAACGAACGCCTATCTGGGCGGCGATGTTCTGATTG
>DATCZD010000122.1:0-2015 GCA_036526075.1 Pontiella sp. | reverse complement strand
TATTGGAAGTATGACGGGTGTCAGCCCTGCCGTTAAATTTTTACTGATTCTGAATGTATCGGTTTTTCTGTTGGAATCGCTGTTTCCGCTTTCTGGATTGTTTGCGCTTCCTGCACATTGGTGGCTTTCTTTTTCATTCGGTCAGCTTTTTACCTATATGTTTGTTCATGCTGGATTCAACCATCTGTTGGTCAATATGCTGGGTCTTTTTTTTCTCGGCTCATCGGTTGAACGAACGATTGGTTCTTTCCGGTTTTTTATTCTCTACTATGCTAGTGGGATTCTAGGGGGACTCGGATGGTCGTTACTCTCTCCCGAAGGAACCTATTGCATCGGAGCTTCCGGCGCTGTGATGGGAATTCTCGGTGCATTTGGGGCGTTGTATCCATCTGCAAAGCTATTGCTTTGGTTCATCATCCCCGTGCGGGCTTGGGTTCTGGTGCTGTTTCTTGCTGTATGGGAGCTTTCTGAAATGATCGGTCAACCTAAAATAGGTGGTATTGCCAATGCGGCTCATCTGATGGGCGGTGTTGCCGGATTCTGTTATGCTTTTGCCCTGAAGCATCCGCACATCATTACTGCGGTTAAAGAAAAACGATCTGTTTTTAGCCGTAAAAAGGATACTTCAAAGGCCAGTGGATCCGTATTCGGAAATGAGCGACTTTCCAAGGACGAGATTGATCATATTCTGGATAAGATCGGAAAAGAGGGGATGGGGGCGCTCACACTCCGCGAACGAGAGCTCCTTAAACGCGCAACTAGAAGTTAAGGTCAACCCCTTATCTAAATAATTAAAAGGGAGAGCTACCTTTTCTGGGACGTTGCGGTGAAATTCTTTCAGCCTGTTTTAACGTATTGATCTGGTCACGCAGAATAGCGGCACGCTCAAACGCAAGGTCGGTTGCGGCGATGAGCATTTCAGTTTCCAATTGATGAATAGTTTCGCTGATGCTGTATTCTATCCCATCTTCTGCAACAGCCTGTTCGACCGTTTCTTCGGCAGTTTCGTAGATCGTTCTCAGGCTCTCCTGAATCTCTTTCTTAATTGCCTGAGGAACAATGCCGTGCTCCTTATTGTAGGCTGTCTGTTTTTGGCGTCGATGGTCGCACTTATTGATCATGCGTTGCATGGAGTCAGTAATTTTTTCAGCATACATGATGACTACTCCATCGATATGCCGTGCAGCACGACCGGCCGTCTGAATCAGTGCTGTTTCCGACCGGAGGAATCCTTCCTTATCGGCGTCAAGAATAGCAACCAACGAAACTTCCGGCAGATCAAGGCCTTCGCGTAGCAGGTTAATGCCGATCAGGCAATCAAACTTACCGCTTCGCAATTCGCGCAGAATTTCAACGCGTTCCAATGCACCAATATCCGAATGGAGGTACTGAACCTTTAACCCTGTCTTTTCGAGATATTCACTCAGATCCTCCGCTGTGCGTTTGGTCAGCGTAGTTACCAGAGTACGCTCACTCCGTTCGGCACGGCATCGGATTTCCTCCATGAGGTCATCAATTTGGTTTTTGAGCGGACGAAGCTCTATCGGGGGATCAATAATTCCGGTTGGACGGATAATCTGTTCTATGGGAGTTCCGCTATGTTCCAGCTCGTAAGGCCCGGGAGTCGCAGAAAGAAATATAATTTCATTGGTAATTTCTATGAACTCATCAAAGTTCATGGGGCGATTATCCAGCGCAGAGGGGAGCCTGAAGCCGTGTTCAACGAGGGTGCGTTTTCGGGACTGGTCTCCGTTATACATGCCGCGGACCTGCGGTAGGGTAACATGCGACTCATCAATAATAGTTAGAAAGTTACCATGGAAATAGTCGAGCAGACATTCGGGACGGTCGCCGGCTTTTCGTCCAGCCAAGTGTCTGGAATAGTTTTCAATTCCGCCGCAGAATCCGATTTCTTTAAGCAGTTCCAGATCATACTCGGTACGCATTTTCACGCGTTGGGCTTCGATTAGCCGATTTTCGCGCTCAAAAGATGCTATCTGTTGTTCCATCTCCTG
>DATCZD010000121.1:0-8011 GCA_036526075.1 Pontiella sp. | reverse complement strand
TGCGGGACTCGCCGTTTTTTTATTTCCTCATGTAAAAACTATCGATCTCGCCCACAATCAATGGATTACACAGGCAACATCTAATCTCGCGATTCAGGAATCCGACTCTGAGCCATTACCACGGCACATTACATGATAGATCGCTCCCGGATACTCTATACGTAGCTTTCTCGGCATCCAAAAAAGCTAAACCAAAATCGCTGCCGCATTAAACACAAAGATCAAAGGACTGACCCCTTTTTCCGGAACCATTGCAGGGTTAGTAATTACAAAAATAACTGTGGCACACCGTTCCAAAAAAAGCCCTGCATTAAGGGCTCAACAAAAAATAGATTAGGGTAAAAGACGACGCTAAAGAGACAAATACCTAGACCGGAACCGTGATGGGTCTACTTTGAAAGCATTAATGCATTTTAGACAGATGCATGCCTTACGTTTCAACTCCGCTGGAACCATCTCTACGAGTTGAGATGGCACTTCAACCTTATTACACCAACAGGGTTCTTCACTGTGGGCTTTGCAGTCATTTACGCCCTTGCAGAAGGGGCAGATATTTTCATCGGGGATGTTCATGTATTTAGTTAATTAAACCTAGCACTCGTCAGCCTCAGCGGCGTGTTAGGCATCCCTCCACGGGCTAGAGCCCACGTATGGTTCTGTACCAGCAATCTCATCTATCTTCTTTTCCAACCAGTTAAGTTTCGGCGGTGCCGTATCATAACCGAAATAGTGATATACCTGCTTCACCTCTTCGTCATCGAATTTGACTATAATGGTAGCCGACGCGCAGTCGGTGATGTTGTAATTGTCATACCTGTCTAGGAAATCCTTAAACTTCGCTCGACGCAGAGCTTTCCTGAGAGCATCGACCTGACCCTTCTCGATCGTCCAATCTCGTGGGCCCTCCTCTTTGACAAAGCTATCACCAACCCATTGCACTGACCCGTCACTGTAGACGGTAACTTGGTACACAGGACATGGCCCGAAGCAAGGACCACGTTTGAGCGTTATCTCTTGAAAATCCATTCAAAAACCTCTTTTCAACTTCGGCGAATTACATTTTATTGCATCACATATATAGGGTCAGTCCTTTATTATTAGTGTTTTTCTCAACTCAAAGAGAGCTCCATCACTCGCCCGCTTCACATTCCCTACAAATGCGGAAACATTGCAGAATTCCCGAAATATGCTTTATTGGGTCATTGTTCTTGAAGTGTATAAGTGATGTATTTTCTGTCGTTATGATGGCACACTCCATCGAAAAGATTAATTAAAGGTGATCAAATGCTTGAAAAAAAGGGACTCGGATTCCTGGATGTTTTCTGTATTGCCGCAGGAGCGATGATCAGCTCCGGGATCTTTGTGCTTCCGGGGTTGGCATTTTCGTATATTGGCCCAGCAATGATTATTTCCTACTTTATAGCCGGAATGCTGGCGCTGATCGGTGTATTCAGCGTGATTGAACTCGCTACTGCTATGCCAAAGGCAGGGGGCGACTACTATTTTCTGACGCGCAGCCTCGGACCCATGATCGGAACAGTATCCGGATTACTCAGTTGGTTCGCACTTTCTCTTAAAGCGGCCTTTGCGATCTTTGGTTTGGCGGAGGTGGTTTTTCTATTAAGTGGAGAGCGTATTCCGTTATTTGCCACAGCCGCTCCCGTGGCGGTCTTATTTGTAGCACTGAACATCAAGGGCACAGAAGCAGCGGCCAAGCTTGAGGTTGTGCTGGTACTGGCCCTGTTGGTGCTCATGGCAGCTTATTTCGCAGTCGGTGCACCCAATATTCGGGCATCGCATTTTGCACCATTCATCGTAGAGAGCGGCGGCATCAAGGAGATCCTTTCAACGGCTGGGTTTGTTTTCGTTTCATTCGGCGGACTATTGAATGCAGCAACGATTGCCGAAGAGGTGCGAAACCCTCGGCGTAATATTCCAGCCGGATTTATTGCGGCGACGGTTGCAATCACATTTCTCTATGCACTTTTACTGGTGGTAACGGTGGGCGTGTTGCCTGCTGATGAGCTGCGCGGTTCATTTACTCCAATTGCCGATACAGCGCGACTTTTAGCAGGAACTGCCGGCTATACGGCGATCACGATTGCGGCGGTTTTGGCATTTGTAACCACTGCCAACGCAGGCATCATGTCGGCATCGCGTTATCCGTTGGCGCTAGGGCGCGATAATCTTCTTCCACCCTCTGTGGCAAAGGTGAATGAGAAAGGCATACCGAAAGTGGCGATTATACTGACGGGCGTCGTTATTCTCGCTTCGTTGCTGCTCGATATTGAAAAAATGGTTAAGGCCGCATCAGTGGTAGTGATCAGCTCCTACATCCTATCGGCTACGGCGGTACTGGTGATGCGTCATAGTCGACTAACCAATTATCGTCCGACGTTCCGAGTTCCACTATATCCGTGGCTGCCGCTTTTCGGCATTATCTGCTTCTCGCTGCTCATCATAGATATGGGGTTGGCTGCTGTTGAAATTAGTCTAGGACTCATCTTACTGGGGCTTCTGATTTACTTCTTTTATGGTCGCAAGCGCACCGATATGGATTATGCCCTGCTTCATATTGCAGAGGAGCTATTGAACAAAGAACTATCATCCGCAACCTTAGAGCAGGAGCTTTATCACACGATTTATCAGCGGGATAACGTGGAACACGATGAGTTCGACGAGGCTCTTAAGCTGGCTGATGCACTGGACCTTGAGGCCGGAGCCACACAGGAAACCTTGTTGCATGCCATTGCAGAAAAACTAACACAGGAGCTCGATCTTTCAGAGGAAGATATTCGTGATCGCTTCGAAGAACGAGAAAGACAAGGCAGTTGTGTGCTGACACCATTCGTTGCGATTCCGCATATCATTGTGGATGGAGAAAATCTGTTTAAAGTCATGCTGGTACGCAGTCGCGAAGGGATCGAGTTCGAGGTAGATACTTCCGTAAAAGCTTTCTTTGTGATTGTCGGTAGCCGCGACATGCGCAACATGCATCTTAAGGCTCTGGCTGCCATTGCACATATTGTTCAACACCCCGAATTTGAGAAACGCTGGTCCACCGCCAAGAATGAAGTTCAGCTGAAGGATATTCTGCTACTCGGCGAGCGGATCAGAATGTAGTAGCAATCCAGCGCTGGCTGAGTCCGCCCTGCTCCCCAATCGGATCCCGACTTGGCCAGAAATTAGCTCGAGACTCTGATTGAATAATAAAGTTCGAACCACTGGGTTGATCCTGCTGTGAAACCGCCGGTCGATCCAGGCAAAGAACAAGGTACAGTGGATCCCCCGCAACGTTAGTCTTAGCCCCTTAACCAATCTTAAAAAGTCAGGCCCCGCGACTGATTCTTTTATTTACGGGAGAGATGCAAGTGGCACTCAGCGAATTTTTAAAAGGAACAATCGCGGCAATAGGAACTCTGTACATTGTCTGAGAACAGAAGTCCCGATTTATACTGCTATCGTCTGACGACGAACCAACTCTGCACCAACACTGCGACGGGCAGAACGCTGATCGAGCACCCCGAGTAGTTTTCCATTCTCATCGTTTTCCACCACGGGCATTGCTTCAGCCTGATTCTTATCCATCTCCTGCAACGCATCGGCCAGATTCATACGGGATGACAGCCGGTGGCGCGCTGGCTGCATCACATCCCCCACTACCAGCCAGTGCCAGGTATCACGGTCGGTTAGAAGCTCTTTGAGCATTTCAAAGGTTAACACGCCGATAATCGTTCCGTCTGAGTCGACCACCGGATAAACAAAAGTATCCTGCTCCGCAAAGTGCTGCACAACTGTATTGAGCGGCATTCCAGCCTGAAGCGGAATTACACTGCTGTCCACCACATCAACCACATTCAGCTCAGCCATCACATCCTCTTCCGTGACATTGCGCCCGATCTCGCCGGCTTTCTTGATAGAGAGCTTGGCAAAAGCGGGGCCAATGAGCTGAACACAAAGCGTAGTAGCGGTTATTGTGAAGATGATCATATCCCCAAGACTTATGCCTTCAACGACCGGAATATGCTGCAGGTTATGGCTCGCAACAATCGAAAGACCAACGGCAACACCGCCCTGAGCAAAGAGTGCCGTTCCCATATAGTTCTGTACCGACTTTTCGGCATTGGAAATTTTTCCGCCCCAATAAGCCCCGATCCATTTCCCAAGACTGCGCATCACGACATAAGAAGCAACTAACGCCCAAATCCACCCAGGCATGCTCCCTAGTGACAGCCGGGCACCTACCAGAACGAAGAAAATAATATAAATGGGTGTGGAAAAGGAACGAACCGTTTCAAACAGTTTTTTACTGCGGTTTGGTGCGCGGTTAATCAGTACAATTCCCACGGCCATCGTAGCGAGAATTAGATCCATGTTAAAAGCAACAGCCAGTCCTATACAAACCATTAGGATGCCGATAGAAATACCTAACCGTTTTTCAGTATGAGGAAGATACTGCATCATAGCATCCAGCACGAAACCACACACTACACCGAGCACAATGGCTCCAACCAGTTCGATCCCGGTATGCGCCAACGTTTCAATAACAGAATGTCCACCACTTTGCGTAAGAATAGTGGCAATGCTGGTGCCAAGCCCGTAAAGCGTCATCGCCAATGCATCGTCTAGCGCTACGACAGCTACAATCGCGGTAGTCAACACTCCTGCGGATCGGTATTCCCACAACACATCAATGGTAGAGGCTGGGTCGGTAGCCGAAGCAATTGCACCAAAAACAACCCCGGCAGCGGAAGCCGTAACCCAATCCCTGGAAACCCAATAAACAATCAGAGTAGAAAATAAGCCTACCAATAGAAAGGCTGCAAGCCCTTCACCTAGTAATATCGCGGTAAACTGCTTCCCGTATTTTTTAAAGATACTACCGCTCAGTTCGCCACCAACCAGAAAGCCAATAAGTCCAAGCGCAAAATTATTAAAGGGCTGGAGAGCTTCAATATCAGCAGGATGCAGCAACCCAAATCCGGTATCTCCGATAAGTACACCGACCACGATATAACCGACTACCTGAGGCATATGGATCCGCTGAAAAACCCATGCACCGATAACGCCTCCGGCAATGCAAATTCCTAAAACGGCTAAAACACCAAGTTGAAGTTCAGGCATAATCTTTTATTCCGATTCAAGAATCAGATGACAAATTTTCGATGGATCATCAGAAGCGATTATATCCGCCCGAACTTCGGGGTTCTTAAGACGCGAGCTAATAAATGACAACGTACGAATATACTGGGTATGCTGATCTGTTCGCGCCGCCAACATGCAGACGATGTGAACCGGTTTGTTATCAAGTGATGAATAGTCGACCACGGGCTCTTTGCAAACACCAACAGCCATGACTAGCTCCGAGACTGAATCAATACGCACATGTGGAACCCCAACTCCGAAACCGATTCCCGTGCTCATGAGTTCTTCGCGGTCAAAAATACCTTTTAGCAAGTCATCACGCTTCCGCGCAAACGGAGATTCAGCCAACACATCCACCAGTCGCGTCAGCATTTCTTTTTTATCGGCCTTTTCGAGTATCACAACGCGCTCTGCAGTTAAAAGTGCACTACTAGTTACTGCAGACCTTTTTGCAAGTTTACTGGGTTGGCTAGACAACCGAATATTTACCCAATTCTCAACATCCTCACGTTTGAAGCGCCAAGTTGTCCCCAGCTTTCCACCAGGAAGGTCTCCCTTTTGCGCCCAATCATACACTGTACGCTCAGAAACTCGCATATATGCAGCAACTTCTTCAATTGTCATAATTTCATGCATAAACAACTCCAAAAAGGTTCATATGCGTAAAACTACAACAAACCGCAACGCATGCAATAATTATGTCGGTTTATTTAGAACAGCCCGTTTCCATTTTCGAACAGAATTGATCAGGTAGATTTCATTGGCCTTCAAAAATTCTTCTTTCGAGATCACGGCCTCTTCAATCTCACAGGACTTCAGAAGGTGGGCACGAAAGGTTCCAGCCAACAGGCCACACTCAACGGGAGGCGTAACCAAACGCGCTCCCCTTCGAATCACTACATTGGCAATTGAGCCTTCCGTTATTTCGCCTGCCTCATTCCACAGGATCACATCATCACATTCCGGGAAGTCGGCACGGGCGCTTTCATACACGTTGCGATTCGTCGTCTTGTGAAACAGAAATATGTTCTGAGAATTAACAGGCTCTTTTGCGATTTCTATCTGGAGAGGATGAGAAATATCACTCCCAACACTCTCCTCCGGAATAGCTTCAATCTCGATCGTTCCATCCCGGGAGACCACCAATCGCAAACGGTGAATAATCGGCGACAGGTTCTGCACAACATTATCCAGATTCTGAAATACATCATGAACATCTAGCGGGATATCAAAGTAAGCCGCCGATTTTCCAAGGCGTTGCAGATGCTCATCCAACAGGAACACGCCGAGTTCTGGTTCCCAACGCATAGTTTCCAATAGTAGAAAATCAGGGCGCGGTTGCGTCAGCACCCTTGCCTTTGTCAACGTCTCCTCATATTCATCCTCTGCATCGGAATCCCATACAATTCCGCCGCCAACCCCGAACTCCAATACCCCCTGTTTCCGATCAATCAATGCCGTACGAATAGCTACATTAAAAGAGGAGTCTCCCTGTGGCGTTATAAAACCAATAGAACCTGTGTAAATTTTACGCGGAGAACTTTCCAGCTCCTGAATAATTTCCATGGTCTTGGCTTTAGGTGCTCCGGTAATTGATGCACAAGGAAATAGAGCCTGCATCATCTCGCAAATAATCCCACCATCATCCTGTGCGCTTTTGAGTTTTTTCGGAAGATTTCCAGTTACCGTCGAAGTCATCTGCCAGACAGTAGGATACTTTTCAACATCATAGCGGCTCACCGTATCGACACTTCCTGTCTCCGCAATCCGGCCAATATCATTCCGGATCATATCCACGATCATAATATTTTCAGCGCAATCTTTTTCCGAATGACGCAGAGCCTCTGCCTGATCCCAATCCTCTACAAACGTACGGCCTCGACGAGCGGTTCCTTTCATAGGACGCGCTGTGATCTTCCCGTTGTTGAGATTAAAAAACAGCTCTGGTGAAGCCGAACAAACGGCATAGTCGCCGGTATCGATAAATGCGGCATGCGCTGTCTTCTGGTCCTTCACCAGTTCATAAAAAAAAGCCCAGGCATCGCCTGAAAAATCAGCAGAGAGACGATAGGTATAATTCACCTGATAGGTTGCACCCTCAGCAATGCGATTCTTTATTTCTCCGATTGCTGAAATAAATTCATCCTTTGATACCGAAGGACTTAACGCACCAATCTCATATGCGAAAGATGGGACCTCCTCAATCTCTTCCAATACATCCGGCGCACGGAACAGCCCCATGCACAAAAGTGGAAATCCATCGGAAGAATGCGTTTTCAGGGCATGATCAAATGCCGGAGCCGCCTCATACGATATAAATCCCGCCGCAAAAAGTCCGGATTTCTCCGCTTCCTGCAGCATTAAAAGAACCTCCTCAGGCCTCTCTGTAGACAATATTCTTTCGGGGTTCTGGAAATGGAGCCAGCGCCCACCATGTTTTAAAACGACTTTCATAATCCCCTTTTTAGCTACTTGCGTTTGGATTTCAAATCAAATACCGTCCCTCCGCTTTCAACTGAAGGAGTTATGACAATGAAAACCGGACTAATTGGATGGCGCGGAATGGTTGGTTCCGTGTTGATGGAGCGCATGTGCGCGGAAAATGATTTTGAGCAGATTGACCCAGTCTTCTTTACCACCTCTCAGGCTGGTCAGGCAGCACCGAATGTCGGCAAAGGCGAATCTCTTTTGGTTAATGCTTTCGATATTGATGCCCTAATGGAAATGGAAGTGATCATCACCTGCCAAGGTGGTGATTATACCGAAAAGGTTCATCCTCAGCTGCGCAAACAAGGGTGGAACGGCTACTGGATTGATGCGGCCTCTACCCTGCGTATGACGGATGATGCCGTTATTATTCTCGACC
>DATCZD010000120.1:0-2281 GCA_036526075.1 Pontiella sp. | reverse complement strand
GCGCAGTATCTCATCTGGTTTCTTATATGACGCTGGTGATCGGTTTGGCGATCATCGGCTGTGCCGGGATTTCTTATCTGTATGATGAGCCGCGGGCCATTCAGATGAGCCTGATCCATTCTGGCCTTTTGGCGGTGATCTGTGCGGTTGGTGTTGGTTTTCTCACCCGTGGAGATATTGACCTTTCCCGACGAGATGGATTTGGAATTGTAGTGTTCGGGTGGCTTTCCGCGACGTTGTTTGGATCGCTCCCTTATATTTTTTCTGGAATTATCGAGCATCCGGTTTCCGCGATGTTTGAAACGATGTCGGGCTTTACCACTACCGGAGCTTCGGTGATGAGCAATCTCGAGGAGGTTCCGCGTGGCATCCATTTCTGGCGCGCGCTGACCCACTGGTTCGGTGGCATGGGCGTACTGGTGCTCTGTGTTGCTATTCTGCCGTTTCTCGGTGTGGGGGGAATGCAGATTTACCGCGCCGAGATGCCCGGCCCTTCCAAAGATCGCTTAACCCCGCGCATCGCGACAACCGCAAAGTTGCTGTGGGGTGTTTATGCTCTTTTAACGCTGGCTGAAGCCATGTTGCTGAGATTTCTTGGGGGTATGGATTGGTTTGATGCGTTCTGCCATGCATTCGGGACGATGGCTACCGGAGGGTTTTCAACGCGATCGGCCAGCATTGGTGCATATGACAGTGCGATGGTTGATGCAATTATCACGGTCTTTATGTTTCTGGCCGGCGTAAATTTTTCGCTCCATTACCATGCGCTGACCGGCAAGCCGCAAAATTATTTCCGGGATCCTGAGTTCCGGTTTTATGCCATTTTTCTTCTGTGTGCTACGCTCTTTCTGACCTTCAACATCTGGATAGCGGACTGGGGTAGTTTAACCCGCTGCTTCCGAGATTCCGCATTCACGGCCACGTCGATTATTACAACAACTGGCTTTGGAACCGCTGATTTTGACCGATGGCCTGATGCCTGCCGTCTCCTTCTGGTTTCCATGATGTTTATGGGTGGCTGTGCCGGCTCTACTGGCGGCGGCATGAAAATTGTCCGTGTTTTCATCATATTTAAAAAGATGCTACGCGAACTGAAGCTCTTTATGCGTCCTTCGTCTGTGATTCAGATGAAGCTGGGCGGAAAACCTGTGGAACAAGAGATTATTTCCCATATTTCCGCGTTCTTCGCCATTTTTATGAGCATTGTAGCAGTCGGCTCCATCATCATGACCTTTTTCACACCCGATCTCGAAACAGCGGTTACCTCGGTTATCGCTACACTTGGAAATATCGGTCCGGGTTTAAATGCGGTAGGCGTAACGCAGAATTTTTCGGAGATCCCTCCGCTAGGTCAGGGTATTTTGACTTTTCTGATGCTACTCGGTCGTCTTGAACTCTATACCGTGCTCATTCTGTTCCTGCCCAGCTTTTGGAAACGATGATTTTTCACGAAAACCGAAGTGCTTAAGATTTTATATCGAGTATCTTATCTTCGTTTCTTTTCAGTCGAGACCGTCATCTACCGCTTTGACCGAAGGTATTAAGCCCCTCTCGAGAAAGATCTCAGTTTTTTGCTCCGGGGATCCCGCAGGTTTATTACGTCGGCTGGCTGGCCGGTGAAAACGATACCGGGCTTGTTGAACAAACCCGTAACGGACGTGATATCAACCGGCACAACTATTCGATTGAGGAGATTGAAGAGGAGATTAAACGGCCGGTCGTCCGACGGCTTATGTGGCTGATGGAGTTCCGCAACAGTCATCCAGCTTTCGAGGGGGATATTGAAATTCTAAATTCTCCGGAGAATCAGCTCGCTCTTCGCCGTGCATTTGCCGAGGACTGGGCCGAAGTTCATATCGACCTGAAATCGCATACGACGGAACTGCTCTATACCACTGCCGATGGCGAGAAAAAACGTATTGTGTAACCGCCGGTTGTTGCAGCAGATCGAGAGAATATGAAAAAGAGCATAACAACATCTATGCGGAATACCCTTTTCTTATCTCTGCATGGAAATTAATGCGGTTTTATTCAATCCCCTTTTGGTGATGTCTGGGCACAAAAAAAACCCGGCTACAGACAGCCGGGTTGGTACGCAATAGCACGAGAACCCTTAGATTCTATTGGCACGGCGACGTGCGGAACGTCGTGCGCCGATCAAACCAACACCAGAGATACCAAGCAGACCTATTGTAGCCGGTTCCGGGATAACCGATCCCGCTAAAGAAACCTGCATCGCCCACCCAGAAGCGTTTTCGACGCCAGTACCTGCATTGTATAG
>DATCZD010000119.1:0-4200 GCA_036526075.1 Pontiella sp. | reverse complement strand
TTGTTTCTATGGGTGAATGTTGCGTGTCTCCTGTCTTCGTGGTTGATTATTTTTTGACAGAGTTTTGGGAATTCAACTTCACCTTCTCCGCAAATGACATAGTCGGCATATTTGAAAATTTCCTGCTGTTCAGTTTCATAGCTGATTTCCGGGCCACCAAGGATGATCTGAATATCAGGACAAATCTTTTTGATAAGGGCCGAGGCTTTTGTGGCTAGATCAATATTCCAGATATAGCAGCCGATAGAAATGATGCGGGGATTATGCTGCAGTGCTTTTTCAACTGCGATGCGGGGCTGTACCTGAAGTTCAAACTCTATTAGTTTAGTTTTACTTAGCAAGTCCCCCATATTAGCGAGAAGATAGCGGCTTCCGAAAGAGGAATGGGCATAGCGCGCGTTAAATGCCAGTAAGATAATATCTATCTGTGGAGTCGGTTCCATTGCTCGGGTATAACCTGATTTATGAGTCTGCTCAATTTCAATTGACAACAGAGGTGAACTTCAGAACCCTTGCGCACATGAGTTTACCTATTTGTACATACGGGAATCCGGTGCTTCGGAAGAAGGCTGTGGAAGTGACCGAAGTGACCGCTGAGATTCACGAGCTGGTTAAGGATATGTTCGATACCATGTATGCGGAGCGCGGGGTTGGTCTGGCCGCTGAGCAGGTAGGGCGGACCGAACGGATCTTTGTCGTGGACATTCCGGCGGATGGCGATATTGGAGAGGATGGACAACGTGAAAATCCTAATATTGCAATGCCACTGGTTTTCATTAATCCGAAAATTACCGGGCATTCAGAGACCATACAGTCCGGTCCGGAGGGTTGCCTAAGCTTTCCGGAAATCTTTGCCGATGTGGAGCGTTGGTATGAAGTCGATGCTGAATATATCGATCTTGATGGCGTTCCGCAGGTCCTTCATGCCAAAGGGTTGCTGGCCCGTGCCATCCAGCACGAACTTGATCATTTGAACGGGATTTTGTTGGTCGACCGCATGTCGCATGTCAAAAAAGTCTCCATAAATGGAAGGCTTAAACGTCTCGTAAAACGCACCAAAAAAGCCCTTTAGGGGTCTAAGTGCAACGGATGAATACGGGATAAAACTGACTTTATTCAATGCATTCGTCATGAAACTTATAACTTGTGATCGCTTTTCGTGAGGTTGTTTTCTTCGTCTTTAAGGCAGTATACCTTAAGTCTGATTGCTGACAGACTTCGTCTGAAATGATGTAAATCTAAAAATAATTTTCTAAATCCCCAAATAAATCCGTGTCAATCTGTGTTTATCTGTGGCTAAATCCTTTCAATGATCGCGTTGAATAAAACCATACGGTTGTTTTTAGACAGCATCGGGCGGCGGGACGAGTGTGAGTTTTATCTCCGAAAGTTCCAGTCCGAGCATGCTGCCTGCTTTGCCTTGCTTTGTCCGGATCTGGGTAGTATTGAAGCGGGCGCAGAGGTTTTAGCTTTTGATTTACACTTTCTTCTGCGCCTTGAACTGGTCCCTGCTATATTGTTGTGTGGAGCGGATGCCGCAAGAATGAAATCAGCCTTATCGGTGGAGCCGATCTTTGATTTTATGGACTTGGAAGGTTCTCCTGCCGACTTTATCCAGCAAGCGCGTATTGCCGAACGGGTGCCGGTGTTGGTTGCCGAACATCTGGATATCGAGGCCGCGTTAATGCATCTCCTTCCTGAGACAGCTAATCGCGTCCACTTTATCCGTGCTGCGGGTGGTCTTAAAAATACGGAGGGAGAGCTGCTTCCCTATATCTATACCCACAAAGAAAACTTCCAATCATTGGAGTACCAAGAGTTTGATTTTCTGGCGCTGGGAAGAAAAATTCTGGAAGAGTGCCCTGTTACGCATCTTTCCATTACCTCGCCGATTAATCTGCTGCAGGAAATTTTTACCGTAAAAGGATCTGGAACCCTGCTGCGAAAGGGGAGCCAGATCGACCATTTTAGTGGTTTGGGAGACGTTGATCGTACGCGTATGTTGAGACTGCTTGAGACTAGCTTCGGAAAACCGCTGGCTAACGAGGAATTTCTTAATAATGTGGTGCATGCCTATATTGAAAAGGATTATCGCGGGGCGGTGTTGCTGGAGGAGCATCCTGTAGGTCTATATCTCTCGAAATATGCTGTCGGTCGTGAGGCCCGTGGGGAAGGGCTGGCGCAAGAGCTGTGGCGTGAGGTCTATGAAAGTCATGATGCCTTTTTCTGGCGCTCTAATGTGTCGAATCCTTTTAACTCTTGGTATCAGATGCAAGCTGACGGGTTGCACCGCTCAGGCGAGTGGCAGATTTTCTGGCGAGGGGTCCCCGCTGACTCTATTTCGGGCATCATTGAGTATTGTTGTGCGCGTCGAGAAGACTTTGCCAAGGCATAAGCCTGCTCCTTAATTGACATTTTTTTACCTAAATACTAATTTCCAACGTATTAACAACGAGGGAAATTATATTATGAATCAATTTTTCGAAACGTATTATGCACACGTCGACGAGCGAGCTAAGGACGGTATTCCGCCTCTGGCATTGACCAAAGAGCAGACAGAAGAAGTCATTGCACTGCTTAAAAATCCGCCAGCCGGTAAAGAAAATGAGTTGCTGGATTTGATTACCAATCGTGTGAATCCTGGTGTTGATCCGGCAGCGCAGGTAAAAGCCGATTATCTATTCAAGATTGCGTATGGTGAAGAAACGACTTCTCTCATATCTCCGGAGCGTGCAGTCGAGTTATTGGGGACCATGGTTGGCGGATACAATCTTGATGGCCTGATCAAGCTTGTGGCAGGGGAGAGCGAGTTGGCTCCCGTTGCTGCGAAAGCATTGAAAAAAATGGTTCTTTCTGTAAACCGTTTTGAGGATGTTCAGGTCCTCGCAGACGGTGGAAATGAAACGGCCAAAGGGATTCTGACTTCATGGGCAAATGGAGAGTGGTTCACCTCGCTTCCGGATGTGGATGAGGAAATTGAAACCGTAGTTTACAAGGTTGATGGTGAAATCAATACCGACGACTTTTCTCCGGCGGCCTTTGCTTTTACCCGTGCTGATATTCCGCTGCATTCAAACTGTATGGGCGGTACGCTTTTCCCGAACGGGCCGCAGGAGATTGCGGAGCTGAAAGAAAAGACCGGTCTTCCAGTGACTTTTGTTGGTGATGTGGTGGGGACCGGATCTTCCCGCAAGTCGGCCTGTAACTCGTTGATCTGGCATATTGGACAGGATATTCCATGCATACCGAACAAGCGCCGGGGTGGAGTGGTGATCGGAAGCACGATTGCCCCTATCTTTTTTAATACGGCTGAGGATTCCGGAGCCTTCCCGATTCAGACTGATGTTTCCTCGCTGACTACCGGTAAGGTAATAAGGGTTTATCCTGCCAAAGGACTAATTACAGATATAGACGGTGCAGAGCTTTCTTCTTTTCCTGTTAAGCCGGACACGTTGCTCGACGAATTTCGTGCCGGCGGCCGTGTTCCTCTGATCATCGGCAAGCAACTTACCGAGAAAGCACGTGCGGTACTGGGAATGAGCTCTATAGAGGAGTCTGGCATCTTTGTGGTTCCAAGTAATCCGAAACCAGCAGAGGGGCAGGGTTACACGCAAGCTCAGAAAATGGTTGGTAAAGCCTGTGGAGTGAAAGGGATCCTGCCGGGGACCTCCTGCCTGCCGAAGATGACAACGGTCGGATCTCAGGATACCACCGGCCCGATGACGGCCGGTGAAATTACCGAGCTTGCCTGTCTCAAATTTAATGCAGACCTAGTGATGCAGTCCTTCTGTCATACCGCCGCGTATCCGAAACCAACGGATGTCATTACTCACGCTAC
This sequence comes from Pontiella sp., assembly GCA_036526075.1. Taxonomy (GTDB): domain Bacteria; phylum Verrucomicrobiota; class Kiritimatiellia; order Kiritimatiellales; family Pontiellaceae; genus Pontiella. The sequence goes on along the minus strand of DATCZD010000119.1, from coordinate 362 downwards.
GCTTCCGGATTACATTATGGACCGTAAGGGCGTTGCCCTTCGTCCTGGCGATGGAGTGATCCACTCCTGGCTTAATCGCTTGCTGGTTCCGGATACTGTAGGAACAGGAGGGGATTCACATACTCGTTTCCCTATGGGCATCTCCTTTCCAGCAGGGTCCGGGTTGGTGGCTTTTGCCGCGGCTCTCGGTGTTATGCCGTTGGATATGCCGGAGTCGGTGCTTGTGCGTTTTAAAGGCGAACTTCAGCCGGGCGTTACTCTGCGTGATATTGTGAATGCCATTCCGTACCAAGCTATTAAGGAAGGCCTTCTAACGGTAGAAAAGAAGGGGAAGAAAAATATTTTTGCCGGCCGTATTCTTG
>DATCZD010000118.1:0-9484 GCA_036526075.1 Pontiella sp. | reverse complement strand
ATAGTTGTGAGCAATTATAATCGCTCCACGTTCGCGTTTAAGATCCTGTATTCTCTTTTCAATAGACTGCATTATTTCACCTCGAAAAGCGGCGTATATAAAATGAATCCGGCCCTAAAAACAAAACAAAAAGAATAACGAATGGGTACCAGATTAGTTATTCAGAATCTGAAAATCCCAATTTTCGGTATTCTTTGCCATTCAAGATTGATTCGTTGGGGGGGCTAGATAAACTGCGGGTTTTGATTTTTAGGAGATTTCATGGTCACAAAAAAGGAAACACCAATGATGGCGCAGTATCGCTCGATTCGACGCGAACTGCCGGAAGATACAATCCTCTTTTTCCGATTGGGTGATTTCTATGAAATGTTTTTTGATGATGCCAAAATTGCGGCTGACATCCTTGATATTACCCTAACCAAGCGACACAACACACCGATGTGCGGTATTCCGTACCATTCTTCCGCCGGCTATCTAGAACGTCTAGTCAAAGCTGGGAAAAAAGTGGCAATCTGTGAGCAGGTAGAAGATCCTGCAACAGCTAAAGGTGTTGTAAAACGCGATGTCACTCGCATTGTGACACCGGGCACCATTCTGGATGAAGTTACTCTTGATGGAAGTCAGAACAACTTCCTCTCCGGTCTGTTCCGAGAAAAAGGGTGTTTCGGCATGGCAATGCTGGATCTTTCAACCGGCGAATTCTGGATTGAAGAAACGAACGATGTGGCTAGCGTCCAGGCCAACCTGTCACGCTATGCCCCTGCTGAATGCATTGTACCGGAAGAACAAATAGAAGATCCGGCTTTCAGAGAGTTGCAACTGGAAACAACCAACACCCTGCTGACTGCCGGAGAAGACTGGACCTTTGAAACGGCAACCGCTCATGATTTTTTGCTCCGCCATTTTGATGTCCACTCACTAGAAGGTTTCGGATGTTCCGCCATGACTTCGGCTCTGGGAGCAGCAGGTGGCGTTCTTTATTATGTAAAGACCGAATTGCGCCGAAACCTTTCTCATGTACGTAATATTCGGATAAAGAATCCGGGAGACTACATGCTGGTGGATGAAACCACGGCAACCAATCTGGAACTGGTTACTCCAATCAACTCAAACCGACAGGCCTATAAAGCGACGCTCTTGAATGTACTCGACACCACCTGCACCGCAATGGGCGGACGCCTGCTACGCGAATGGCTGTTGCGACCGCTGAGTAATCTTGAACAGATTAATGCGCGGCATGATGCGGTCGACCTGTTGGTAAACAGCCAGACCTATCTTCGCTCACTTCGTGATGTACTAGGGGAGATCAAGGATGTAGAGCGTCTTATCTCCCGCATCGGTTCCACTTCAGGCAATCCACGCGACGTCCGTGCTATGGGTTTATCCCTGCAGCAAATGCCAATGGTCAAGGCATTGCTTAACGGAAAAGGGACCATGTTGGACACTCTGGGCAGAAACATTACCGCTCTTCCGGAAGTGGTTTCGCTCATTGATGCTGCCATTGTGGATGAGCCGCCCATCAACTTGAAAGACGGCGGAGTCATCCGTTCGGGCTATCACATAGAACTTGATACTTTGCGCGAAGCGGCAACGCAAGGACGCAAGTGGCTTGCTGATTTCCAAGCATCAGAGATCGAACGTACCGGAATTAAAACCCTCAAAGTCCGCCATAATAAGGTGTTCGGCTATTATATCGAAGTAAGCAAAAGCAACCTTGAGCTGGTGCCGGAAGATTATGTCCGTAAACAGACATTGGTAAATGCGGAGCGCTTTATCACGCCTGAGCTCAAAGAATACGAAAATAAGATTTTCGGAGCGCAGGAGCGCTCAATTGCTCTGGAACAGGAAATCTTTAACGAGGTGCGTCAACAGGCCGTTGAACAGCTTGAAACTATTCAGCGTAATGCACTAGCCATTGGACAGGTAGATGTTCTCTCCACATTTGCTGAGCGATCATTGTCGAATAACTATTCCAGACCCATTATGAGCGACGACGGACAGTTGAAAATATACAACGGCCGCCACCCAGTCGTTGAACAAATGCCCGACTCAGAACGTTTTGTTCCCAATGACACTACCCTCGACCAGAAAACCCACCAACTGATCATTATTACCGGCCCCAATATGGCCGGAAAATCAACCTACATCCGACAGGTAGCACTGATTACCATTATGGCGCATATGGGTTGTTTTGTTCCAGCGGCAACCGCTGAAATCGGACTTGTAGACCGAGTTTTCACTCGCGTAGGGGCGAGTGATGACCTTGCTCGCGGACGTTCTACCTTTATGGTGGAAATGCAAGAGACAGCCAATATTCTTAATAATGCCACACCTAAAAGCCTAGTCGTCCTAGATGAAATCGGTCGAGGAACAAGTACATTTGATGGCATAAGCATTGCATGGTCCGTTGCAGAGTTCCTTTGCAAAAATAAAGATATGCAGGCGAAAACTCTATTTGCTACCCACTACCACGAACTGACCGATCTGGCACTTACCCTTCCGAATGTCCAGAACTTCAGCGTATTGGTTAAAGAAAAGGGGCACTCCATCACCTTCCTCCGAAAAATTGTTCCGGGCGCCGCTGATAAAAGCTACGGAATTCAAGTCGCTCGTCTGGCCGGACTTCCCGATCAGGTTATTGATCGAGCCACTGATATTCTTACTAATCTGGAAGAAGGCGAGTTTGGTGACAGCGGACAACCGAAGATTGCAAAAAAACGACCGCACAAACTAAAGGCTAATATTTCGCAACTGGACCTCTTCTGAATTTACCCATTCTCACTTGCAATATATTTGTATTTAACAGTAGCTTGTTTCTCTTATTGAACAGGGGAATTTTATGAGCAAGAAGCTACCTATCGGTCCCAATTTATATGTTTTTATTGGTCTTTTATTCATTGCGGTAATCGGGCTACGAACTATTAGCACCCCAGAAATATGGACCCATTTAGCTCAGGGAAGATCCAACACCCCGATCTCCTATCTGGAAGACGCCTCTTCTGTTAACACAACGCATTTGTATGATAAGTTAGTTTACTCAGCGTATCAGATAGGAAATGCCCCCTTACTTATCGTGCTGAATATAACAGGCATCCTCCTAGCTTTTGCCTTACTGCTTCAAGTTTCAAAAAAGTGGGGTGGACCACTGAGTCAGGGTTTTGCTCTGTTGATCTGTGGCCATTTGATCTTCCAAACGATTGATGTCGGCCCGCAAGTTATCATGATGCTGTTTATCGCACTATTCCTCTATATCCTTTCAGCACCTCATAGTTCTAAACTTCTTTTTGCGATACTGATTCCTGCGCAGCTTTTATGGACCAATATGCATGGATCATTCCTATATGGGCCGTTGCTGACAGCAATCGCGGCATTTCAGGCAGCACAGAATGCGAACAAAGGTAACTTTAAAAAGAAAGCATCCCTTTCCGCTCAACCCAAACAGCTCAGCACACTGGCAGTTGTCCTGATGGCAACTACAATGATCAACCCCTACTTCCTGAAACTACATACTCAGGTTCTTGCAAACATCCAGTCCCCTGCACCAGCATACTGGTCTTCACTTTTTGTTGAATACTTCCAAGTTCCCGCTATCAAACCACTTATCATGCTCACCATTATTCTGGGTTCTTGCGGGGTTATCACACTAAAAAAACGCTTGCCGATAATGCTTACAGCAACCGCGGTCTACGGTGGACTGCTTGTCTGGACATCTCCACGTTCGGCCATATTATTTGTCGCCATGGCCTTTCCCCTAATTGTTTTAAGTCTTACAGCCATCAGCGAATACATCCAAGACTCTCTGAAAAACATTCTCGGAAAACGGATTCGACTGCTTCCAAAGATAACTGGAGCTGCTTTTGTAGTCCTGATTATCATCTCCATCTTTCCGATTATTAACAACTGTGCGTATGCGGGAACAGGAAGTGCATCTACCTTTGGACTTGGCATACAGGAAGAACTCTATCCGGCCGACTGTGAATCTATTTTTAATCATCCAACCTTTCCAGACCGTTTTGTTAATCTGGCAGCGGATGGAGGATATATTGCCTTCAACTATAACCGTCCGTGCTTCATTGACTATCGACCCGGCCGCTACAACAAAGATCTCTTGGAAAGTCTAAATAAAATGATGCTAGGCGACAAAGAAGCCTATGATACAATTTATGACCGCTATCGCCCGGAAGCATTCGTTATAAACACACTGAGCCCAACAGCAGCACAGGGTATCTTTACTCTCCTCGCACGCCCTCTCTGGAAACTGGCGTACTTTGACGGAACTACGGCAATTATTCTTCAAAACAAGGACAAGTATGCACCCCTGCTCAATGACACGGCCATCCAGAATGCCGGTCTGGAAAAACTTGAAAGAGCACGGAAAGAGTATGCGGAATTAGTTAAAAAAGGATGCCGAGGCGGAAATCCAGCGGAGCTGATCGGCTCCGGAAAAATATTTTTAGCGCTAAATCGGCCAGCAGAAGCCAAAGCTATATTTTCACTATTACTTCAGGGTAATGAACGGATTCCCGGCGCATGGATCGGCTTGGGTACCAGTCAACTGATGCTTAAGGAGTTTGAGGAAGCAGAACAATCTCTAAAAATAGCCACGAAAAAATCCCCAAACAGTGTTCAGGCCTGGAGTAACTATGGAAGAGTTTGTCTCCTTCTCAAAAAAACTGAAGAAGGTAATCAGGCCCTTGAAAGAGCACGCAAAATTTATACGCAACAGATCGCTGAGGCTCCTCAAGAAAAAAGCGAAGAAACCCCGACCGAATCAGAACAGCAATCGCTGGAAGAGATGTCACCACCACTTTAAAGTAAATACAGTTCAAGAGCGAAGCTTCGAAAGAATCTTCCGGCCTTTTTTTGTTTCACGGTGTTCCTCATCAAAGAAAAACCTGTAGGAAAAAAAAGCTATCCCTCTTCCATTGTATTTTTTCACAGTTTCCATCTGAAGAACAATATCCTCGAGACTGTTTTCGCAGTTAAGTCCCACAACGACTTGATTGGAAAACCCTTTTTTACCAGTCGATTTTTTCATTGCCGCCAAGTTTCGATCAAAGGTGCGGACTCCATAATTCATCTGGACAGCCCAATCCACAATCCCCTCTCGGACCCACGCACCTGAATCCTGATGAGCATAACGGTACCCTTCTATCGGATTACCCAGAACACTGGCCGATAGCAGGCAGGACCCAGGTCGTTCCATCTGCATCACATAAGAAAAATCTCTTACTACCTTTGTAACCGAATCCCGCCGAAAACTTAAAATTTCGCTTCGAGATACATCTCGGCCAAATTTTTCCAGCAATACAGACTGAGTAACCGCATCATAAGAAAAATCCGATCGCCTCCTCAGTTCCTGCTCAGAAGCCTCTGGATAACGCTGTCGGGCAACCAAATAATAATCATAAGGATAACGAATATAATCCAGATGAATTCCGGCAATATCATACTGACAAAGCTCTTTAGCAATACTGCGCAGGTGTTGACGTACCTGAGGAAGCACAGGGTTAATAAATGCATACCACCCAGAGGTCGGCAACATTTTATCACCCAGAGAGTCTACCATGAACCAATCGGGATGTGCTGTCCATAACTGACTGGCCCGAGCCGGAGGGTCCTGACAACCTTTCCACCCGGTCAACGCATTGATATAGGCATGAACACGAAGCTCATGCGGTCTAGCTATATCAATAGCAAGTTGCAACGGATCCCAACCAGGATCTTGCCCCAGCATCGAAATATTATTATCCAAAAGCTCATGGGCCCAAGGTTCTACCTCACTCTTATAAAAAGTTGTCCCGTTTCCACGCACCTGAAAAAATAAATCAGTAAACCCAGCTTTTGCAACATTTTCGATAATCCTGCGGACATCTTCTGGAGAGGAATAATCAAATCGGGTCACCCACAAAGCCCGCACCAACCGACCGTTTGATTTTTCACGATCAACAGACATGAAAACCATGACTGAAACAGCTATGAAAATAAGAAGGCTGATTAAATGTTTAAAGCAACGCATGAAAGTCAGTTTACCGAGATTGGAAATTTACACATCTGTCTACATGTTCTAATCTTTTGCTCCGTTCACATGAAAGGAATTTATGAAGTATAAACGCGTTCTCGTAAAAATCAGTGGCGAAGCTCTCCAGAATAAAGAAAAAGGACTCAATCATGATCCTGAAATTCTTTCCAAGGTGGCGGACCAGTTTAAACAAATGCTCGATATGGGGGTAGAAATTGCGGTTGTTGTCGGTGGAGGAAATATTTTTCGAGGATTGACTGGGTCGCAGACAGGAACTAATCGCACGACCGGCGACTATATGGGAATGCTTGCCACGGTTATTAATGCTATGGCGATCCAGAATGCGCTGGAAAATGCGGGTATCGATACCCGTGTCATGAGCGCTATTACTATGCGTGCTATTGCAGAACCCTTTATCCGTCGTAAAGCAGTCCGTCACCTAGAAAAAGGACGCGTTGTTATTTTCGGAGCAGGAACCGGAAACCCCTATTTTACCACCGATAGCGCGGCAGCCCTACGTGCATCAGAAATCGAGGCAGATATTTTGATGAAAGCGACAAAGGTTGATGGCATTTATACGGCCGATCCAGTCTCAGATCCTACAGCAACACGCTATGAAAAAATCTCCTACCAGGATGCGCTTTCACAGCAACTTAAAGTAATGGATGCTGCCGCTTTTTCATTGTGCATGGAAAACGACATACCTATTGTGGTGTTTAACTTTTTTAAAGAAAACGGGATGGTGGAAGTGATCTCCGGAAAAGACTCTGGAACATTGGTCACCCACGGATAATTGCAAGGAGCAAAAATGATTGACGAAATACTCTTAGATACTGAAGAAAAGATGGAAAAGACCGTTCAGTTCCTAAAACAAGAACTGAGTGGACTACGTACAGGAAAAGCTAATCCGGCTCTAGTGGATACCATTACCGTAGATTATTACGGAACACCCACCCGCCTTCGCGATATTGCAAATATTTCAACGCCCGAACCTCGCCTGATTGTAGTAAACCCTTTTGATCCCTCCTCACTGGGCCTGATTGAAAAAGCTATTGTAGCCGCTAATATTGGGATCACTCCTATGAACGATGGTCGCCTAATCCGCGTTCCGATTCCAGAGTTATCTGAAGAGCGTCGTAAAGACATGGTTAAAATTGCCGGCCGTTCCACAGAAGAGCAGCGCATTGCAGTGCGGAATATTCGCCGTGACTCTAATGAACAGGTTAAAGCCATGCAAAAGAAGGGCGATATCACCGAAGATGATCGCGATGATGCGCTAGAACAAATTCAGAAGGTTACGGACGAGAATATCAAAAAAATGGACGAGATGCTCGTAGCCAAAGAAAAAGATATCATGGAAGTGTAACTGCATTTCTGCGGATATGCGCATTTGATCAAACCAGAGGGATACCTCTCTCACGATCCATCACCTGCCGTTTTAAATCAAAATAGAAGGGGGAGCGCCATGAAACCGAAAATACTTATCGGGATTACCGGGGGTATTGCCGCCTATAAGGTTGCAGATATTGTCAGTCAACTAGTCAAAGCTAACTGCGATGTCCGGGTTATCATGACTGAGTCCGCAATAAAATTTGTCGCGCCCCTCACCTTTGCAGCTTTGACACAGCAAAAGGTACTCACCTCCATCTTTCCTGAAACTAATTCAGGCGGAATGGATGTAATCTATCCTCATCTCTACCCCGCCACCGAAGCAGATGCATTTGTTGTCGCCCCGGCAACAGCCGATAGCATCGCAAAACTGGCACATGGATTCGGAGATGATATTGTCTGCTGTAGCGCCCTGTCACTAAAGGCTGATTGCAAGCGCATCTTTTGCCCGGCCATGAACACCCAGATGTGGGATCAGCCTGTTGTTCAAAAAAATACGAAAAAACTTCTCTCGCTTGGATGGCATCAAATTGGTCCGGAAACTGGCCGCATGGCCTGCGGAACAAGGGGCTATGGCCGTATGAGTGCTCCCACCCCCATCGCCCAGATTATCCTTAACTCTGTCTTCTAAACTGTCATGAAACCAACCGCCCTTATTCTATCCGGGCCAACGCACGAATATATCGATCCAGTGCGCTTTATCGGTAATGCCAGTAGTGGCTTAATGGGAAAAGCACTTGCTGAGGAGGCGATCCGAAGGGGATTCGGGGTGGAATTTATTACAGGTCCGATAGCGGAACAAAACCTGCCAAACCTTAAAGAAAACGGCAATATTCATAAGGTCGTAAGCGCGGAAGACATGCTAGAGACAGCCTCCAAACTGTTTCCGACAGCACAGGTCATTATTTTTTCCGCAGCAGTCGCCGACTATTCCCCAAAGGAAACACATAAAGAAAAAATGGCGAAATCCAGTAATGATCTGATTTTACAACTACGCCCAACACCCGATATTGCAAAAACCCTCTGTACAGAAAAACGGGATAACCAGATAGCCATCGGGTTTGCCCTGCAGACAGCAGACGGAGAGACCAATGCCCGTCGCAAGCTGGAAACTAAAAACCTGGACGGCATCCTCCTAAATTCCCCAACCTCTTTAGGGGCACCCAATGGAACCTTCAGCTTTTTCGGAAAAGAAATGGATGCCTTTGAGCATTGGGGATGCATTGATAAAACTGAATGCGCCGCAAAACTTTTTAACACGTTACCGCCTGAAGGATAACTTCAGCTATGAGAAAACCATTCCAGCTTGTTGCAGACTTTGATCCGACAGGTGATCAGCCCGAAGCAATCAAGCAACTGTGCAAGGGGCTTTCCATAGGCACTAAGTTTCAGACATTGGAAGGCGTAACCGGCTCCGGAAAAACATTCACGATTGCCAACACAATTGCCCGACATGGACGCCCTGCCCTTGTGCTATCCCACAATAAAACACTGGCTGCCCAGCTTTATGCCGAACTTAAAAGCTTCTTCCCTAACAATGCAGTGGAATATTTTATTTCCTACTACGACTATTATCAACCTGAAGCCTACATTCCGCAGACGGACACCTTTATTGAAAAAGATTCCTCCATCAACGAGGAGATAGAAAGACTACGTCTAGCGGCGACCGATGCCCTGCTTAACCGAGAAGATGTCATCATCGTAGCATCGGTGTCATGTATCTATGGATTAGGCTCTCCCGAAGACTATAAGAAGATGGTCGTCAGTGCCAGTGTCGGAGAGCCTACCGACCGCGATGCCGTTCTAAAAAAACTGGTCGATATTCAGTATGAACGTAATGATTATGAACCTGGCCCCGGCAAATTCCGTGTGCGAGGTGATACTCTGGATATTTTCCCCTCTTATGCGAAAGACTATGGCATCCGCCTTGAGTTTTGGGGCGATGAAATTGATGCAATCAAAAAGATTGACCCATTGACCGGCACTACGCTTGAAATTTATGAGCACATCATGGTGTCTCCCGCTAAACATTTTGTAATGCCACAGACTAAAATCGATGCAGCACTGGTCTCG
>DATCZD010000117.1:0-14323 GCA_036526075.1 Pontiella sp. | reverse complement strand
CTAGAGGGAGGGAGAATCTCTCTTAAAGAGATTTTTCGTTTCTGGAACGGGCCAGTGGATGTGCGAGGGACTCTCTATTGGGACTTGTTGTATATTTTTCGAAACCTTAAGGGCGGCATTGAACTTGCAAAGAAGGAGTATGGACGAGATTTGGTTTCTTTGGGAATTGATACTTGGGGCGAAGATTTTGCTCTGCTCGATGAAAGCGGAAAGATGCTTGGCAATGTAGTGCATTACCGGGATCGCCGAACTGCAGAGATGTATGAAGAGATTTTTTCCTGTATGTCGATGGATGAAATTTTCTCTCAGACAGGTATACAGTTTAAAGACTACAGATCTCTGTGCCAGCTAAAGGCAATATCTCAGAACAACCCCTATGAGTATCGATCTGCTAAGCATCTGCTGTTTGTCTCCGACCTTTTTAATTATTGGCTAACAGGAAAAATGGCCACGAACCGTACGATAGCCGGAACTTCTCAGTTTTATAACCCATTACTAAAAGGATGGGCATATGAGGTGTTAAAGAGAGTTGGTTTGCGTACAGACTTATTTGCCGATTTTGCAGATCCGTGCACTGTTCTTGGTAGTTATAGAGAGTTGTCTGTAGTGAATGTGGGAGCCCATGATACTGCTAGTGCGGTGGCCGCTGTTCCGGTAAGCACCGGAGCCAGAAGTGCATTTATAAGCGCAGGAAGTTGGACTTCTATTGGAAGTGAACTGAACAAGCCTGTTATTAATAAAAACGTCCGAGTTGCTGAATTTACAAACGGGGTGGGTATTTGCGATAAGACACAGTTGCTGAAGGTTATGACGGGGCTCTGGATTATTCAGGAGCTTCGGAAGGAGTGGCGGGATCAGGGATATAATTATTCTTGGAGTGATCTGGATAATCTGGCTTCTTCTGCCCAGCTACATCGTTTCTTTATTGATCCAACCCATAAAATTTTTAAGTCCCCGGGCAATATGGCGTCCCGCATTCAGAACTTTTGCGAAGGAACCGGTCAGGAATGCCCAGAGGACCATGGATCTATCCTTCTTGCGGTTACAGAAGGATTGGCTTTGCTCTATGCGGATGCAGTGAGTTTGTTGGAGTCTCTAACGGATGAAAAATTCGATATGATACGGATTATCGGCGGTGGATCAAAAAATGTGGTACTCAACCAGTTTGCGGCTAATGCATTAGGACGGGTGGTGGTGTCCGGTCCGGTTGAAGCAACAGCTATAGGAAACGCTTTGAGCCAAATGTTAGCGCTGGGAGATATTGAGTCGTTAGAGGAGGGGCGCGAGTTAGTCCGAAAATCGTTTTCTTATGAGTCACGGGTGTATTCTCCAAGGGATATTGAAGAGTGGGGTGCCGCACTTGAAAAATGGCGAGTCCTGACTGGGCGGGTGTGAGTTTTAGATTCTTCCATTTTATTGTGATGGGTAGCGTTTTAGATGAGAGGTTTGTTGGATGAAGCATTATTTGGCAATTGATTTGGGAGGCGACAAAGGCCGTGTAAGCGTTGGATCATTTGATGGAAGGCACTTGTCCTTGAAGGAAATTAGTCGGTTTGATAATAGCCCTGTTCAAGTTATGGGAACAATCTATTGGGATTTACTGAATGTATTCCGTTGCATCAGTGAAGCAATTTCCTCGGCCAAGCGCACATACGGACCAAGTCTCCGATCCCTTGGAATTGATTCTTGGGGTGGTGACTTCGGACTTTTGGGAGAAGATGGTCGGTTGCTTAAAAACTTGATCCATTACCGTGATCCCAGTTCCGCGGGCATGTTTGATGAGGTATATTCACGAGTTCCTAAAGGGTCCGTTTTTGCTGAAACTGGGGTTCCATTTTCCGAGTTGAACTCTCTGTGTCAGTTGCTGGCGATTTCTTTGAACTATACAGCTCTGTATCAGGCCGCAGACCGTTTGCTATTTGTTCCGGACATGCTTAACTATTGGCTAACTGGAAAGATGGCCGCGAACCGAACCATAGCGAGTGCTTCTCAGTTTTATAATCCGGTTACTAAAGATTGGGCTCACGATCTTCTGGCTGGTTTGGGGTTGCGCGAGGATTTGTTTGCTGAGCTAGTCGATCCCTGTACAATCCTTGGTCAAGCTGATGAGCTTTCGGTGGTAAATGTCGGCAGTCATGATACGGCCAGTGCTTTTGCAGCGGTGCCGATGCGAACCGGTGCTCGTTGCGCGTTTATTAGTTCGGGGGCGTGGTCCTCTGTTGGTGCTGAACTTGATGAGCCAGTCATTGAGGATGCCGTGAAGCTTTCCGGTTTTGCGAATGAAGTCGGAATCTGTAACACAATACGTTTCATAAAATGTATCCCTGGATTGTGGATTCTGCAGGAGCTTCGCAGAATGTGGCATGATCAAGGTCATAACTATTCTTGGCAGGATATGGACAATCTTGTTTCGGCAGCGATCCCGCATGGCTATTTAATAGATCCTTCAGCTGAAGTTTTTCGATCACCCGAAAATATGGAGTTATGCATCAAAGATTTTTGTGAGCAGACCGGCCAGGGCAGGCCGGAAGATCATGGAAGTATTCTCCGAGCGGCTTACGATGGGTTGGCACTGCTTTATGCCGACACTTTTAACACGCTGAAGGATCTGACTGGAAAAGAGTTTGATCTGGTCCGTATTGTTGGCGGTGGATCCAAAAACATTTTGCTGAATCAATTGACGGCCAATGCTATCGGCCTTCCGGTTATTTCTGGACCGATGCGGGCAAAGGCAATCGGTAATGTAATCGGTCAAATGATCGCTATGGGTGACATTGATTCTCTGGCGGAGGGGCGTGAAATTATTCGAAATTCCTTCTCATTTGAGTCTCGTGTGTTTTCGCCCAGAGATGCTACTGACTGGGCGATTGCCATGGAGCGTTGGCATGGACTGTTCCACAGGTCGGTGTAATGGAAAGGTTTGCAATCATACTTTTTTGGCTGGGCATTGTGATGATGGTGGACGGTTCGTTTGGTCTTCTTTTTCTAGAACGCTGGAAAAAGCTTTCCGGCGGGCTGGATATTCAGCGTATTGCTTTGGTTGAAATCAGTGTGTCGATTGTTCTGGTTGTTGGGCATTATCTGCTTCGGTTAAATCTGAATTAAACTTCAATTTGCCTGCTTGACTTCTAATCGCTTGCTTCCTATGGTCTTCCGCTCTTTTTAAATTTTAGAAGGAACGGGAGCTTTTGAAGAAAAAGGCTTCTTTTCCAGTATTTTTATTGCCCGATAGTGTAATGGAAGCACATGTGACTTTGACTCATAGGGTCCAGGTTCGAACCCTGGTCGGGCAACCACATATTATATAGTGAACGTAAAATGAAGATCATTTCGGGGACAGGACATCGTAAGTTAGCAGAGCGTATTGCTGCCGCGGCCGGTAGGGAGTTGTGTGATGTAGACATTACTCGTTTCCCGGATGGCGAAATATTTGTAAAGATCGTGGACAATGTTCGTGGCGATGATCTCTTTATTGTTCAGTCACTAGCCATTAACCCAAATGAATATCTAATGGAACTGCTGATTATGATCGATGCAGCGAAGCGTGCTTCGGCTCATCGTATTACGGCGGTACTTCCTTTCTATGGGTATGCCCGTCAGGACCGTAAAGATCAGCCCCGCGTTCCAATTACCGCCAAGCTGGTTGCTAATGTTCTTGTGGCCGCTGGTGCGGACCGCGTTATTTGTGTTGATTTGCATGCACAACAGATTCAGGGCTTTTTCGATATACCGGTAGATCATTTATATGCATCACCGGTCATCGTTAAATATTTGCGCTCAATGGAGCTGGACGACCTAGTTGTGGTCTCACCTGATGCTGGCGGCCTGAAGATGGCGGATGCATACTCTCGAATGCTCAATGCCGGCATCGCGCTGGTCGGTAAGCAGCGTAAGAGTGCCGAAGATGTTGAAGCAAATCATTTAGTGGGCGATGTTGAGGGTCGTAATACCCTCCTGGTGGACGACATGACCTCTACGGCCGGTACGTTGACCGCTGCTGCAAAACTTTTGGAAAAGGCTGGTGCGAAATCAATCCGTGCGGCTGTAAGCCATTCTCTTTTGACAGAGAAGGGGATTTCGCGTCTGAAAGAGTCGCCTATCGTTGAACTGGTAACCACCGATACGGTGCCGCAACGCGAATGGGAAGAATTTAATGTTACCGTACTGTCGGTGGCTGATACATTGGCGGAGGCAATTTGCCGAATTCACAACGACCAATCCGTCAGCTCGCTGTTCAGGGTTGATAATTAGGAGAGAATCAATGGAAGACACAAAACTGATTGCAAAGAAGAGAAACCTTGAAGGTTCCAGTAATGCTCGTCGTATGCGTAATGCCGGCCAGTTGCCGGGGGTTGTTTATGGTGCAGAAAAAGAGCCAGTTTCGATCGAAGTAGATGCTCACGATTTCGAGCAGATCCTGCATCATCATAGCAGCGAAACCCTGATCATTGATATCCAACTCGAAGGCGAAGGCGATGTTTCTGTTCTGGTTAAAGATGTACAGCACCATCCTGTAACTAGCGATGTGGTGCATGTTGATTTCCAACGTATTGTAGCTGGTCAGCCGATTCAGGTTGATATCGAAGTTGTTCTCGTTGGTGAATCGAAAGGCGTTAAGGCCGGTGGAATTCTGGATCAGGTTATGCACTCGATGGGCATTGAGTGTCTTCCGAAAGATCTCGTAGAGGCCATCAAAGTAGATGTTTCTGATCTTGGTATTGGTGATAATCTACATGTTTCCGATCTCGGACTCGACGCCAAGTTTAAGCCGTTGGTTGACAGCGAGGCTATTGTTTGCGCGGTTTCCGGTCAGAAAGCCGATGAGGAAGACGCAGTGGAAGTTTCCGGTGAGCCGGAAGTAATCACAGGAAAGAAGGGAGAGGAGTAACTCTCTCTCTCTCTCTCTCTTCTGGGGGGATTTGTTTTGAAGCTGGTCATTGGGCTGGGTAATCCCGGAAGAGAATATGAGCATAGTCGCCACAATATCGGGTTTATGGTGGTAGATGAACTTGCCAAGCGGCAGGGTGCTATATTGAAAAAAATGCGTTGGCTTCCAGTTCGGCAAGTGAAATGCCGAATCGGGGGGCATAAAGTGCGGCTGATTGAGCCAACTACTTTTATGAACCGCAGCGGAAGGGCGGTCTGGGGCGCGATGAAAAAATGGCGCGTGGCTCCGGAATCCATCGTGGTGGTGTACGATGATGTCGACCTTGAGTTCGGCGGAATTCGTGTCCGGGAAAAAGGGTCGGGCGGCAGTCATAACGGCATGAAGTCGGTGTTGGAGTGGTTGCAGACAAAAGGATTTTCTCGCGTGAGGGTGGGTATCGGGCCTAAGCCGATTGGTATGGATATGATCGAATTCGTACTGGGCGACTTTGCAGAAGAAGAGTTTTTGAGGTTGGAAAAGGTTGTCGAACGGGCCGCCGATGCGGTAGAAAGCATCTTTTCCATTGGAGCCGAGAGGACTATGAACGAGTTTAATCGGTTACAAATAGGATAAGCTAAGGAGAAAGAAATTGAATACATACGAAGGACTGTTCATCTTTCCGGAGGCATTGGACGAAGAAGGACTCGACCAGGCAATCGGCCGTGTGAAGGAAGAACTTGAAAAGCTAGGGGGCTCTATCGAAAGCACCGCCCGCATGGGAAAAAAGACCTTTGCCCGCCCGCTGAAAAAGCAGAAGGCCGGTCTGTATGTGGTAATAATGTTTAAGCTCGATGGTACACAGATGGATGCTTTCAAGCTTCGCTTGAAATTGACTACCAATGTGTTTCGTCACCAGTTTGTTGAAGCTAGCGGAGTAGAAGTAGCACAGGAGGCCTAAGTCATGGCGAGCTACAACCGGGTTCTTTTGATGGGGAATTTGACGCGTAATCCGGAGATCCGGTATACGCCGTCAGGTACCGCGGTTGCTGACCTTGGGTTGGCAATCAATGAAAACTTCAAAAATAAAGTTGGCGAGACGGTTGAGCAAACTTGCTTTGTTGATGTTGTTGTGTGGGGACGTCAGGCCGAAACTTCGGCAGAATACCTACAAAAAGGATCTCCGGTTTTTGTAGAAGGTCGACTGCAACTGGACCAGTGGGAAAGTCAGCAGGGTGAAAAACGGAGTAAATTACGTGTGCGTGCTGATCGCATCCAGTTTTTGGGAACGCCGGGAAAGGGCGCTGAATTTTCGGAAACAGCTCCTTCTGCATCTGCTTCGCAGGCAGCTAGCCAACCAACTCCGTCCGGCGATGATGATGATGACGATGTTCCGTTTTAGAGAAAGGATATAATTATGCGTCGTAGAGATAGAAGAGATGAATACAAGCGCGATCCGGAACTCCTCCGTGGAGTTACCTCGATCGATTATAAAGATGCCGAACTTCTCAAGAAGTTTATGACTGACCGTGGCAAGATTCTTCCGGGCCGTATTACAGGAGCTAACGCCCAGCAGCAACGCCAGATTAAAAAAGCAATTCGTCGTGCACGGGTTATGGGCCTTGTTCGCTAAAGTTTAAAGGAGATAGCAATGGCTGTTGAAGTTTTATTGATGGACCAGGTTGACGGCTTGGGTATTGAGGGCGATGTCGTGAAAGTTGCTGATGGCTACGCCCGTAACTTTCTTTTCCCGAAGGGGATCGCTACAGAGGTGACCGAGGGGAAAAAGCGTCAGATCGAGAAGAAACGCCTAGAACGTTTGGCTCAGCTTGAAAAAGAAAAAACTGCTGCTGATGAATTAGCCAAGAAGATCGAGGCTATTGAGTGCACTATTTCTGCTAAGGTTGGCGAATCTGGAAAAATGTTTGGTTCAGTTGGTGTACCGCAGATTCTAGAGAAGCTGGCAGAACAGGGCTTGGAACTCGACAAGTCCAAGATTGCTCTTGAAGCTCCGTTGCATGAGCTAGGTGTGTTTGATATTTCTATCAAGCTACATCCAGAAGTTGTGGCCACTCTTAAGGTTTGGATTGTAGAAGAGAAATGATCCCCGGGGATTCAGCAGGTCTGAGAATCCCCCCGCACAGTGCAGAAGCCGAGCGGGGGGTTTTAGGTTCTGTTCTGCTGGATCCTCAAGCCGCTATCGATAAATGTCTTGCAAAGCGTCTGAGCGCCGAATGTTTTTACGATCGGCGCCATCAGGCGCTTTTTGAGCAGATGGTGGAGATGAGCCAAGCTAACGTTCCTATGGATGCCATCACTATCGGTGAGTGGCTTAAAGAAAAAAATGCATTGGATAAAGTGGGTGGGTATGACTACTTGGTCCAACTACAGGAAAGTACCCTGGTTTCCGCTCATGTCGAGTATTACTGCGATATAGTGATGGATAAAAAACTATATCGTAGTCTGATTGAACATTCCATTGAAACCATAGATGCCGCTTATAAGGCTGAGCTCGATGCGTCTGTTCTGGTAGGTGAAGCCGAATCGGGACTTTTTAATCTCAGCCAGCATGGAGCCGAAGTCATTCCAAAATGGGAAGACTCGGTTCGGTCGGCCTTTGCAGACATTAACAATACTGATCCGAACGAATTGGTTAGAGGTGTTACCACCGGATATATGGGTTTGAATGCTCAGCTTGGCGGGCTGTCCCCGACGGATATGATTGTTTTGGCTGCCCGGCCTGCTATGGGGAAAACCTCTTTGGCGCTTAATATTGCAGAAAATGCAGCCCTTGGCGTGCATGGCCCAAAAGTTGCGGTCGGTGTTTTTAGCTTAGAAATGTCGCGCGAGCAGTTGGTTAAACGTATGCTCTTCTCTAATGCTAGGCTAGGATCTCATCGCGCAAAAGGGCGTGCTTTGACAGCTGATGAGCATGGCCGACTCACTCGTGCGGCAGATAAACTTTCCAAGGCCAATATTTATATCGACGATACGCCCGGTCTGGAAGCGGTGGAGATGCGTTCTCGTGCCCGCCGGATGAAGAGCCGTTATGGCGTAGAACTTATTATCATCGACTATCTTCAGTTGATGAATTACTCCAAGTTTTCACGCGATGGCCGTCAGCGTGAAACAATGGCCATATCTGGTGCGATTAAGGCAATGGCTAAGGAACTTGAGGTGCCGGTGATCGTACTGAGTCAGCTTAGCCGTGCGACAGAACAACGGGGCGGCGATAACCGTCCGAAACTGTCTGACTTGCGTGATTCAGGCGCTATTGAGCAGGATGCCGATGTTGTTCTTCTGCTTTATCGTGACAGTTACTATAAACAGGGCGATGAGCGTAATGACGATATTTCCGCCATTGTGGATGTCGCCAAATTTCGTCACGGATCAACCGGCGAAGTGAAGATGAACTTTATACGTGAATATACCCGCTTTGAAGATCGAACAGAACGTGAAGAGGATTCTGGTCCCTTCAATGGATAAACTGAAAAACGTGAGATCCATGAACAAATTATCAACTCTTATTTCTATCACATTTCTACTGCTTGTATCCGTGCAGGCGGAGATTATTAAGGATATTCGCATCGTTAATCAGTTGGGAGAATCCTACGACATTAGCTCGGTTGAGGCTTATACGACATTTAAGGTTGGGGAGGCGGTTAGTGATCGTGAAACCATTCTGTCGTCGATTGCTGTTGATGTAGACCGGATGCGTTCGTCAGACCGTTTCTCCTTTGTTCATGCTCAAATGGAAGTCGAAGAAGATGGTATTGTTCTTATTTACACTGTCACATCCAAGTACCGCTTGCGCCGCATAGAAATGGTCGGTGGAAAAAAGAGTGGTCAGAAAATTAAACAAAAGTCCGAATTAGAAGTTGGGCAGTTTGCCGATGATTCTACCTTTGAGCTGGCTGCTTCTAAGATTAAAGCTGCTTACCGCGATTTCTGGTATCCAGATGTCAAGGTGAAGTGGGAATCCAGAACCGATGCTGAATTGGGTGTTGTGGATGTTGTTTTTCACGTAGATGAAGGCCCGAAAATGGGCATAAAAAATATTGTCTTTGAAGGCAATGACCTGATTGAAGACAAGAAGCTGGAATCCCTGATTCAGCAGAAGCGTAAGCGTTGGTATTCTTTCATTACCGGAGCCGGTAAATATAAGGAAGAAGTTGTTGATTCCGATGTCTTTGCCATTAAGTCGTTCTATATGAATAACGGGTTTCTGGATGTAAAGGTTTTTGAGCCTGTATTGAATGAATCTACTCCGAAAAAATCCAAACTGACGTTTAAGATAGAAGAAGGTCAGCGTTATCGAATTGGTGATATTTCTATTTCGGGGATGGAGGTATTTACGGAAGAAGAGCTTCGTCGGGGTATTCGGGTACGCCGGGGTGATATTGCCTCCTATGAGCGCATTGAAGCCGGAGCTGAAAGTGTCCGGGCTTACTGCGGCAACCGCGGGCATGTACGTTCGCAAATTCGTTCGATCTATCATGCCGATTCCGGCCGGGGCATTGTGGATATCACCTATGAAGTTTCAGAAGGGCCAGTTGGCTTCATTAATAGAGTGAACATAAGTGGCAACGAACGAACCATCGATAAGGTTATTCGCCGAGAGCTCGTTATGCATCCAGGCGAAAAGTATAACCGTAGCCGAATAAAAACGTCTGAAGCGCGGTTGCGTAATCTAAACTATTTTGAATATGCCACCATTTCCGCAGAGCCTTCTGGAAAAACCGACCATTATGATCTGAATGTTCAGGTGAAGGAAAAACCGACCGGTCAGTTTTCCGCTGGGATTGGATTCTCAAGTGTGGATGCGCTGGTAGGGTATGTCGAACTTTCCCAAGGAAACTTTGATTGGAAACGCTGGCCACCAGTCGGGGGCGGCCAGAAATTTAAGATCCGCGCTCAGCTGGGCACACAACGTAATGATATTGAGATCTCATTTGTTGAACCTTGGTTTATGGATCGCAAGCTATCTTTAGGCGTAGACTTGTATCATCAGGAAGCTCGTTATTTTTCTGATGCCTATGATCAAAAAACCGATGGGATGCGTCTTTCGTTGGGTAAACCGCTTTCGCGGTTCACTCGAGGGAGTCTGGCTTATACTCTCGAACAGTTTGATGTATTTGATGTTTCCTCTACAGCATCGACCGCGATTAAAGAGGAAGAGGGGCGGCGTCTGAAGAGCAGTCTGGCTTACACTTGGACCTTTGACTCGCGAGACCGCTATTTTAATGCGACTCGGGGAAACAAAACTACAATCTCCCCCTATTTTTCCGGTGGATCTCTAGGTGCCGAAACGGATGTTTATGGTATGCGCATCCGGTCAATTCACCATTGGCCTCTGCCTTTGCTTGATGGAGTTGTTTTAAATGCGCGCGCTCAAGCCGAGTCGATTGAAGCATTCAGCGAAAGTAAGAAAAATGCCGGGACCTTTGGCGACGGGGTTCCGATCTTTGATCGATTTTTTCTTGGTGGGCCGCGTACTCTACGCGGTTTTGAATACCGTGATGTAGGTCCGTTTGATCCGACCTCTCCGGATGACCCGGTTGGGGGAAACAGCTCCGCTCAGGCTACAGCTGAACTAACCTATCCGCTTTGGGATAAGATCCGCGGTGCCGTCTTTTATGATTGGGGTTTTGTGAATCCTGATTCATGGAATTTTGATTCTGAGCTATACCACGATAACTGGGGAATTGGCTTACGATTTGATCTTCCTGGGTTCCCGCTGCATCTAGACTACGCATGGCCGATCACTTACGACGAGGAATATCTATCCGGAAAGGCCCGCTTTAACTTTCAGATCGGGCATACATTCTAATTAGTCTCTTCCTCGCTATAATCGGGAAAGAACTTTTTAGCGCAGGTCGGACAGATCCCATGGCTTATTTTTGCTGATGAATGTTCGTGAATATAGCTATCGAGCTCCTGCCAAGCATCACGGCTTATATGAACTTTTTTGCAATACGAGCAGATCGGGATGAATTCCTCGAGCTTATTAATGTACTCCACTTTTTCCTGAAGGTTCGCGATCAGGTTTATTTTTTCCTGAAGCAATTGTTGCTGGTTTTTGTTGGTTAGTCGGAGCTCCATCAGGCTAATTACCTGCCGGGATAGAGCCGCCAAAGCCTCCTGCTGTTTGGAAGAGAGCTGGCGGGGCTGGTGATCAATAACGCAGAGGGTGCCGAGATTATGTCCATCGGCTGTAGTTAACGGCGCCCCAGCATAAAATCGGATATTTGGGGAGTCGGTTACTAGAGGATTATTGGAAAAACGGTCATCCAGCAAGGCATCTGGAATAATGAAAATATCTGGTTGCATGATAGCGTGGGCACAGAAAGCGACATCTCGTTCAGTTTCCTCTGCTGATATTCCAATCCTTGATTTAAACCACTGTCGCTGGTCATCCAGTAGGCTGATCAGGGCTATCGGAGCCTCGCAGATATGTGACGCAATCGCTGTAATGTCGTCGTATTGCTGTTCAGCACTAGTATCTAAGATCTCATAACGGAAAAGTGCCTTTAGCCGCAGGTCTTCATTTGGGGGAATCGGGAAGCTCATATTTTTTATTTTGTTTAGAGTTATGGAAAGATCTAATAAGTCACAACCTTAACGACCACCTTATGAATCGGACAGCCCATATTTTTTATTTTGTTTAGAGTTGTGGAAAGATTTAGTCAACCGCCACCTTAAGGATTACCTTATGAATTGGACCGGAGCCGATCAGTGGAAGGTGGGCATCGCTGGGGAAAAATATAATGAATGAGCCTTCCGGAACTTTTATTATGCTCTGTGGCCTGCCTTGAAAAAATTCTAGATCTTTTTCTTCGTCATATTCGACTGAATTGGGCAAGCCTTCTCGCGGAGCCCAACCCATGGATTCCTCCCCGCTGATGACATATTGGATATCGATATATTTGCGATGTCCTTCCAGTTCGGCTTCGTCAACCGCACGGCCGTTTTCCAGGGCAATAATTGCATAGATCCGATCTCCGGAAATTTCATACTTTCCTTCCTTTAACTCAGCAAGTCCTGGCTGATTCAGGAATCCAAACCCTTCGTCAAACCCATTTCTAAGGGTTGTATACTTTGCTGCATTCTTAAGTGCATCCAATATCATTTTTAGTCCTCTTCAGTGTTTAGAAGTCAAATCCCATCTGGCCGATGTTTTGGTCTTCCACTTTTTCATCTGAACCGAGTAGGGAGATGAACTGTTCCTCGGTCAGAATGGTTACGCCCAGAGATTCCGCTTTGGTTAGCTTGGACCCGGCGCTTTCTCCGGCAACCAGATAACTGGTTTTGTTCGAAATGCTACCGCTTACTTTTCCACCGCGCATTTTAATTTTATCGGCGGCGTCATCGCGCGTCATGGTCTCCAATGAGCCGGTCAGGACAAACGTTAATCCCTGAAGTTCATCGCTCTCACGGGTTTTCGTCTGTTCAAAATTAACACCTGCAGTGCGCAACTGGTCAATCACCATGCGGGTGTCCGGAGATTGGAAATATGCGATAACGGATCTTCCGACAATCGGGCCGATATCACGGATGGACTCCAGTCGCTCTGTATCGGCATCCATCAGGGCATCAATATTTTTAAATTCATTGGCAAGAATAGAGGCGGCTCCTTTGCCGACATGCCGGATGCCGAGGCCGAACAGCACTTTTTCGAACGGCCGTGTTTTACTCTCTAGGATTCCCTTGATTAGATTGTCGGCTGATTTCTCGCCCATGCGCTCAAGCCCCAGTACTTCAACTTTCTGGAGGGAATAAAGCTCCGCTGGATTTTTTACTAGACCGCTGTCCACAAGTTGCTCCACCAGCGATTCACCGAGGCCGTTAATATCCATAGCACCGCGTGAGGCAAAGTGGGTCAGCCAGTTTTTAACCTGCGCCGGGCATTGCAGGTTTGTACAGCGAAGGGCAACTTCACCTTCTCGCTTTTCCACCTCTTCACCGCAGATCGGGCAGGCGGTCGGCATGGAGAAGTCAATCTCTGTGCCGGTGCGTTTTTCAGTGATCACTTTGACAACGGCCGGAATAATTTCACCGGCTTTTTCGATGATGACACTGTCGCCGACTTTGATGTCTTTGCGACGGATTTCATCTTCATTATGAAGAGTGGCTCGTTTAACGGTGGTGCCAGCCAGTTGAACGGGATTGAGTTCGGCCACCGGAGTTAAAACACCTGTTCGTCCTACTTGAATAGAGATGGCGTGTAATATGGTTTCGGCCTGTTCGGGCTCATATTTATAGGCGACCGCCCAGCGCGGGCTTTTGGCGGTGTAGCCCAATCGTTCATAAAGCCGTCGTTCGTTGACTTTTATCACGCCGCCATCCATTTCAAAGGGAAACTCGTGACGCATATTTTTAAGAACATCAAGTTGTTCGATAACTTCAGAAATCGAAACCCTCAGCCAGTAATCGGGAGTAACACGCAGTCCGTAACTGCGAAGTGAGAAAAGCATCTGTTCATGGGTTTCAAACTCAATGCCTTCCAGTTCACCTACTGCGTAAAATATGGCATCAAGCGGGCGTTTGCAGACTTCACGGGGGTCAAGTAGTTTGAGTGATCCGGCGCAGGCGTTGCGAGGATTTGCAAACGGTTCCTTGCCGGATTCCTGCCGATGCTCGTTAAGTCTGGAAAAACCCGCAGTGTCCATATAGATTTCGCCACGAACCTCTAATACGGACGGTGGTATCATGTCGGAAAGCCGTAGCGGGATAGACTTGATGGTTCGGATGTTCGCTGTGACATCATCACCAGTGCTGCCATCGCCACGGGTAACAGCACGAACCAGCTCTCCATTTTCATAGCGCAGGGAAATGGCCACTCCGTCAATCTTAGGTTCGAGCATGTAGGAGAAATCTTCTTCTGGAATCAGCTTGCGGATGCGACGGTCAAACTCCACAAGTTCCTCTTTCGAATAAGTATTTGAAAGACTCATCATAGGAACCGTGTGTCTCACACTATCAAAGTGATCAAGAGGAGCTCCGCCTACGCGTTGAGTGGGCGAGGTAAAGGTTTGGTATTCCGGAAACTGGATTTCGAGCCGTTCCAGTTCCTTAAGAAGGTAGTCATATTCTCGGTCGGTAATTTCCGGGGAGGCGTCAATGTAATAGAGGTGGTTGTGCCGCTCAATTTCTGTCCGAAGTTGTTCGATCCGTTGCTTAGGTTGAGATGTGTCAGTCATAACCGAAAATCTACCGAACCTGTTACGAGGGGTCAATCTTCGCTATAGGGGTGGGAGTGTTTGTTTGCAAGGAATCTACCGCTGCTCTCATGTGCTAAAACCACTCTTTTCACAATAAGTTTCTAATAGTGGATAAAGTGCTAAATCTGATTGTAGATTGATTAGGCATAAATCATGCCATTTAGGTCGTTTCTGTCCTAAAAAATGGTTGTAAAAAACACCCTTCCATACGGGTTCTTTTCTCGACAAAGTCATTGTG